>JAVYSI010000091.1:0-2593 GCA_038729265.1 Methanothrix sp. | reverse complement strand
TCGCTTCTCTCATTATATATATGCTTTTTTCTTCTAATTCGCCAAGGTTTTGTTCTATCATATAAACCACTTGATTGCTTCGATCATCACATATATCCCAGCGCCCTGAGCTTCTTCACTATGGCACTTTCTTCTGAACCCTTTCCTCTCTTTTTCGAGTTCAGTTCAGCCATGGTCTCCCTAAGGATGTAAGTAGCGTAATCCGAAACGGAAGAAAATCCCGTGCCCTCTATGCTCCTCTTTATACTCCCGAATAGTGGCGTAGGTATAGTTATTGTGGTATATTTCCTCTTCTCTTTTTCATATGTAGCCATGCCATCATCAATATATTTTAATGTTATGACATTATTATACATTAATATATAAAAAGGTTTGCAACGCTTAGCTTTTTGTTCTTCAGATTTGCCATATAAACATCTCCTTCATTTTTAGTAAACCTTTTCTGAGCAGTTTCTGCACGTGCCATTGGGTGTTGGCATACGTGGCCCAAGTATTCTCTCTGGGCTTGTTCGCTATTTAATATACATATATTCTACCCTAAGGTGCTTCAATTATCTTATTTGACAATACAAGATGAAATTCTGATGCGCAGAATGGTTAATTATATAAAACTTTTCTAAGCTATAATAGAATAGTGTATACCATGCGTGCTAAAATGTCAAAATATATTGCCATACCCCTAGTTGTGCTTTTTTCGATAACCATGATATCGTTCGCATCATCACCTACAGGAGTTGCATTCCCAAAAGTCAATCCAAGCCACGTTTTCTTATATCTTAATTCTACTGACTACATAAACTACACTATAACGGTCTATAATGGCACAGCTAGCAACGTTACTGTAGGCACAAGCCCAGCCCTTGCACCGTATGGCATAAACGTAGGGTTCATACCTGATTCAGGGCTCCCCCCATACAGTGGAAAAATAAGGTTTCAGGTCAATGCAAATGCGATTCCTGGAAATTATACTGCATATTTGGCTACGAGCCCATCAATGTCCAATACGCACGGCGTAGCTGCAATATACATCGTTGTTTACAATAGGACGGTTCCAGTAACTTCGACATCGTCAGTACCAACAACAACTATAAGCCCTTCAAACACAGTTACCACAGCTCCTACAACTACACCAACAACTGTTGCACCTACGACCACTGCACCAGTAAGCACAACAGTTTCACCAACGACTGTTCTAGGCCCAGACACGATAGAATACCTGTTAGCTGCAATAGTCGTCATAATAATAATTGCCATAATAGTATATCTTGCCGTGAGGAGGAAAAGGTGGTAAAGGCCACTGATGCATCAGTTAGGCTGTTTGGCATTCATTCAGCATAAAGCGTGCCTATGAGCTCCATAAGGGCTTCTGAATATTGGTTTTTGGGGATTATGTTCATGCCTTTTACGAGTGCGTTTATTGCGCTCTTTTCGTATTCTTTTCTTATCTTTCTTGCATATTCGACAGAGTCTGTCTCCTTAATAAGCTCTAAAATGTAACTTATGTCGCCGTCGTCCTTTTCTGAAGGTTTTTTCGAATAGATGGACTCCATCCTTGCCCTTTCAGCAGATCCAGAATTTTTGTATGTGTTTATTAATATTAGTGTGGCTTTTCCCTGCTTTATATCTTCATATTTGTCTTTGCCTGCTACCTTTCCCTCAACGTCCTTTATATCGTCGTTTATCTGGAAGGCTATGCCAGCCGGTAGCCCTATTTGCTTTAAAACTTGGAGCTCTACCAATCCTGAGCCGCCTATGAGCGCGCCAATCTGAAGCGGCCCATACACGCTATATGCAGATGTCTTGTCTGCTGCTATGCTTATGCAAATATCCTCTGTGGCTTTTAGTGCATTTCTTCCAGAATAATATATATCTTTGTCCTGGCCTATCGACGTTGTGTTGCCTATTTCCCTGAATTTTTTATATATTTCATCCCCGTTTTTCTGTTTTGACACCCTGTACAGCAACCCCTCTACTGCCGAATGCAGCATGTCTCCAGCGTTTATTGATCTGCTTACTCCATATTCAGTATGTATAGTTTTCTTGCCTCTCCTCAATAAGCTCCCATCCTCTATATCATCATGGACCAGTGCAAAATCTTCAAAAAGCTGGATCGATGCCGCTGGCAATATGCAATCCTCATATTTTGCACCAGCAGCCATGGCCGAAAGCGTCATTATTGAAGCTCTGGAATACTTTCCCATAGAATCTGGATAATACCTGAGCATGTCCATTAATCCTGGGGCTTTGATTATATCTTCCGATTGCGGTTCTAAGATGCTCTTTATCGTTTTTATTATTTCTGAATGCACGTCTTCCTTCATTTTGGAGATTACTTCCATCACCTCATTATCGTGCTCCTTTCTAATTTCTATTGTTGGCATGTTTTAACCTCAGGATCTTTCAAGGCATCTTTTGCATACGCATCCTTTCGCGGTTTTGGATAAGCGTGTTCTCTGTTTTTTTGTGGTTTTGATTTTGGTACACCAGCACAGCTTTCTAAGCGAAATTCCTACACATTCAAATTCCCTTGAACAAATGCTGCAATAAGCCTTCATATAATCCCTAATATAAAATCTTTTCCTTTTTGAAATCC
>JAVYSI010000090.1:0-2620 GCA_038729265.1 Methanothrix sp. | reverse complement strand
CAAAGAAATGCAAAAGGTATCAGTGTGTTTGTTATGGTGCCAATACGTATAAAGTACCAAACATTACAATAAAATAAAAAAGAAAAAGTAGAAGCCTCAGGTGAGGCTTATTTCTATCTGCACGGTGTCAGGCACAGGTATGCGCATGACCTGCCTCAATGCCTGGTCGTTAGCGTATATCTGTATGAGCCTTTTGTGGATTCTCAGTTCCCACTTCTCATAGGTGTGGCTTCCATCGGCCCCGGGAGCCTTCCTGACCGCGTGCTTTATCCTCTTGGTTGGAAGGGGTATCGGGCCCTTGACCTTAACTCCTATGGATTGGGCTATGTCCTTTATCTGCTTCATCACTCCATCGGCATCGTTTTTGGAGATGCTTGCAAGCTTTATTACTGCGACTCCACTCATTCGGCACCACTAATCATTTGCCCTGTGCCGGCGTCACGTCGAGTATGACTCCTGCGCCTACAGTTTCTCCCATATCTCTTATGGCGAACCTGCCAAGCTGCGGGAAATCGCTGTACTTTTCAGCGCATATCGGTTTTGTAGGCTTTATCTTGACTATGGCTATGTCACCGGTCTTTATGGTTTCCGGGTTCTGTTCGAGCACCTGGCCTGTCTTCGGGTCCTTCTTTTCGAGGATATCAGTTATCGTGCATGCTATCTGTGCGGTGTGTATATGGAACACAGGCGTGTAGCCCTTTGCGATGACGTTCTGGTGGTGCAGTATGATTATCTGTGCCTTGAACTCGCTCACTACTGTGGGCGGATTGTTTGACGGTCCGACCACGTCTCCACGCTTTACATCTTTCCTATCCACTCCTTTGATATTGAATCCTACATTATCTCCAGGTTCTGCCTTTTGCAGCTGCTGGTGGTGCATTTCAATACTCTTGACCTCGGCCTTAGCGCCGCTCGGCATTATAACTACCTGGTCTCCAGGCTTCATTACTCCTGTTTCTACCCTTCCTACAGGGACTGTTCCAAATCCGGATATGCTGTAAACGTCCTGTATTGGAAGCCTAAGCGGTTTGTCCGTCGGCTTTGCCGGCACAGTGAGCATATCAAGGGATCCCAAGAGCGTAGGTCCGTTGTACCATGGCATCTTGTCTGACTTTGTTGCTACGTTATCGCCAGCAAGGGCTGAGTATGGTACAAAGTTTATCGCGTCTACGTTCCTGTAGCCCAAAGACTTGAGCAGCTGCTGTACGTTGGACTTTGCCTCCTCGAACTTCTTCTGGTCGTAGTTGGCAGCATCCATCTTGTTTACTCCCACTATCATCTGCGCTATTCCGAGAACGTTAGCCAGTATCGCATGCTCCCTTGTCTGCGCCTGGACTCCGTCCACAGCGCTAACTACTAAAACAGCAGCGTCTGCCTGGCTCGCTCCTGTAATCATGTTCTTTACGAAGTCCCTGTGGCCCGGCGCATCTATTATCGTGAAGTAGAACTTAGGCGTCTGGAAGTCCCTGTGCATTATATCTATGGTTATACCTCTTTCACGCTCCTCCTTGAGCTGGTCCATGACGAATGCAAATTCGAACGTCGGCCTGTTCATCTGCTGCGTTAGCTCCTTGTATCTCTGTATATCCCTGTCCGTTATGACGTGCGTCTCGTAAAGCAACCTTCCTACGGTTGTTGACTTGCCGTGGTCTACGTGCCCGATGAAGATCAGGTTCATGTGGGGTTTGTCTGACATTTATTTCACCAATTAATTCTATCTTAATATTATATACAAGCAGGGCTTGTCCTTCGAGTTCAGCTTGAATGAGCATACTAAGCTTTATGCAAATCCGGCGATTAATTGCCGAACCAGATTAATTTAACTAGAGATAAATATATAAATCTTTATAATGCTTATCTTGCGGCTTTTGCCTGTCTTGCATGCTGGCATGGCAACGGTGCTAGAATTTACAAAAGCTTATATATCTTTGTGCATACCTTATAATGCTAGCTTTTCGGTGATCGAATGGCAAAGGACGAAGACATAGATGAAGACGACGAAGACATAGATGAAGACGACGAGGACATGGACGACGACGAAGACGACGAAAGCGATGATTACTGAATTTGTAACCACGTTCCATAGCCTTCCGAATTAATGGTTTTTATTTTTTGTTTACAACCCTAATCATATTTATTTTTGACCCATAAATAACATTTTTCCTAGTAATGTAAGGACTAAAGTTCGCAGTTTCCCGTTTTGCAGAAACTCAAAATGTGTGTTTTTGTAAATGCCTTTTATACTTTTGGCTTAAAAATATACTGTCCACTAATGTTGGATGTTCAAAATAAGGTGGTTTTTTGGTTAATGGCATAGAATTGACAGTCGCTGGAGCACTTGTGACCGATGATGGAAGGGGCATAGCGCGCATAGATTCCAAGGCGAGGAAGATGCTCAACGTCATATCTGGCGATATAATTGAAATAAAAGGCAAGCGCAGGTCTACGGCAGCCATAGTATGGCAGGCGCATCAGCAGGATGAGGGCCTGGATTTCATAAGAATCGACGGCTATATAAGGCAGAATCTCGGAGTTGGCATAGGCGACAAGATATTCGTAACCAAAGCAGAGGTAAACGACGCAGAGCGCGTAGTCCTTGCGCCCCCACAGAACCAAAGGA
>JAVYSI010000089.1:0-2651 GCA_038729265.1 Methanothrix sp. | reverse complement strand
GGCATAACAAAATTTTACGAGTCAGGACTGCCAGTTGGAACATTGTGGAATATCACATATGATGGGTTCAAAAACGCCAGCACAGGAAATTATATAAGTTTTGACACTGTGCCTGGGTTGCATGGTTATGCAGTTGGTAATGTGCTTATAAACGGTTATAATTATACGCCATCTACGTATTCAGGAAACATAATTGCAGGAAACACTACTACGATAAAATTCACTCCACCAGTCTGCACTATATCGCTAAGCGCTAATGTGATATCATTCGGGAGCCTGTACCCAGAAACGATTTATCCTGACAATATAATTATTACAGATACGAACAATGGCGATGCTGTAGCAAATGTCTTGTTATCAGGCACAAACTGGACTGGTGTATCTGCAAATTTTGGAGTATCAAATACATCATGGAGCCAGTCACCATTAAGCACATTAGGAACAAACTTTCTATCTAAGGGATCAAAGAGCACAGGCATAAGCATAGGTCCTTCAAGTTACAATAGCATATACTTTGGGCTGAGCGTGCCTGGAGCGATACCGGCAGGAACATACACACAGACGATAACCATAAGCAACAGCTGTTAAGATAGTATTTTAAAGCTTTATTAATAAATGAATAAATAAGAAGTGATTTTTATGGAATTGGAGAAGCACAAAATTAAAGCATTTTTGGCAGTATTTGCCAGTGTTTTAGTAGTAAGCGGTACGCTTATGCTCGCAATAGGGAACGTTTCCTTTGCTGCTACTGGATCTAATACAGTTATTACTGCAAATGTAGCAGTAGAATCAGTATGCTATATAAGCTTGAGCCCGAACGCAATATCATTTGGCAGTTTATACCCTACGGCAACCCATGCAGATAACGTATTGGTTACTGACAGCGACCCGAATGGAAACGTCGCAGCCAATGTGCTGGTTTCTGGAGGCAATTGGATAAACGGAACCCAAAGCTTTGGAGTTTCGAACACCACATGGAGCGCAACCTCTTCGAATACATTCCTTACAACAAATCCACTGACAACTACACCAACAATAACCGGGATAAGTATAGCAGCTCCTACGATTTCCGCAAATACGCCATCTAACAGCATATACTTTGGGCTGAGCGTGCCTGGAGCGATACCGGCAGGAACATACACACAGACGATAACCATAAGCAACGCCTGCTGAACAATTGATTTAATAAGTGTGCCAAATGCGATTTAGTTATGTTTTTGTTGTTGCGCTTTTGGCGCTTTTTTCTGTTTCTTTTTTAATTGGCATATCTAGCGCACAGCTTGGAGAGGTAGCAGGAGAGCCAACTTTTTATGTAAATATAAGCAGTACTTACCATTATAATTATACGTTTATAAACCAGGGAGCTACACCAATACCTTTCAAAACTATTATGACCAATTTTAAGACTTCTGCCAAAAATTCTACACTGCCGATAGTGACAGTAACGCCTTCTACAGGTACCATACCTCCAAATTCACAGATACACATAGAAGTTTCTGTGTACTTGCCAGCAAAAAATAACACGCCAGGGATGCAGTGGCAGGCAGTCCTTGAAGTAGTTGCGAATTCCACTTCCTCAAAAGTCGGGGGCGCAGTCATAGATGAAGGAGTAGCAAAGATAATAACCATAGTGGCGACCTCTGCAAAACCTAATTACACGGCTTACATACTCGGAGGAATAGCAATAGTAGCAATCGTGATAGGCGTAATTGCGGGACTTTATGTTAAGAGAAACAAGAAAGCAGCAAAGCGTACTGAAAAGATCGCTGAAAGGAAGAGCGGAAAATCCATAAGCACAGCAAAAAGGACAGCTGCAAATAAGGGAAGCGCTTCGAAAGGTAGAAAAACAAAACGCGCATCGCACAAGAAAACAGGCACGAGAAAAGCTGCAAGAAGCAGCAATGCCAAAAAACCAAGAGCACGCAAAAAGAAATAACGCTAATCTTTATATCAATTGCATGGCAATATTGTTATATGGACTACTTGTTCAGATTTGACAAGCCAAGGCTAAATCAGGAAGCCATGATAAGTGACGTGTATTCGGCATTGGAGCAAAGGCGCGATATATTCATAAACGCGCCTACTGGAATAGGAAAGACAGACGCGTCCTTGGGAGCAGCACTCACTTTTGCACTTAAGAGGGGGCTCGACGTTTTCTTTCTCACGCCGAAGATATCGCAGCACAAGATAGCAATGGAAGCCGTCTTAGGCATAAAAAGGAAATTCGGGCTGGATTTCAGCTTCGCTGACATAGTCGGAAAGCGCAACATATGCATAAACGACAGGGTCAACGCCATAGAGAGCGATGCCTTCTACAGCGCGTGCGAAAGCGTGGTAAAATCGGGCAAATGCGCTTATTTTTCGAATGCCAAAAACTTCAGCATAAACGAGGCAGGATTGGCAGAATCCATAGAAAGCGGCCATAACGCACTGCTAGATTATTCGTACGGCAAAGGGGTATGCGCATACGAGATAGCTACAAAATACGCGAAGAGCTGCAGGGTCATAATAGCAGGATATTCTCACCTGCTTAACCCCTACAACAAGGGCACTTTCCTAAAAAAGATAGGCCATAGCATAGACAACGCCATAATAATATGGGACGAGGCGCACAACCTGATAAACATAGCGAGCGCTTACTTCAGCACCTC
>JAVYSI010000088.1:0-2742 GCA_038729265.1 Methanothrix sp. | reverse complement strand
GTGGCATAGCCTATTCCCCATCTGTCGAAGAAAAGCTTAAGTGTTGAGAGGCTTTCCTCCCTGAAATCTATAGGCGGCAGAAATATTAGCATTCGCATTCGAATCATAAGATAATTTGCAAGAAAAAGATTTATAACATTCTGAAAAGCGTTCAGAAGGAGCGGGAGATCCTTGAGAGCGGGTGGCCCTTGGCCCTCAGCTCGAGTTCGTAGAAAATGCCGAACGACATCTTCTTCACGGTGAAATTGTGGTCTTTTAGCGCCTTTTCTAGCATCGAGAGCATTATGGCAGATTCCTGCGGGGATGCATTGTCGCCAAAAAGGTGGGCGAAGGGATTGAGCACTATGGTACCGACCTTCAGCTGCCCCGCAATCTTTTGTATTTCAAAAGCAGCAGCGTCGACAGTGTCCTGTTTTGACAATTCGTCCTTCTTCTCAAAGTTGGCGAATATGAGAAGCGATTCTCCAGCTTCTACAGGAGAACCCTGTTCTATTACACCCGACCTTCCTGCACCCTTCGGCTCTGCCTTTACGTAATCCACATGCCAACACATAAAGCGCATTGCCACACCTGCTCCACGAAGGCTAAACTATCTAGAGATTTTAGCTCTCCATATAAGGAGCGAGATAGTACGCGACCTCCGCATCGCCTATCTTGTAATCGACCTTTATCGGCTCGTCGGTCTTTATCGAAAGGTTTATGTATGAGCTTGAAGGGCATGCCTTTACTATCCTGCCCAGATAATCGAGGTTGAACGTTGCCGATGCGGGCTTCTCCGATTCTATCTTCTTTATGACCTCCGCTGCATTCATGTGCTCCTCTTCGAGCTCTCCCGCGTCGCCCTTTGCGGATACCACGAAAGAATCTTTGTCTGCCTTGAAGCCTATGTATGTCGAAAGAAGATTTGCGTCACTCAATATGTCCTTGAAGGAATCGCTTTTTACTTCTACCTTCGACTCGAATTCAACCTTTGGCTCTTTTTCAACGTCCTTTTTCACTTCTATCATTGGGAGCCTGTAGCGCCTTTTGCTCTTCTCGCCTATGAATTCTATGGCGAACTTGTTGTTTGAATCCTTCATAAGCAGCTGCTCGCCAGGTCTTGCGCTTGCGAGTATCTTGCTGAGATTGTCTATGTTGAGCCCTATCGACGACTGCTTCTCCACATCATACTTGGAAAACGCCTTGTTTGGGATGAAGAATGATATCATGCTTATGCCGCTCGGATCCATTGCACGAAGCGTTATGCCCTCCTTGGATATCGAGAACGTTCCCTCATCTATAAGGTTAACTATTGAGTCAATGCAATTCTTCCAATACTTAGCGTCGTCTATCTTTATTTCGAACAATAAATCACCAAAGATTAGCAAGGCATCAAGCTTATATTATATGGCTTTAATGTCGTAGCAATTAGATTTGTTGCAAAAAATATTTAACCCCTTCTATAATATAGATTTCCTTCGAATTAGGCGGTACCAGCAAAGCATAACATTATGGATATTAATTGTTTGGAGGAAAAATAGCTTTGGTAAAATGATCGTTGCTGGGGTTACCGCAGATTATGGAATCGGAAGGGGAGTCGCCGAGCGCCTAGGATCGGATTACTGCAGGTTTTTTTCAAAGGTGTTCCCAGATGGTGAATCCTACATAAGGCTTGACAGGGAGGTAAAAGGAGAGGACATACTGCTCGTGCAAAGCATGGATTCGGACCAGGACAAGCGCCTCTTTGAAATGCTTATGGCAGCTGATTCGGCGATGAATTCCGGGGCTGATAATATCTACGGGCTCATAACATACATGGCTTATGCTAGGCAGGACCGCGCGTTCGGCCCTGGAGAGCCTATAAGCGCCAGGGTGGCTCTCAAAGCCTTGTATGGTGCAGGCGTATCAAAGCTGGCGGTAATAGAGCCGCATAAGAACGAAGAGCTTTCTTATTTCAAGGGAAAATCGATTGCAATAGAGGTTTTGGAAAGCATAGCCAGGGAAGCAGTTATGAAGACTGGTGCCGTGAAGCTCATAGCGCCGGATTATGGCAGTTCAGAGCGCGTAAAAAAGATAGCATATGATTTAGGGCTTGAATGGGATTACATAGAAAAAAAGCGCAACAGGGATGATGGCAGCCTTAGCATGGGAAAAGGCCTTGAAAGGATGGATGGCATCAAAGGCTTGGTCCTTGATGATATGATAAGTACAGGAGGAACAGCAGCCCTTGCAGTAGGAGATGCCATAGCAAAAGGAGCAGCCAGCGTAAGCGTGGCTGCAGCACATATGCTGCTCGTTGGAGGCGCTTACGAAAGGATAAAAAGCGCTGGTGCAAACAGCATTTTTGGATCTAACAGCACCAGAAACAAAAGCTTTGAGGTGGTGGACGTATCCAAAGAGACTGCTGATGCTTTGTCCAAGCTTGTAGGGGATTGAATTGAAATACGCCATAAGCATAAACGGCATAAGCAAGAGGTTCGGGAAAGAGTACGCGCTCAGGGACATAAACCTTAGTATAGGGAAGGGAATAATGCTGATCTTAGGACCCAACGGGGCTGGGAAGAGCACATTGCTCAGATGCATGGCAGGGCTTTACAGGCCCGATGGAGGTTCAATCAGGGTTCTAGGAAAAGATCCGTATTCTGATGCTGAAATCAGGAAGAGGATCTCTTTTATGCCGGATAACTACGGCCTTTACGACTTCCTCAGCGTTAGAGACAACATACTTTTCTTCTCAAGGCTTTACGGGGTGAGCGATGAGAC
>JAVYSI010000087.1:0-2747 GCA_038729265.1 Methanothrix sp. | reverse complement strand
CCTATTTTCAGTTTGGATTCGCTATATGAGACACTACCTGTAGAGTTGGCGACCTCTGTGCCGTTTATGTAGAGCGCTACAGGTGCAGTCTTGAGCGAAGCGGATGCGTTTATATAGCCGCTCTGGTTGTAAAGTTCCGGGTCATTGCTTATCTTTATGTAAGCCTGCGGCGTGGTTACTGAAAGCGATATTGAAGTAGTTGCGTTTTCGTCAGTGCTGTCTATCACTTCTGCAGCCAAATTGTAAGTGCCTGTGGTGAGGTTTGTAAGGTTGTATACTAGGCCGTTCAGGGAATGGGACACGACGTTGCCGTTTATCGATAAAGTCACTTCTTTCCCTTTTAACGAGGTGTTTACTGTGGCATAGTCTGGAGTGCCGTAAGGCGATGGGTTTTGGCTAAGCTTAAGAGACGGATAGTTCTTTGATATTGTTAATAGATATTTAGCACAAACGCTGGCGTTGACATCACATGCTGTTATGTTGTATGATCCTATGCTCAGATTGTTTTCGGTATAATTGAAATGCGATACAGAACTGCCTATCAGCGTATTGCTTATTGACATGTTAATCGTATCGAGTTTTTGCGTGGTGTTGGCTTCCAAAGTGAAGTTCAGGCCATATTCTGGAGAGCCTTTTACTGGTTTTATAGAAACCTTAGGCGCGGATACCTTTATGGTGGAGTTAACCGATGATGGATTTGACGAGTTTGTGTCAGCAGCCATGACCGAGTAGTTGCCAGGCTTTAGAGTATCGGCATTGTATGTTATGTTGCCTATTCCATGGGCTACTACAGTGCCGTTTATGAGGAGCTCTATGGGATACCCAGTGACGTTTGCAAGCACAGAAATCAGGTTTGTATTTCTATAGAGCGGAGTGCGGTTTTGTATTGATAGTATGGGCAGGTTCCTTTCTACAGTAAGCACCGATGTTGTTGTGGCAAGCACGTTGTCGCTAAGGCTTTCGGCGGTTACGTTGTAGGTGCCTAATGCGAGCGATTTGGCGTTGTAAAATACTTCGTTAGTGCCATTTTCCACAATTGTGCCGTTGATGAGAAGCTTTATGTTTGAACCTGTGTTGTTGGCCTTTGCTGTGATGTTGTTGTTGACATCATACAGCATGGGGTTGTGCTGTATTGTAAGCAGCGGCGGGTTTGGCACTATATTTAAAGTGGTGTTGGATGTGCAGAATTTTGCCGTTGTATCGCAGCCCTGAACTATATA
The DNA here is from genome assembly GCA_038729265.1 of Methanothrix sp. GTDB lineage: Archaea > Micrarchaeota > Micrarchaeia > Micrarchaeales > Micrarchaeaceae > Micrarchaeum_A. The sequence continues at coordinate 1,527 of JAVYSI010000087.1, read as the reverse complement.
ATTGCCCACGCTGAAATTGTATTCGGTGAAGTTTGCACTGCCAACTCCGTGTGATACCACATTCCCGTTTATGGAAAGCGTTACGTTGTCTATGCTTATGGAGGCTTCTGCGGTGATCTTGTCCCTGTTGCCATATAAGCTTGGGTTATTTGTAAAATACAACTCTATGTTTGGCGGCTCTATCGTGAGCGTGTTCGATACCTGCGAAGTGTCGTTGGGGCTTATGTCCCTGGCGGTTATGTTGTATGTTCCAACTGTAAGCGAGTTGGCATCATATGCCGCAGTGCCAGTGGCATTAGCTACTATCGCGTTGTTGACTAGTATCTGCACCCTGTTGCCAGTTACATTTGATATTGCGGTGATGTTGTCATCCTTGCCATATGGTGAGTTTGCAAATTCTATTTCCAATCTTGGCGGATTTTTAAGCACAGTTATAATCTTTGGAGCCGACTGGGCTATGTTGCTGGCGTTAAGGTCCTCTGCAACAACAGTGTGGTTGCCTATGCTCAAATTTGTTTCCGCATAGGTTGCATTGCCAGTCCCTTCAGAGACTATAGAATTGGATATTTCTATTGCAATCTTATCCCCAGTGACGTTCGAATATGCTTTTATTGTATCGGCCTGCCCGTATAGCAGAGTAAGCCTTGATATGTTAAGCCTCGGCGGGTTTGGTATCACCGAAAGCTTCAGCGTCGTAGTGTTTCCCGTGTTGAGATTGTCTGCGGTTATGTTATAGGTACCTATGCCAAAATTGTCTTCTGTATAGGAAGTACTGCCTGAACCCCTTGATAGAAGTGTGCCATCCCTAAGTATCTCTATTATGTATGTTGCATTGGAAGCTATCGCTGTAAATGTATCATTTGTCCTGTAAAGCGACGGATTATGCTGTATGTTGAGATAAGCGCCAGTGGTAGACCTCTCTGCCCCGAAGTCCACAGAAGGCATTACGCCGTTTGGGGGATAGTACCTTGTGCGCAGCCAGTAGTAGTTTATATCAGAGCCGGGAGCCGCGTAGCCTATGCCTATTGCCATATACGAGCTGTGCTGGAAAGCCTCGTTAGTATTAGTGCTTGAAACGAAGTCGTAGTTCCATCCTATGCCCTCGTTGCCCGAACCTATCCAGTATATGCTTGCCACGCCCCTTCCATTTGAAATGTCAAACGGCCTTCCTATGTTGTTATAGCCGCTTGATATGGTGCCATATCCCCAGCCCCATGTATTTGCAACGCCTGCATAGCCGCCGGAGCTGTCACCGTTCGCGGTGTATATGCCTAAGTCTGTTGGGCCATTGCCCCTGGTCCCAGAATCGTATGTTTCTACTATGGTGTCATTCGCGTTTATTGCAGTACCGTAAACGAATGATAGATAATCCCCGCTGCTTGCAAGGTCTATGTTAAGGCCGTTGTCAACGCTGGTCGTACCCCCGTTCGAATATTCGGTAAATCCGTTAGGCATGGATGTTCCGGCGAAATTCCAGTAGTTGTTGAACACTGTTGCCCCGTCGTCGTATTCTGCGTATGTGCTGCT
>JAVYSI010000086.1:0-2773 GCA_038729265.1 Methanothrix sp. | reverse complement strand
ATGTGAGGGGTATTTAAACAAGCCCAAAAAATACTGCACAGCGCAATTATAGTATACCTTTATATATCTAGTATATTTAATGTGAAATGAATTTATTGCTAATCCTTGCGATTTGCGGATTTGGCTTTTATACAACGCATCGGTGAAAAACTATGAGTGGCAAAACTAAAAAAGGTTCTATTTGGAAAAGGGAGGCATTGAGGTTCGGCGAACTTTCGATACCAGTATGGGCTCTGATTTCGATACTATTCGTGTCCGCGACAGCTGCAACAACTCTGGTCGTATACAACGCTGTGGTCGCACAAGTTGTCCAGCCTACTAGCGTACTTTCACCTATAGGGATTTCCCTTTATACTGGCAACTACGTTTCTGGAAGTTTTAATTCTTTGGTAACCAACTCACTAAATTCGGCTTCCGACACCATCAATGTCTTTGGTGGCAACGCCATAATCTATGGGGTCAACACCACGAATTATGCCAACAGGCAGGTCAACGCGACTCTTATAGATATAATAAGCGAACCCACTACGTCGAACGTAATGCTACCTATAAACGTTTATTTCTTAGGCAGCAGCATGAACGTCCCGAATTCGATTGCTACAAATGCAATAACTAAACTACCACAGGGCTTGCAGTCAAACATAAGCAGCGGGAATTTCCTGTACGTTCTAAACGGGCTGCACAACGGATCTATACAGTCTGGCTTTTATACATATAATATTATTGGTAACAGTTATCTGAACCCAAGCGCAAATACAATAACAGTAACCAACTGGATAGGAGGAGAGGCCTACAATTCAATATCCTCATCCGCAGGTACAGAATACTACTACCTTCTGAACCAATCAGATTTTTCTGGATCGGCTAACACATTACAGGTAGGAATGCCATCGATACCGGCGAACGCATTCAGGTATTATGCGTCCGGAGTGCAGCCAAGCTCTGTGATAGGGTTCGTGGTGCCAAGCACCTACAATGGCTCGATGGACTTCACCATAAAAGCTGTAGCGAGCAGCAGGGCTTTGGTAAACAACTGAACGACGCAAGCAATATGATTTAATCAAGCACTGGGATTTTCCAGTGCGATTTTTTTATATTTTTTATTGTACTTCGGCATATACGGAATTTGAGGATGATGAGATTGATAAAACACGCCATAACTATTATGACGCTATTATCAGTCCTTTTATTAGGCATATCGTCTGCTTACTTTCCTGCAAACATAGTCGCGGGCAGCTATTACTCCAATATCATAACCAATTTTTCAGGATATGGCCTTACGTCAGCGAACATAACAGTCCTATCAAAAATAAACACCACCGATTACTACCTATTCTCCTTCAACGATTCGGCCAATGGCATGCTTCTGAACTGCACAGCGCCATATGCCAATGGAAGCGATTCAGACTACTTATGCTTCGGATACAACAGGAGCATAAAGCACAACACGATATTGAACCTCTACGGGCTTATAGGGAATGCAACCAACTACATAAGCCAGAACCTGTCCATACTTGCGGTTGCCCCGCAGCATCCGTATGAAATATCCACGGAAATATTCCTGAACGGAAATGTTATAGTGAACGAAAGCGTGCAGGCAAAAATAATAAACATAACAGATATAAACTCTTCCAAAAATTCATTCATGCATGGGATAACCCTCAACTGCCAGAGAATAGGGCCTTCATACATAACCGGCAACCTCACCCTAACGTTCTATCCTGCGCAATGCTATTATGGTAGCCAGCTTAACCTGTCTTCTATAGATACGAATTCGATAATTCAAAATGCAGTATTGGGGAACGTAATATCCAACAGGTTGTATCATTTGCTCCAATATCAGAACGTGAGCATAGAAGTTTATAAGCCCCTTAACCTAACTGGCAGGGTGCCAAGGGGTTACTCTGGTTTCTATTATGTCGGAGCAAAAACTTATTACAACGGAAGTTACCTCCCAACAATAGCCGAGGTCCAGAGTGTATATACGTGCGATATCCCTAAAGGTCCGCTTTCTGGGATAGAGTATTATGGGAATTACAGCTCTTACGTAAGCTTATACGAATATTACAAGGGAAATTCCGAGTGCTATCTGGATTTTTACTTCCCTGCTGGCATGAACATATCGATAATACAAAAACTTCCTGTTAGTGGGCATTCAATTACCACAACCACGATAAATACCACCTCTACAACAACCACCATACCACAGCATCAGAATACGCCAAGCCCAAAATCTACTGTAACCACTACGACTACTACTACAACCACCACGGTAACTACGACAGTACCAACTACTACTATAGCTCAAAAACCAAAGAATAATAATAAAAATACTCAGGAGGAGAATAATACTAGAAATACTGCCGCGGTTGTAGTTGTCGTGACTTCAGCATCAACAGCTGCGATTGGTAGCGTTAGACGCTCCGGAAGAAGGTGAATGGATGAATAAACGCCAGGAATATCTCATTTCAACAATAGGCCTTACTGGGGTAATAATAGCAATTTTGTCAATATTGTATGAAAGCAATAACTTGGCTTTGATCTCGTCTGTGGTCGCAATAGCGGCAATTGCAGTTTCTATGTACTTTGTTTACATAGAGGAAGAAGAAATAAAAGTTGAAAAGAAGGAAATAAAGAAAGAACAGCACGAAATTAACGAAGAAAAGCAGGAGATAAATAAAAAGGATCAGGTTTCAAAACGTGCGCGTTGAAAAGCAACACACTAATTGAATTTTACAGAATTACAGAGCGTTTTAGTTCAGGCAACTACTGC
>JAVYSI010000085.1:0-2803 GCA_038729265.1 Methanothrix sp. | reverse complement strand
AGTGATTGATTGAAAAGGCACAGCAGCATGGCGTTGGAGCTAAACTTATTATGCTTCGCAGTAATAACAGCATCGTTCATGCTCGTGCTGTATGTTCATTCTGTATTTTTTTATGCACCAGGGATTCTGACTCCTTTGTCAAACGCTTTCGGGATCATTTACATTGCTTATGCTATTTCGTTCGCCTTCCTTTATTCTAATAAGAAGTTTGCCAGGCTTGGCGTTGTTCTTGCGATTGCTGGCGTGATTGTGCTTGCAGCCGCATTGCTCAGCCTTGAAAGCTTCAACAGCGGCATAATGCTTTTTGCTGGGATATACCCTTTGATGGTAATATATGCAATAGCGCTGCCGACAATAGTAATAATACTCTTAGGGTTTTACATCTTCAGGAGCGGAAAATACGAACACGCTAAACCAATAGCATCAATTCTGTTCGTTGCTGCCATAATTCTGTTCATTGTATACCAGCTTTACCTTTTTGGCTACAGTGGAATAGGATCAGACGATGAAATGGTTATAGCTTATTACGCCCTGCATTCGATGCTCGCAGGGCATAACCCCTACCTGTTCGATTCTGCAAGCATACTTACCAGAAATATTGCGAGATACGGCTTCACAATGCTATCAAACAATACTGTCGTAGGTAGGCTAGATTATCCGGCACTTTACATGCTTTCCGGATGGCCGTTCTACTCGCTATTCAAAGGTACGAATGCAACAATAATGGACTATGGAAACGCTGCCGGATATCTCGCCATGTTCCTATTGTCACTCTTCGTGTTCGGAGCCGTAATCGGAAAGAATGCGCTTGGAAACATGAAAATTATGGCTCCTATAATCTTCGTGTTCCTGCTTTACTCGCTGCAGATCGTTTCGTTCCAATATTCTATAGCGATAATACTGCTCATCCTCATCATAAAGTACATTGACAGCAAATATGCCTTCATACTTTTGGGCATAGCTGCTTCTCTGCAGGAGCTCCTGTGGGTCCCAGTTATACTGGCTCTGGCATATATTTCAACGACAAAGGGGCTTAAGCATGCGGGAAGCGTAGCGGCGTTGTCAATTGCCGTGTTCCTGCTCATAAATGGGTATTTCATTCTCATCGGGCCTGGGACTTATATATCTCAGGTATTCAGGCCGTTAAATGGTAACCTGTTGCCATTTTATTTGACATCTGTTTCTTCTGTGATACAGGCACACGCAAACATACCAATTTCAGGATTCAGCGTGCTGTTTTATATAATGTTGGCCCTTGGGCTTGCCATAACCGCTTACAGCGGCAATAAGCTTACAATACTTACTGGAATGTTCCTTGGCTATCTTGCGCTTGACCATTCGCTTCTTATATATTATATGATGCCGATGGCTGTGCTTGCCTCCGCTTTCGCCATGGACATAAGGATATCTGAAAGAAGCCTGCTGAGAGAATGGCTCGATAAGATTGGCGTGAGCAAAGCAATGGCTATAATTGGCATTGCCATAATTTTTACTATTGCAATGGTGGTTACGATAGCTTATCTTCACAATTCGTATTCCCAGAGTTTTGGCGTTTATGCAACCAGCCAGAACATTTCCGTGATAGGGAATACCGAGTATGACCACGTAGAGCTAAAGAGCACATACAATGGAAATCAAAACGTATACCTGCTTGGCTTCTATTACCTAAGGAATTCTCCGACGAACGAAGAAGGGCTTAGCCTTATACCAAACCATACGATAACAAATTCCAGCTGTACAACAAACTGCAATGTCTCTGGATATATGAACACCAACCTTATAACCCTGCACAATGGTTACAACAGCGTTTACATATCCGTGCCTTACAACACGACGGCTTTCGACTGCGCCGTTTACAAAAACGGCTTTTATTATCTTTGCCCGCCAATATTTGATAGTAATTCCAGGGAGATTGGTTGAAACACGGATCGCTGGTTGGAGAAGCATGCTTCGCAATAGGAAGTGCGATCTACATGTTAGTGTTGCTGCTCTACTCTTCACATGCGTATTTTTCCGATTCGCTTTCTGCAGTTGTTGACATATACTCGTTAGCTTACCTTGGATTTGCAATGGGGTTTGCACTGTTAAGGGGAAAATCATATTTTGCCAAATTTTCCCTTTTTGCACTGGCCGTAACCGTACTAATTGCCTGCGCTTCGATTATCTATATGTCGCCAATTCCGCTTTTGGAAAATTCAATAGTAGGCGAGGCCGTAAACATTGGAATTGCATTTACCATAATATTTCCGACTATCGCAATCTTTATATTTGGATTTTATTTCATTAGGATCAAACCTTTGAAGAAATATTCCATTGAGATAGGAGCCGTACTTTTAATAGTTGCCATAGTCCTTTTCTTTTACTATCAGATGTACGGCTTCGGTTATAAAGGGGTGAATGCCGATGACGAAACTGTACTTTCATATTATGCATTCATGGCCATGCAAACAGGCCATAATCCGTATGGGATAAACATAAATGATGTGCTTAGCCATAATTCGACCACTTACGGTTTTACCCTGACTACGGAAAATGGCATAATCGGATATCTTGATTACCCTATCCTTTTCGTCTTGGTCATGTATCCTTTTTATTACCTTTTCCACGGAACCGCAGGCTCTGTAATATACTCGGCAAACTCCTTGGCATACTTGGTATTTCTCGTGCTTGCAATATTCTCCTTCGCCGCGGCAGTCAATAAACAGAGGCTCAAAAACTTCAAAATGCTTTTGCCAGCGATTATTGTTTTCATACTTTACTTCGTGCAGATACTCTCCGTCCAATATCTTATAATGGCCATTGC
>JAVYSI010000084.1:0-2856 GCA_038729265.1 Methanothrix sp. | reverse complement strand
GCATATTCATATACGCCGCCCTCTTTTGCAACATGCCTTGCAATCTCGGCGAAGCTTAGCCCGGTGAGCATGGCTATTATGGCAGACAATATTATCGATATTATTATGGAAGGCCCGGCACGCCCTATCGCGACGCCTATTATTACGAATATTCCGGCCCCTATTATTGCACCCAGATTTATCATAAGGGCCTGGCGCAACGTTACGGTTCTTGAAAGCGTGTTCACGCATCCACCAGCTTAACCGATTTTATCACCAATGCGAGCAGCCTTGTCTACTTCGAGCAGCTTCACACCTTGGTCAGTAAGCACGCCTAGGACAAGAACTTCCGAAATGAAATTTGCCACTTGCTTGGGGTTGAAATTCACTACCGCCACCACTTTACGGCCTTCCAATTCCTCCTTTTTATAGTTAGTTATTTGAGCCGATGAATTTTTCAGTCCTATGTCGCTGCCGAAGTCTATGGTTAGCTTGTAGGCTGGCTTCTTAGCTTCGGGAAATTCGTCGACTTTTTTTATTATGCCCACGCGGATGTCTATCTTGCTGAAATCAGAATATTCGACCATAACTGACACCGATTAATGCAGGGAGAGAGATTTGAACTCTCGAACCCGCTAAGGGAACAGGCCCTGAACCTGTCGCATTTGACCAGGCTTTGCTATCCCTGCACTGAAGCGCATAACATTAACATACACAAAATATAATTAGCTAACGCATGCGCAGCGCTTTCCTGTACGCAAAGGCTTTATATGTTGCACGCCAACATCCTTATGTGAGTGATGTGTACCAATCACCAAAATTTGTAGCGATTTGATTGCATTAGTTCTCAGCCGCCGCAATCTTATTTTTAGATTTTTCAATGCAAATAAAGCCAGTGCTTATAGGTACGCTAGACAAGCTTGACGATGATTTTATGATAACGACGAAATATGTTAGGGACCACATACAGGAAATACGCGCTTCGCTGCAGAAAAGGCGCAGCGAGTATCCGATAGACGAGCTGCTCAAGCTTGACGAACAGTGGAGGGCTGCCAAGACAGAGCTACAAGAGATGCAGACGAAAAGGAACAGGCTCAGCATGGAGGTCGCCAAGCTAAAAAAGGAGGGCAAGGAAGCAAAAGCGCAAATAAATGAGGTTGCAGACATGAAGGACCGGATGCAGGAACTGGATAAAAGCATAGATGCAGCGCAGAAAAAAATCGAGAGCCTCCTTTTGAACATGCCAAACGTCCTGCACGAGAGCGTGCCGTATGGGGCAAGCGACGAAAACAACGTGGAGATAAGAAGATGGGGCGACGCGACGAAAAGGATAGACAAGGGCCACGAAGAAATCTTGGGAAGCATGGGATTGATAGACATAGAGCGCGCGGCCAAGATCTCCGGGGCTAGGTTCTACTTCCTCAAAGGCGACATAGCGCTGCTTGAGCAGGCGCTGATAAGCTTCGGGCTCGACGAGCTAGTTAAGAAGGGCTACACGCCTATAGCTCCGCCGTTGATGATGAAAAGGGAGTATTACAAGGGAGCCACGGCTTTGGGTGATTTCGAGGAACAGCTTTACAAGGTCACGGACCCTGCTGATGTCAATGACATAGGCGATTACGAAAGGATGGAAGAAGACCTTTATATGATATCTACTGCCGAGCACCCAATGGCAGCTATGCATGCTGGAGAGGTCTTCAGCGCCAAGGAGCTGCCACTCAAGTACGTCGGAATAAGCCCGGCATTCAGAAGAGAAGCTGGTTCGCATGGCAAAGATACGAAGGGCATATTCAGGGTGCACCAGTTCTACAAGCTTGAGCAGTTCATATTCTCCAAACCCGAGGATTCTTGGAAGCATTACGACGAGCTGCTCGGGAATTCTGAGTATCTCGTCCAGAAGCTTGGGATACCATACCACGTGATAGACATATGCACCGGAGACATAGGTGTGGTAGCTGCAAAAAAGAATGACATAGAGGCTTACCTTCCTGGGCAGGGAAAATACAGGGAGATAGTATCGTGCTCTAACTGCACCGACTGGCAGAGCCTAAGGCTCGACATAAAATACGACGAAAATGGCGAGCGGAAGTATGTGCATACGCTAAACAGCACAGCCATAGCCATTTCTAGGATGATAGTTGCGATAGCGGAAAACTACTACAATGGCGACGGTACGATAACCGTTCCGAAAGTACTAGTCCCATACATGCATAAGGACGTGATAGGCAGCAAGAGGTAGTATTTTATTGCTTACATGAGAAAAGATAGCGCATCCATGCCATTCGGCAATCTAATGGCATAATGACATAGTTTGAGGATTTGCAACGCAGCAGTGCTTTTGATGAAAGAGGAATACCACATAAAGAAGGAGCTGAAGAGGCTCGCTTCGGTGAAGGGCTCAGGGACCGAGCTTATAAGCATTTACGTGCCACCTGGCTTCCCGATAAGCGACGAGGTAGCGAGGCTCAGGGACGAGCATGGCCAGGCCTCTAATATAAAGTCAAAGACGACAAGGCTAAACGTCCAGGGCGCTCTAGAGAAGATGATGCAATACCTAAAGATGTACAAGGTAGCTCCGGAGAAGGGATTGGCTGTGTTCTGCGGAAACATAAGCAACGAGCAGTCGAAGCCGGACATAGAGCTGTTTTCCATGGAACCGCCGGAGCCGATAAAGGTGAACATATACCGATGCGATTCCACTTTCCTTTTGGAACCCATAGAGCGCATGATGGAGACCACCGACAAGTATGGCATAGTCATAATGGACGGCAGCGAGGCGACAGTGGGCGTACTGGCTGGTTCCCAGTTCATAGTTGACAAGAAGCTCAGGTCCTTCGCCCATCAGAAGGTGCACAAAGGCGGACAGTCGGCAGCCAG
>JAVYSI010000083.1:0-2862 GCA_038729265.1 Methanothrix sp. | reverse complement strand
AAGATAGTGCTCAAGGTGAGCGACGAGGAGTCCCTAATAAAGCTTTATAATGCGTTCAAGTTCAAGAAGGTTCCCTGTGCTCTAGTTACCGATGCTGGGCTTACGGAAATACCGCCTGGAAGCAAGACCGCATTGGGAATAGGCCCATGGAAAAGCGAAGAGATAGACATCTTTACCAAACAGCTGAAATTGCTATAATGCATTCACACTTGGGTAAGCCAATCCTTGTATTTGGCGTTCTTTCCGCTCACTATGTCCCTGTATTCAGCTGCGAGCCTCGAAGTGATTTTGCCTATTTCACCGTTCCCGATTTTGATTCCGTCTATATTTGTTATTGGTGTAATCTCTGCTGCAGTCCCTGCAAAGAAAACCTCGTCTGCAGTGTAAAGCTCCTCCCTATGTATGTTAGCTTCTATGACATCTATCCCATCATTCTTTGCCACTTTTATTATGCTGTCGCGGGTAATCCCGAAAAGTATATCCGATTCCTCACCAGGAGCAAGCAACTTGCCGTTCTTTACGAGAAATATGTTTTCCCCTGGCCCCTCAGCTATGTAACCGTTGCGTGAAAGCAATATCGCTTCATCATATCCTGAAGCGTGCGCTTCGTTCTCCGCTATTATAGAATTTATATAATTTCCGCTCGCCTTGGCCCTTACGGGCAATATGTCTGAGTTTATCCTGCGCCAAGATGAAACCTTGCACTTTATTCCTTTGTCTACTCCGCTTCCAAAATACGCGCCGAACGGTACAGCGGCTATGAAAACACTCACGTGTTTACCTGAAGTAGTCATGCCTATCCCGTCTTCCCTGTAAAATGCAAACGGGCGTATATAGCATGAATCTAGGCCGTTAATTTTTATTACTTCAAGTATGGCATTTTCTATCTCGTCTTCCGAAAAGCCTAGGCTCATAGAATATATCTTGGCTGTTTCAAAGAAACGCTTAACGTGATCCCTTAACCTGAAAACCGCAGTGCCATTGCTGTTTTTATAAGCCCTTATTCCCTCAAAGATTCCGCTTCCGTATTGCAGCGAATGCGTCAGTATTGGAACCTTTGCGGCACCGTAATCAATAATCTTTCCGTCAAGCCAGACCTTCAAACCCTCATTAGCCATTCAATCATCGCATAAAATCGTGAATATAACTATATTAATCTTACACGCGATTTAATCGCAGATTCTTATGGAAAAGACGCTTGCTGCAAAGCTGGGGCAGATGGGTTTCACGAGTTTCCAGATAAAGGTATTGGAAGAAACGTCTAAGATACCAAAAGGGCAGGTGCGCACATACAAGGATATAGCAAAGGCGGCAGGCAGCCCTAAAGCTTACAGGGCAGTAGGCACGGTTCTTAAAAACAACCCATTTCCTATAACCATACCTTGCCACAGGGTAATAAAGAGCAGTGGCGAGCTCGGCATGTATTCAGGAAAATCAGGCAAAAGGAAGGAAGAGCTTCTAAACAAAGAAGGCGTAAGAACGCAGAAAGGGAAAATTGCAGCAAAGTCGATTATGCATAAATGATCTTTTTCAAAAGCCTCGTAGCTGCAGGAATTTATACATAATACAAAACAACCAGATGGAACTTCTAAAAAAGGAGCCAAGCGAGAATTCCACAAACATTAGCCCGGCGGGTTTAAATCCGCCGGGCCTCCCGTTTCCACCCAAGGCTTAAAACCTATAAGCTCCAAAGCTCTCGTTCTTAGCATTGTAAGCTAGGGACACGCTCTCGTATCTGGCCATAAGGTCCTTGCCATTTGCGTTTATGCTTCCGAGTGCGCTCCTGCCGAGCTGGGTCAACCTCAGCGGTTTCCCAAGTTCGTCCCTGCTCGCGAAATCCAGCAGTTCTTTTTCTTTCAACCTGTTGAGAAGGTACCACACTGAGCTTTTCGATATGCCGTACGTATCGCTTATATATCCTACAAAACTGCTTGCACTGTCTATAGTATCGCTGCCTATTTCAAGGATTACAAGTTGCTCCCGCTCTGTAAGCTTCAATAAACCCTTCTCTAAACTAAATACCATTTGGCCCACATAAACACCTCAGAAATTTTTTAAAGGGGGTTTATGCAGCCAAATGGTTCAATGGTGTGTACTTAATCATTGAATTATTTGCAATGCAGTCGCTGCCTATAAAGGATGAGACGAAATTTCTCCACAGCACTGCGAATTGCATTTTTTTCACACCAGTTCCATTTGCTGCCTATTTGCTAAAGCATATTGTGTTATGTTTAAACCAGAGCAACAATATTTAAACCTTATGTGCAGCAACGTTAGCGCGCGAATTGCTCCAACCCAAAGAATAAATATTTCCGGCATGAATAAGCCATTGGTTCTCATGGAAATAAAAAAGGAGGCAGCTATCACAGGCAAAGACGAATATAAAGAGATTGCATCGTTATCAAGAAGTGAATTACCAAAATCAGCAAAGAGGGATTTCCTTTCGTGGATGGAATCCGAAAGGTATGTTGTCAGAGATGTGGACGGCAGGCTAAAGGCCAACACCCGCTGGAACAATAAAGACGACAGGGTAAAATCAGTGCGCAAGCTGGTCGAGACGCTCCAGATATCTCCTCTAGACCTAAAGAATGATGATTTTTTCAAAATGGGGCTTATAGACCTGCTGAAAGTGTATTCCATAAGGCGTAGCAGTTTTCCGGCAGTTTTTAACGCCCTTAGGGAAGCGTTTCCAGAGCTTGACATAAACCTATGGGATTTGAGGGGTATGAATGGTTCTGTATCTAAAAACAAGGAAACCGCAGACGAAGCTGTAAAGTGGCTTGCAAAGAAGAAATCCGGGGCTATCGCAGAGAAGGATTTCGAGGAAAACGGAATAGGTTTCGTCTTTTCGTTCTATAACAA
>JAVYSI010000082.1:0-2886 GCA_038729265.1 Methanothrix sp. | reverse complement strand
AGCTTAAGCCATACACCTATATATCCGGAAACGTTGTCGATTATCCAAGATGGTATGATTGTGCCGTTCTGCGAGAAGAACTCGAAGTTGGCATTGCTGTAGTTGTAAGTTATATAGTTGGCGAATGTGCTTTCATTTATTTGCAGGTATTCCTGCGGCTGTTTTATTGTCGGAACAGATTGGCTGTTATGAATGTGCACAATTGAATAATAATAGATGGAATTTGGTATTTTGTAAGGTACGCTTTGGTTTATTATATTTACAGTTATGGCACCGGTAGTAGCATTTGTATAATTCCCGTTTCCAGTAGTGTTGAATACGATCGTGTATGAACCCTTGGCTGTAAGCTTTATTGAATTTGATGAATTAGTAGAAGAGACTTTTACGCCGTTTATGTAGAGGTATCCCATAAGCTGGTTTGAGGTAGTGGAAATTGAATATGTTGAATTGTAACTATTTATATAGAATCCCTGCTGCGGTCCTTTAATCTGCGGAGTGGCTTTTACAACAGTAATCTGCAGTGATGTTGTCTTGGAATTGTTTATGTTGGTTGCATTTACTGTATATACGCCCGGTACTTTTACAGGGAATGAATATTTTATGGTGTTTGAAGTTGGACCCGCCACCACATTGCCATTTATAGATAACTCCACTTCTTCTCCGCTTATTTGCGATGATGCAGTTATAGCGTCAGCTTTACCGTACTGCACAGTGGATTTGTTTATTATAAGCTCTGGAGCGCTTGGAGCATAGGTCAACCCGATATTGTAACTAGGCATTACGCCGTTTGGCGGATATGCACGGGTGCGCACCCATTGTACGAAAACGGTAGAACCGCCTCCTGAGCTTCCGGCGCCGTTCCTAAAAGCTATATTATTATGTGATGTTTGCATTGAATATGTCGTGCTCTGCTGGCTGTAATCCAAAGAGTAGTATGCTGTTGCACCGTTATTTGCTATGCTAAAAACGTGATTTGGAACTGTGCCAGTTGCCGTGGATGTATATGTAATTGTTTGGCCTCCGTTGCTGGAAACATATCCATATCCATAATCACTTTGGCCAGCATAAGCGAACCAGCTATTGCCTTGGCCATTTGAAGTGCCGCTATACCAACCTAGATTTGTCCAATAACCACTGTCGGTAGGTTCTGTTGCATAACCATACCAGTCTAAAACAGAGGTCCCGTATGTTGCAGATGATTCGATTTGGCTAGCGCTGCTGCCGCCAGATATGGTTAAGCCGTTATTTATTGATATAGTTCCGCTTGTAGTCCAGCCCTGTGGCACTGCTGTACCTGCAAAGTTTTCATAATAGCTGAACACGTTTGCACCGTTGTCGTATTCTGCATAAGTAGGGCTAAGCTGGGGAGCTTCGCCGATTGTTAATTTATTGAATAGCATATAGCTCCTGTTTGCGATGCCCATGTATATCGTAAGGTTGCTATCTGCAGGTATGCCGTTGTTGAGTTTCAGCCAGTAATTAGAATGCGTACTAGTAAAGTTGACGTTGCTGTATATGAGGCTGTCATTTCCCTCTGCCGCGCTAGAATTGTACTTTAGCGGCCACCATCCGTTAAGGCCCTCTGACTGGTTCAAAGGCGGAACACCATACATCCCATTCGAATATATTGCGGCTATGCTGTTGGGCTGCAGGGTTGTATTGTATATCTGGTAGTTAAGCATCAATCCGTCAAACGCAGAGCCAGAACCGCAGTTTGTAGTATCATTCTTGCCTAGGGCGTAAAACAATGTATATGATCCGCCAGGGACTGAACGTGTTCCTGTTCCTGAACCAGCGAAGTTGCCGTTTATGTAGCCCGAGTATGTCGAGCCGTTGTATTCAATGGCTATGTTGCTCCACTGGTTTTCCGGTATGGGTCCAAGGTTAACGCAAGCCATATCCCAAATCTTCATGTATACATTGCCGTTCACCAAATCCAGCCATGCATCGTGCCAGCCTTCGCTCTGGTTCAGTTCGTCGAGTATTACCCCGTTTGGAGATGAAGGATTCACCCATATAGACATGGTAAAGTGCTGTGCAGCGTTATTCATCCATGCATATCCCTTTTCCTGCACTAGGTAGGCCGGAGCACCATTAAATGTAGAGCCAACGAGCCCGCTCTCCCTCCATGAAGGTATTATGGTTTTATTACTATAGAAGAAGAATACGTTGCTCAGGTTCCCGTTTATGTAATCTGAATATTTTGACATATTTAAAGTTATAAGCTGCTGGAATGGTGCAGGAGTATTGCTCGACTGGTTGTTGTATATTGTTATAGGCACGTAGTATGGATATCTGGTTATATATACGGTGGACTTGTTCAGTGCAAGTGGAGTATAGTTGGCGTTGCCATTGGTGAATGCATAGAAAGTAGTAGTATTCGACACGTCCATGGTGTATGTGGTTATGGAATTTGTAGAAGAAACATTTGCACCGTTGACAGACAAATAAGCCTCAAGCTGGTCGTTTATGGAATTTATAGAATATGTTATGCTGTAATTGGCTATGCTGGCCATGCTTGACGTAATCGTATTGCTTACATTCATTTTAATAAGCGGCATCGCCTTGGTTATTGTGATGTTTTCGGAATTGTTTTGGATTCCAGAGCCAGGTTCGGATGCGGTTATGTTATATTTGCCAGCAGCCCATGTAGAAGTAAGATTGGAATTCAATATATACGACACGCTTCCAATCCCAGATGCTATTACGGTTCCGTTCCTTAGAAGTTCTATGCTGGCATTTGAAGATAGGGATTTTGCGATTATTATGTCATTAGAAGACGCATAGGCTATCGTATTATTCTGTATGTGTATATAAGGTATGCTATTTATATTCCAGAAATCTACTGAAGGCATTACTCCGTTTGGCGGATATGCACGAGTGCGG
>JAVYSI010000081.1:0-2901 GCA_038729265.1 Methanothrix sp. | reverse complement strand
GAAATAAACATGGTGCCCAAGTCCGAGTTGCTTGCGCCGGTATTTTCCAAGTTGGATCTCGACAGAATGCATGCGATAGCCGTCGGGTACGGGTCTACGATAGATTTTGGCACGATAAAAGAGCTGCGCAAGCTGGTATAACTATATCCAAGGCAGTATGTTCAGGAGCAGCGCTACGATAACGACCGCTGTAAGCACGTTGATATATATCTTTTTCAAGCTATTGTCATATATCCTCCATCCGTCGAACCCAGGCACAGGAAGCAGATTTACTACAGCTATGAGAAAGTTTAGCATGAACGATATCCCGAAAAGCGAGTAGAAGAAATACGCTATTCCCTTGAGCGGCGTGTTTGTTATCGGGAAATACTTTTCATAAAGGTTTACTCCTATAACACCCCTAGAAGTACCGTTATATGATTTTGCTACGAAGGTATAGTTGCCAGTGTTCGTGGCAACGCTTACAAGGGATCCGACCTTGTCCTGCAGGGCCACAGTACCGAGCTGTGTAAGGTTGCTTACTGCTTGCCCATCCCATGCCAGGATCTCGGTGCCTGGCTGTATGACGTTATATGCCGGGTATCCCGGGGTCGTGGAATAAACAAATATACCATGGCCATAAATGTTTGTCAGCACGAAAGGGAGCATCAAAAGCATCGGTATCAGGAATATTATCATTGCCAGAAAATTTGATGATACGCCAGCAGAAAATATTTTGTTCTGCTTTTTCTTGTCGAGCTTTAGCACCTCTGCCTCATCGGGCTCTACGAATGCACCTACTGGTATGACGCCGAATAGCAAAACCCCAACTGACTTGAGCTTCACCTTAAAAGATCTGGCAAGTATTCCATGCGAAAATTCGTGTATTATGAGTATTATGGCTAGCGACAATATACCGCTGAAAAGTGGCAGGTCTATCCCAGGTATTACTGGAGCTACTCCTGGAGTTGAGCTGTGGAGCGGCGCTATTGAGCTTATCGATATGGATTTTATCACCGCTTCAACTATGGTTCCAGCATTGGCAACCAGCAGGGCTATTATGTATCCAGAGAAACCCGCAACAAGCACTATGCCCTTTATTATGTAATCTATGTAATATGCTCCAGGGTAAGCGAAGCTATACGCAAGTGACTGAAAAGTAGGGAGGGTTGTAGAAAACTCTGCACTCGATATAAGGTTGAAGCGCGATATGTTTATGAAAAGCAGTGCGTACGATGTGAATGGAAGCACAAATGCCATTATAAGCATGTTGCTTATGATCCCTATAACATATACCTTTTTTGATGCCCTTCCGCGTATCAAAGGGTATGAGAGGAGCCCGAATCCAAGGACCATGCCCCACATCGATAGAAGCTCCCAGAAATGCGAGTATCTTTTTGCAAGATAATCTATCTCTTTTATCCCATGCTCTCCGCTCAGCATTACCATGCCATAGCCACCCTTCAATGAGAGCAGCTTCTTGATCGCTAGGCCGGAAACGATAAGCACTGCTATCGGAAGGACTACCTGCAAAGCCAACCCCAAGTAATATGCATAATAATCGAAATATATGAATGCGAAGACGACCAGCGCTATGGCTATAGCTGCAACTTTCTTATATATCAGAAAATGCGATCTGCCTATTTCTTTATTTGCTCTACTGCCCTTAACCACCAAAGCGCCTCAATGCAATTTTTGACGATAAAGCTATTTAGCGTTTATGCCAACTGCCTATGGCAAACGCATTCCAGAATAAAAATGCCAAGCTTAATAAAGTTCTAAACATTTCTAAACTTTGCCTTATAACATAAAACATACATGGGTGGGGGATTTGGGAATAAAATTTTGGTATTATAAGCATTTCAACAGGGAAAAACTCCTCGAAGAACTATCGAAGCCGGTAGATGGCGACTATGTTGCAGTAATCGAGGGAAACATGGTGACACGCGTAAGGAAGGACGAACTTGAGGAATACATGCGCTCAATTAGGGAAAAGGAACAGGTGCGTGAACTAGGCCAAAGCCCTGTCGTCAAGCAGGGCAAGCCCAAAACCCTATGATTCCGTTTCTGCGTTGCCGAAACTTTTTGCAATGAATCTTTATATAGAAATATATAACTTGCCGGAATCAATATACTGGGTGTGATTCGATGGAAGAATGCGAGCTCTGCGGCAGACAAACGAGTGTTGTATACGTTGTATCAATAGAGGGAGTAGAATTCAGGGTATGTGCAAGCTGTGCAAAGGGCAAGAAGATAATATCGGAACCTAACGAGCGCAAGCCAAACAGCAACGGCAGCTATACAAAGAGGGAAAAGGTAGAGACGGATGAAAATGGTCCGGCTTTGATAGACGGCTACGGAGCAGCAATACGCAATGCAAGAGAAAGGCTCAAGATACCAATAAAAGTATTGGCGGAGATGATAAACGAGAAGGAGACTTTCCTGGCAAGGGTCGAAGAAGAGAAAACAGAACCTCCAATGCCGCTTGTGAAGAAGCTGGAAAAGACCCTCGGCATAAGCCTAATCTCTGCAGCAGACAAGCCCGAGACAAAAACGCATT
This sequence comes from Methanothrix sp., assembly GCA_038729265.1. Classification (GTDB taxonomy): domain Archaea; phylum Micrarchaeota; class Micrarchaeia; order Micrarchaeales; family Micrarchaeaceae; genus Micrarchaeum_A. Next base: position 362 of record JAVYSI010000081.1, on the reverse strand, counting down.
CTATAGGGCAACACGGCAACGTCACATTAGGTGACTATACATCTAAATAGTGCTTGAGATGGCGGTAGACCTTAGCAAACTCATAATAAAAGAAAAGATATCGCTCAAAGAGCTCAACGGCAAGACCGTGGCTATAGATGCATACAACGTCCTTTACCAATTCCTTTCAATAATAAGGCAGCCTGACGGCACCCCGCTCAAGGATTCGAAGGGCAGGGTAACCAGTCATCTCTCGGGGCTTTTCTACAGGAGCATAGAACTTATACAGAACGGCATAACCCCTATATACGTGTTCGATGGCATACCATCAAAGCTCAAGATGAAGACAATAGAGGCAAGGACAAGGCGAAGGGATGAAGCAT
>JAVYSI010000080.1:0-2944 GCA_038729265.1 Methanothrix sp. | reverse complement strand
CTTATAGACGCGCTGGGTTCCGCGGGAAAAGAGCTTTACATGCTTGCAAACGGCATCGATGAATCCAAGATTGTGGAGAGCTCGGAGATACTTTCAATAGGAAGGGAGGTCACGCTCAAGAGCCCAGCCAACAGCATAGATGAAGTCATGCCGGTTCTCGAAGGCTTGATAGAGGAGGTAATGAAAGAGGTCAAGAAAAATGGCGTGCTTTTCAAGAACGTGGGCGCAAAGGTGAGATATACAGATTTTTCGATAAGCGCAAAGAGCTATTCGCTGCATAATTACAGCGACTCGAAGGAGGAAATAAAAAAGCGGTCTATTCCAATGCTCGAAGCGCTCATGAAGGCCGGTGCCGCAAGAAAGATAGGAGTCAGGGTTTCTAGGCTCATAAAAACAAAGGGCCAAAAAAGGCTATTTTGAGCCGTATTCCAGATTCTGTATGAATGCCCTTACCTCCAGAGCAGCCTTTGTCCCGCTTGCCGCAGCGGTTATCGCCTGCCTGTATACGTGGTCTGCGACATCCCCTGCCACGTATACTCCCGGTATCTTTGTTTTTACCTCATCTTCGGTAATTATATATCCGCCCTGGTCAAGATCGAGCTTTCCCTTCAAGAAGTCGGTGTTTGGCTTGTACCCTATTGCTACGAAAACGCCGTCAAAGTTTAGCTGCTTTTCCTCGTTTGTGTTAACGTCTTTTATTTTTACTCCGGTTACCTTTGTATCACCGAGAATTTCTTCAACTACGCTGTTCCATATTATCTTTATCTTCGGATTGTTCATCACCCTCTCCTGCATTATTTTGCTGGCTCTGAACGAGTCCCTCCTGTGTATTATCGTGACGCTGTTAACAAATTTCGTAAGGAACAGAGAATCTTCCATTGCGGTGTCTCCTCCCCCTACTATAGCAACATCCTTCTTCTTGAAGAACGGGGCGTCACATGTCGCACAGCTGCTTACGCCCTTGCCTATGAACTGCTTTTCTGATGGTATGCCAAGCCATTTGGCTGATGCGCCTGTAGCCACTATTACGCTGTTAGCCAAGTATTCCTGCGATGGAGTTTTGACCTTGAACGGCCTTTGCGAAAAATCTACGCTTTCGACATTTTCCCCAATGAACCTAGCTCCGAACTTCTCAGCCTGCTTTCGCATCAGGTCTATGAGCTCTGAACCGTAGACGCCATCAGGAAAAGCCGGAAAATTTTCCACTACTGTCGTGAGCAGAAGCTGGCCCCCTGCTTCCACACCTGTTATTACGAGGGGCTTGAAATCCTCTCTTGCAGTGTATAAGGCTGCACTGAGCCCTGCCGGACCTGAACCTATTATTATTACGTTTTCTACCATTTTAACCACTTAGCATGATTACAAGGATTTGAAATTGCATACTTTCTCATTTTATTTTTAAAGTATTTAAAGCTTGTTTGAGATATAAACATGGCGACCAGATGCATGAAGAAAAGGCAAGCATAATATCGCTTGACGCAAAGTTAAAGGGTTCTGACATCGATTTTGTATCGCATGCGCACAGCGACCATATAGCTGCGGTCAAAAGTTCCGAATCGATGCTTTGCAGCACACAAACAGCTGAGCTGATAAGCGCTGCTTACGGTCTCACGCCTAAACTCCTAGGTTCCAGGCCTGAGGGGATCAGGCTTTACGATTCCGGCCATATGCTCGGTTCCAAACAATTGTATATAGAAAACTATGCCGAAGGCAACAGCTTAATTTACAGCGGCGATTTCCAGATGATGGAAAGCGTCACCGCGGCTCCGATAAATATTAGAAACGCCGACTGCCTCATAATAGACTCGACATATCCTGACCCAAGGATAAGGTTCGACGCAAGGGAAGAAGTTGAAACCGCTTTGTCCAGATGGGTCGCCAGGGCGCTGAAGAGCGGCATTGTGCTCTTCAAGGCTTATGCTATGGGCAAAGCCCAGGAGCTCATAAAAATACTCAACGATGCGGGCATAACTCCGGTAGTGAACAAGAAGATAAGCGCGATAAACAAGATTTATGTCAATAATGGGATAGGCCTTGATTACGCATCCGCATACGATGAGGGAAGCGATTACGAAAGCATATTGAATGGCAACTTTGTCGGAATAGTGGATTCTAGGAATTTTGGAAACCTTGTAGAGGCGGTCGGCTATGCCCACAAGAAACGGGTTTATACTTCAATAGCTACCGGATTTGCGAAGAGCTTCAGATTCAATGTAGATGCGCAGTTCTGCCTCAGCGACCACGCCGACTTCAAGCAAAGCATCGAGTATATAGATGCGGTATCACCGAAGAAGATTTACACTTACGGAAGCAACAGGGGAATATTTGCAAAGAACCTATCAAAGATAGGATATGACGCAGTGCCATACGAATCCAGGTATGCAGAACTAGCACAATATAAAGCTTGATTTTAAACGCCAAACCTCCTTTCTCTTTTCATGTAACTTGATATTACTTTTTCAAAATCTTTACGGGTGAACGCAGGCCAGTACTTCTTCGTAAAATAGAGCTCCGAATAAGTTGTTTGCCACGGCATAAATCCGGAAAGCCTAAGCTCTCCAGAAGTTCTTATTACAAGGTCTATTTCAGGTACATCTTTTGAAAGCAGATATTTCTTGAACGATTTTTCATCTATTTTCTTCGGGAATTTGCCTTTTATTACATCGCTTGCGATTCCATCAGCGACATGCATTATGTCCTCTTTGCCTCCATATCCGAAAAGCGCAAATATTTTCCTCTTCTTAAACTTCATCGTGCTTTTTTCGAGCCTTGTAAAAGCTTTGAGCAAGTCTGAAGGAATAAGGTCCTTATTGCCTACAAGGATAAGCCTTGCTTCCTTGTCCTTGAGCCTTTTCAGAGTCTGTTCATCTTCCAGAAGTCTTTTATATGCCCCGAAAAGCCCATCGAGTTCATATTTTGGCCTTCCTACATTCTCAGTCGAGAG
>JAVYSI010000079.1:0-2995 GCA_038729265.1 Methanothrix sp. | reverse complement strand
ACGCTCATGGCTGAAGAGGTAAAATCCCAAAACATACCAAGAGACAAGCTCAGGTATCTACACACCGAAAAAATAAGGGAATTGAGGAAGTTAGCATTCAGAAGGATAGCGAAAATGAAGGGTACTATTATAGTGGACACCCATGCTACAGTTGAAAAAGGAAATAAATTTATATTTGGACTGCCAATAAATGATTTGCAGTATATGGGAAGCATAAGCGGCATAATATATGTCGACGCCAGTCCCGATGAGCTCATAAAGCGCCGCTTGGCCGACACAGTAAGAAAAAGAGAGAACGATGACGAAGAAGTATTGAACCTTCAACGCCACCTCAATCTCTCTGTAGTGACGCTTTATGGATCAACATATGATATACCTGTATACATACTCCATAACAAGGAGGGCAGGCTTGAAGATGCAAAAGCAGACTTCAAGAGCTTTATAAAAGATATAACAGAAAACAGCGAATATAATGACCGTAGTAGCTCTTAATACATTGATGCCAATGGGTACAGTAATAATAATCATAGCCATAGGCATAGCTTATGTTGCGTTTTCCACCCTGGCCCAGCGCAAGGTAGGAAATCCAAAGAAAATGAGGGAGCTCCAACAGCGCATGAACGTGTTATCAAAGGAACTTAACCAATTGGTCAAGTCAAACGCTCCGAAGGAAGAGATAGCTAAGAAACAAAGCGAGCTCATGCCTCTGATGAGCGAAAACATGAAAACATCGATAAAGCCCATGCTGATCATACTGCCAGTGTTCTTTTTGCTGTACTATCTTGTGCTTCCAACCACCTTCCATTCTATAGCCAACGAATACATCATGTTCCTGTCTATGAAGCTTAATTATCTTGGGGTTTTCTTTGCATGCGTGTTCATACTCGGAATAGCTACGTCCATAATAATAATGATTTATGACAGGAAAAAGACGAAAATCGAAAGGCAAGCGCTGAAAGCCGCAGAAGTGGCTGAAGAGGAGGACTCCAAGAAACAGGCTTGAACCTGACAAACACATAAATAGTTTTTCAATAAAATTTCCTTGCTTTAATCGTTTAAAGGTGTTTAATTTGCCAAAACCAATGCACAGGTCTCATAGTTTCAAAAAGGTACAGAGGGTAACACGCTCTAAGAGGACGGTCACCCACTACAGGCGCGGAAAGGACATGATGCCGCACTGTGCGATATGCGGCCAGGAGCTCAACGGCATATCCCAAAAGGGTCCGAAGACGAGAAGGACTAACAGCAGGCTCTTTGGGGGAGTTCTCTGTGCTTCATGCACTGCAGAGGTTGTAAAGCTTAGGAGCAGGGTAGAGCAGGGAGACATGAAGCTCAATGACATAGGCATAAGGCAAAGGTCCTATGTGCTGCAGCTTGTCGCACACTGACGCTATGATCAAAATATGCATATCTGGCTTTACCTCCAGCGGAAAGACTACTGTAGCAGAGCTGGTTTCGGAAAAGCTAGGGATAGCACACATACACAAATCCTATAAAGAGTACGTGAAGAGCGAAATGGATGTAGCCAAATTCACTGAAAATGCTTCAGATGAATTCGTCAAGTCATTCGACGAAGAGATAAAAAAGCAGGCGGCATATGCAGGTTCATGCGTGCTCAGCACATGGCTGGCGCCATGGTTCATCAAAGATGCGACGCTTAGAATATGGCTCGATGCAGATATAGGCACACGCGCTGCCAGATGGGCAAAGGTCTACAAAGTCGGAATATCCGACGCTGAAAAGCTAGTGTCTGAAAAGGACCAGAGTGAAATAAGGAGCATAAAGCGCATATATGGCATAGACTTAAACGACAGATCGATATTCGACATTATCATAAACACAGGAAAGATAGCCCCAAACGAAACTGCTGAAATGATATGCATAGCGGCGAAGGCAAGCGAAAAGCAGATGCACTAACAATTAAAAGAGTTGATGGCGAATATAAGCACATATCGATTACAAAGTGATACAAATGTTGGTTGAACCAGGCAGAGTATGCATAAAGAAATTTGGAAGGGATGCTGGCAGCATGGCTGTAATAACATCAGTCGGCAAAGACGGCTATGTCAACATAGTTACATCCAAACGGCAGAAGGAGCGCAAATGCAATACGAGGCATCTCGAATTCCTTAACGAGACAGTTGACCCGAAGAACAAGGACCAGGTAAACAAAGTGCTTGGGGTTTCGGCGCAGGCACCAAAGCACAAATAATTATTGTTCTTCTTCAAGGAACTTCAGTGCATTTTCTATTATCTTATCTTTTTTCGAGGTTTTCTGGTCAGATAATATTTCAAAAAGCTCTTCGATGTTTATCTCATCCTTGAAGCCGAGCTCCTTTAACCTGTTCCTGAGCAGCTGCATCCCTATATCCTTTATTCCTACGCTGTCTATGCTGTTTTCCCTTATTCCTTCTATGCTCTTTTCTATCTCTGGTTCTTTCAGCGCTGAGGTGTCAATCTCTAATACTGCGTCTCCGGCATGCTTCATTATCAGCGCCCTGAGACCTAGTTCTCCTGACACTCCCAACTCAAATGTGCCTTCGAGATAAAGCTTCACTATCGGTTTTTTCTTGCTTGCCATTACGCATTCTGCTATCGCTTCGTCACATTTTTTCCTTACTTCTGCAATGGATGCATTTTCGAACTTCAGCCTTTTGACTATGAAAGGCCTGCTTTCTATTTCTATGAATTCGTAACTGTATTTTTGCGTGTCAAAAAGTATAAACCCCTTCTTTTCCTGCTCTCCTTCCTTTAGCTGCGTCAGTACTGTGCTTCCAGGTATCAGGAAAAGCTTACCTCTAACTGTTGATTTTACCCTGCTGTGTATGTGGCCGCACACATAAAGGTCGAATCCTTCTGGCAGATCGTCGTAATGCATGAACGAATTGTCAAACGGCAGTATTTCATATATCGATTGGTGCAGCATGAAAATATTGAATGCCCCTTCTACAGGTTTTGGATTCAGCTCCTTCAGTTTTTCAACTACTCTTTCTTC
>JAVYSI010000078.1:0-3061 GCA_038729265.1 Methanothrix sp. | reverse complement strand
TTTCGTGATGGAGGCTACAAACTGCCGCTTGGCGTCGGCCAAGTTGGAAAAGCCTTCAGGAACGAGATATCTCCGCGCCGCATACTAATACGCATGAGGGAGTTCTCACAGATGGAGCTCGAGTACTTCTTTGATCCCGATGCAGAAGGCCTGGAAATAAACGGAGAGGCAATTGACGAGAGCATATTCTCCGAAAGGATAAACATGTTAACCGCGGAGATGCAGGAAAACGGTTCGGATAAAAAATACAAACCAATGACGATAAAAGAATGCCTGTCCGAGGGCTACATCCCGAACAAGCTTTTCGCCTTCTGTGTTTACAAGGAACTCAATTTCATGAGGGAGCTAGGCTTCGAAGACGGCAGCGTAAGGTTCAGGCAGGTGCTCAAGTCAGAGCTGCCTCATTATTCAAAGGGCAATTTTGACATGGAAGTGGAATTCTTCGGGTCTTTCGAGGAGGTGTCCGGGACGGCTTACAGGACTGATTTCGACCTCATGAACCACCAGAAGCATTCAGGAGAGGACATGAGCATAATCAACGCGGACAAGAAGCTTGTTCCGCATGTAGTAGAGGTGAGCTTCGGGCTCGACAGGCTTTTCTGGACGCTCATGGGTTCAAAGCTCTTCAAGGACGAGAATAGGGGTTGGAACGTACTCAAGCTCGGCGATTACACTGCGCCTTATGACTATGCGATATTCCCGCTTCAGAAAGATGACAAGCTCAGGGAGAAAGCCATTGGATTGAGGAACGCCCTCATCTCAAAGGGCATAAAGGTATTCTTCATGCAGAGCGGGAGCATAGGCAAAAGGTACGCAAAAGCTGACGAGACCGGAATACGCTACGCTATAACCGTCGATTATCAGACGCTTGAAGACGGTACTGTTACTGTAAGGGACTCCTATGATGCTACCCAGAAGAGGCTGCCAATAGAAGCTATAGTTGGAAAGTGATTGTATTGGCCATTGCACAATATAGCAATGTTTCTTCTGAATTCAGGCTTGAAGCGTTCAGCATGAGGCACACGTTCGAGAGCGCGCAGCCCCTCACGTTCTATGCCGAATACGACCAGAAAGCCAACTCGCTGTTATACGGGTCTGGAAAGCTCTTCATGCATTTGGAATCTGAAGAGTACGGCTCCGAGGCCGTGTTGAAGGTCTATGGCACCAATTCAAAAGCATATTCTTCAGAGGCACACAAGAGGTTCAGGCTCGACGACGACATGAAGAAGATATATAAGAAGATAGCAAAGGATACGCACGTCTCAGAGGCTATAACAAGGTATTACGGCATGAGGCTTACTCTAAATGATCCATGGGAAACAACACTGTGCTTCATAATATCCCAGTTCAACAACGTGAAGAGGATAAGGTTAATAGTCAGCAACATCGTCGAAAGGTTTGGCGATGTAGTATACTCTGATGGAAAGCTAACTATCAAATCTTTCCCGACAAGTGAAAAGCTCAAGAACGCTACTGATAGCGAACTCAGGGCGCTTGGAACTGGGTTCAGATCAAAATACATAACCAGCGCCGCAGCCTTTTGCACGGATAACATGGACCTTTATAAGCTGAGCCCTAACAACTACGACAAGCTTAAATCGAGGCTGATGGAAATAGATGGCGTAGGAGATAAGGTAGCAGACTGCATAGCGCTTATGGGCTATGGAAATCTAAGGGCGTTCCCAACGGATGTGTGGATAAAGCGCACTATGGAGAAGCTGTATTTCGACGGGAAAAAGGTCAAGACGATGGACATCCATGAATTTGCCAAAGACTACTGGGGGCCATATGCAGGATATGCACAGCAGTATCTGTTCCATAACGCCAGGACATACAAGCCTGAAAAGCAAAAAGTGGAAAAGATTACAAAAACTGTTAGGCAACATGCTTAAATGTATAAATATATGAAAAACTGTAATAAAAGCTTGGATAATGCTTAAAACATGGTGCATCCGTGAGTGTAAAAAAATTCGTTTCGCTGAGTTCCACTGCACTGAAGAGCAACATAGCGCAGCTCGACAGGCCCTACAAGCTCAATTTTGCGATTACGTACTGGTGCCAATCCAGATGCCAGACCTGCAACATATGGCAGCTTAAGCCAAAAGGGGAGCTGACCATCGATGAGATAAGGGAATTCGCCAGAAAGAACACGAGCTTCAAATGGATAGAACTTACCGGCGGCGAGCCCTTCCTGCGCAATGATATAGTCGATATAGCCAAAGCGTTCGTGGAGAACTCCAAGGGCCTGTATGTTCTCACAATGCCAACTAATTCGCTATGCGGAAGGCAGATGGTGCTCGACAAGCTTTCAAAGATACTTGAGCTTGGCATACCCAAGGTTTCGATAACAGTGAGCCTTGATGGGTATCGCGAGCTCCACGACAGGATAAGGGGCATACCCGGGAACTACGACAAGGCCATAAGCATGTTCCGCGACTTGATGGAACTTAAGAAGAAATATAAGAACCTATACTTTGTGTTCGGCTATACAATGAGCACCTTCAACCAGGGCCAGCTAATCAAAACAATAGAAGAGGTGAAGAAGGATATACCCGAGGTACGCTACAACGACTTCCACTTGAACCTGGGCCAAGTATCATCTAACTATTACGGTAACACCAATATAGAAGTAAGGGGAGCGCCAGAGATAATATCTAACGAGATAGCCGAATTTATAAAGAGGAGGGATTTTGAGCTTGGCATAATACCGCAGATAGAAAGCGTTTTCCTGAAAAAGCTGCTTTATTATACCAAGACCGGGGAGATGCCAATGCGGAGCAGAAGCCTGGAAGCATCGCTATTCATGGACAGCTACGGCTTCGTGTACCCGTCGATAATGTGGGACAAGAAGGTAGGAAATATACGTGAAAACGGCTATGACCTTTCAAAGATATGGAAAAGCGAGGCCGCACAGGCAATAAGGCAGGAGATAAAGCAAGGCAAAGAACCAAAGCAGTGGACCGCGTGCGAGGCCTACCAGTCAATAACCGGCAATCTTCTAAGCTTCATAAAGTAATCCTTTTGGCTAGATGAATCTGCTTCATAAACAAACTTGTTTGAC
>JAVYSI010000077.1:0-3093 GCA_038729265.1 Methanothrix sp. | reverse complement strand
AACTATTCGTATTCGTTCGGAACCTCTAGCTCCTTGTGCTCTTTGTTTTCAAGCTTAACTCCTTCTACTTGCTTGTTGCCTTCTTCGTATGCATAATGCATGCCTTCCTTTTCGTTCTGGACATTCCTATGGCTCCCGTCGCAGAATGGTTTGTGCTTCGAAAGCCCGCAGGCGCACATGTGCAGCTCGAAATTCTTGAGCTTTTCATCAGTTGTCAGATTGGAAAATCCTGGCACATCGCCCATTTTCACTACAAACGGATGGTTCCTGTCATGCCTTATATATCTGCTCATCTCTTTCACCTAATGCACTTTTATTTTTAAGCTTATTAAGCTTTGGCACTGCGCCGCAAAAACGCAATAAGGTCGAAAGCCAGAAATGGTTAGAAGTAGCCAGGAGCCTATATGTTGCTCCTGTCCGCGTTGAACATCTTGTATCTCTTTGGCTTGATTTTGCTTATTATGTACCTGAAAGCCACTTCAGGATTGCTCGCTTCGCCGCAGGAGTATATGTCTAGCGTAGCGTAGCTGCTCTCTGGCCAGGTGTGCAGGGCTATGTGGCTTTCCTCGATAAGCGCTATCACGGAAACGCCCCCTTCTACTCCGTTATACGGCGAAAACTTCTTGGTCACGAGCTCTACTATGTGCATGTTGCCTATCTTTGCCGAATCTACGACAAGCTTCGTTAGATAATCAAGATTTGCTATGTATTTCTCGTCAAGATCGTACATGTTGCCGTAAACGTGCTTTCCCACTATCCTTGGGACCTGCTTCTGCAATATCTGTGTTCCCGCTATCTTTGCCATCTTTTCTTCACCTGCAACCTTTCAAAGTCACAGAAATTTTGACGCTTTATTAAGATACCCAAACGCTTAAAAAGATTATTCCGTGTTTTTTAAAAACTGCAATTAAAAAGTTTACTTATATAAACATTTATACTTTTTAATATAAACTCAATACGACGACAAAATCAATGAGCAAAAATCCGTGCCAAGCGTGCCTCAATCCGTAAACCGATGCTGGTTAAAATCTGTCGAATATAAAATCCGGTTAAAAGGCTCCATAAACTACTGTCTAAAATCTGGACGTCGGGCCAAAAATTAGGCAAAAAGACGACAGATTTAAATTTGCGTTAAATGGGGAAACTGCCTGCAAAGAAATCATAACCGTTAAATATCTTAATAAGCTCATCCGCCATGTGGTTTTATGGTATTTCTAGAAAAGGGCAATGCAGAATCCGGAGCAGCCATGCAGCGTGTCCAAATCCCAAAAGCCGATGCAATATTGGGCCAGAAGTTCAATGTCCTTGACCACGGATTCTTGGCCCTTGTCGATTATATGGGAAACGATTCTTCGATAGTACAGGCCGCAAGGGTGTCATACGGCTCCGGTACCAAGACCATGAGAGAAGATGAAGGATTGATAAGGTATTTGATGAGGCACGAGCATACCACCCCGTTCGAAATGGTCGAATTCAAGTTCATGGCCAGGATGCCTATATTTGTTGCAAGGCAATGGGTAAGGCACAGAACTGCAAGCATAAACGAGTATTCGGCAAGGTACTCGATAGTTCCAGACGAATATTATGTTCCTGAACCTTCCATCATACAGGCCCAGTCTTCAAGCAACAAGCAAGGGAGGGAGGACGGAAAACTCTCTGTCGAAATGCAGGTGCTTTCTGCGAAGGAGATAAAAGATTCATCAGACAAAGCTTATGAGCTTTATTCAAATCTAATTAAGCGCGGAGTTGCAAGGGAGCTTGCAAGGATGGTCCTGCCTATCAATTTTTACACGGAATGGTATTGGAAGAGCAACCTGCACAACACGTTCCATTTCCTCGCGCTTAGGCTGGATCCGCATGCCCAGTGGGAGATCAGGCAATACGCGGTAAAAATGGCTGAAATAGTGAAAATCATCACGCCTGTAGCATACGGCGCTTTTGAGGATTTCATGCTTTCAGGCATAAAGCTTTCGAAAAAGGAGCAGATTGCCATTGCAAAGATCCTGGATGGCCAAAACATAGAAGAGGCTTGCAACAACGCAAAATTATTGCTCAGAAAAGATGATGGCAAGCCAATAAAGACAGGAGAGGGGCCGGAGTTCTTGCAAAAGCTTGAAACGATAAAAGAGAACGCACACAGGTTCAGTTGAAAATGCTCTTTTCACGAAATCTTTAATAATATTGATAAGACAAATGTAAATGCTATTTTGGAGGGTCAAATACCTTAAAATTTATTAAATAAGCAAGACCTACAGGTGTAACAAATGGGAAAATTTCCGTTAGCAGATGCAGAATTAACGAAAGTATGGATATGCAGAAGGTGCAAGGCCAGGAACAGGGCCGGAAGCAAGATGTGCCGCAAATGCGGGTACAAGGTACTGAGGCCAAAGCGCAAGGACGCAAGGGCCAAGAAGTGAGTGATTAGCTAAAAGGTGTTATAATGGCAGAGCTTACAGCTATAGAACAAGCGATACTGAAGGCCTTGGTGGATCTCGGGGCTACCAACGAAAAGTCTATAAAGACGGCTGACGACATAATGAAGAAGGCGAACAGGCCCAAGGGGCTTGTCACGAACACCCTGGTTGAGCTGGCCAAGAAGGGCTCAATAAAGAGAGTAGCGAGAGAAAAAGCAGCCGGGTATTACGTGCTGAAGCAATGATTGGTGGTTTTAGTGGCTGAAGATAGACCTGAAGAATTCATAGATTTCTCTGCAAAGTATAAAGAGTGGGTAGCCATAAAGCGCCTAGGCATAACGCCACAGACCAAGCCGGAGGAGATAGCGTACCACCTTGCAGGCATAAGAGCTACTATAGACTCAAAGATGTTCAAAGTGCTAGGAATAGACGTCGATTCCATAGACGCAATGGTAAAGCAAGTTCCGAAATCCGGCAAGGGCGCTACAGCAGTTTCGCAGGCGCTAGCAGAGCTGGAAAAGCCAGAATTTAAGAAAGCCCTTGCCGGGGCGTGCTCTAGCCAGGTTCTGCTTCCGTTCGCAAGGACTTACGCCCTGAACAAGATGATAAACGAAACAGGAACAGAAACTTCGCTGAGCCAGTTGGCGCTTTCGAAGGTGTTCAAGGAGCTCAAGCCTCC
>JAVYSI010000076.1:0-3112 GCA_038729265.1 Methanothrix sp. | reverse complement strand
TCCTTGAAAGGCATATGCTTTGCGGCCTCAGCCATCTTTGCATCGCCTTTGCTTTCGTAGAACTCCTCAACGAGCTTGTCTGACCTGTAGCTCGCGTGGCACTTCTTGCAGTTTACAACAGGATCTGTAAAATTTGAAAGATGGCCGCTGGCCTCAAACACCTTTTCCGGCGCTATTATTGTGGTGCTCACTTCCAGGTTCCCAAGCGCGTCAATAAAAGTCCTGCGCCAGTGCGCCTCGAGCCTGTTCCTTATCGCAATGCCTATGGGCCCGTAATCGTAGAATCCGGCAAGTTCTCCGTACATCTTGAATGCAGGTATGAGCACGCCTCTCCGGTATGCCAGGTTCTCAAGATCAATCATAGCAGCTTTTTCCATTTTATAAACACCCGATATTAAACCACAAGCATTGCGCGCTAAGCGAAGCAAGGTTTATAGTGTTGCATGACAATTATTTACGCATAAGCAATAAGTTATTTGCTCGGATATAATTTAAAACTTGAGTACAAGTGGTTTTATTGGAAAACGATTTCGAAGAGCTCAGGAAGCGCATGATTAGCTCGGCAAAGGAAAAGATAAAGCTAAACTACGAGAGCGAGGAATATGCTCTCATACAGGCGATAAACGCTTACAATGAAGCTGTAAAGTCGCAAAATCTTTTCTACGAAAGGCTTACCGAATGGTATGGGTTGTACTTTCCCGAGATAAGCGTATCGAGCCCGAAGGCCCTTGCGTCTCTGGTGCTCATACTCAATTCTGACAGAAGCATAGGCAAAGAAGCCATAGAGAGCGCCATAGGGGATGCGAGCAAGGCCCAATCCATAGAAAAAAAGCTTAATGACAGCATAGGCAGGCGCATGGGCGACGAGGAGAGGGATGTAGTGATAGAATATGCGAAGCTCCTTCTTGAAATAAGCGATTCCATAGAAAAGCTAGAATCATATATAAGTGCGGCATCAAAGAGGCTGCTCCCGAACACTGCTTATCTTACTGACGACAAGATAGCAGCAGAGTTGCTCAGCAAGGCTGGCTCGATGGAGAGGTTAGCCACGTTCCCTGCAAGCACTGTGCAGCTGCTGGGAGCTGAAAAGGCTTTATTCAAGCACATAAAATTCGGCAGCAAACCACCCAAATACGGAGTCATATTCAAGTTGCCTGAAGTGACAAACGCCAGGAAGGACGTAAAAGGCAGGATAGCAAGGCTTTACGCCACGAAGATAACAATGGCGCTCAAGGCAGACTATTACACCAAGAACTTCATAGCGGAAAAGCTTAAGATCGACATAGACAACGGCATAAAGCGCATAACGAGCTCACCAGTCAAGGAAAAACCCGCAAGGCAGCATGACAACCGGAACAGGCACGGTCGCGGAAGGAAATTCGACGACAAAAAGCACTTAGGAAGGAGGCATTGAAGCTCACTTCCGATAATATTGCATCTGCTCCTTTTTGGCAAAGCTTTAAATATATTTTTGCTTCACAATATTTGTGATTGAATCATGATTGTTGCATGAAACATTTGCGATTCAGTTATGTAAGGTTCATGAAAGATTTTGGGTTGGCGGGGCTTTGGTTCTGATGCGAACGAAAAGAGAAATAGAAAATGAGCTCGTGTCCCTAAGGAAACAGCTCAACGAAATATCCGAGGCAAAGGATTCTGAGAAAGCCACAATAGAAAGCCGTGGCAGGAACGCAGACGCTGAAACAAGCTCGCAGTTATTCTCTCTCCTAAAGTACATGATAGACGAAAACAAGAAGACCACCTTAGTGCTGCGGCAGATGCTGGACAAGATAAACAACCTCGAACAGGAGCTCAACGAGCCAATTGAAGATGAGGTTGTAGAAGAAAAGGCGAGCGAACCAGTTGAGAAATCGCAAAAACAGCTTGCGATATCATCCATAGATGCCAAGATAATGCAGTTCATACAACTTTCCGAGCACAGCATGGCATGCGCGGAGGATATAAGGAAGGGCATGGGATACAGGGGCAAGAACGCTGCGTGCGCGAGGCTTAACAGGCTCTACAAGATGGGACTCATAGATAGGTTCCAGCTTGGTCACAAGGTTTATTACAAATATGATGCTGGCAAGGCGACCAATGTACTTATTATATCACCCCCACAGTAAAGCGGAGCCTGCTTTCCTACAGCAGGCTCTACCCCCTATTTCTAACTTGCCAGGTTTTAATCATCTTTTTCTTTTTTGGCTGAAAGCGCTTCCTTAGCCAAAGGCTTCAGCTTCAGAAAATCTTCCTTTATTATAGGCATGTTGCTCTTTATGCGAACCGCAGCAGCGGGATGCATTGTGCAGAAATAGCTTATGCCATCTTTTTTTATTATGGTCCCATGGTTCGATTTTATAGCATCAACGCCGCACACGACCATCGAAGCCAGCGAACCCAGCGCTACGACGAGCCTTGGCTTTATTATCGATATCTGGTTGAACAGGAAAGGCTTGCACGCTTCGATTTCTGCGTCGGTGGGCATACGGTTGCCGTATGGGAAGAACTGCACGACACTGGTTATGTAAGCCTTTTTGCGCGGTATGCCGGCACTTTTAAGCAGCGAATCCAGAAGCTTGCCCGCTCTTCCTACAAAAGGCCTTCCTGAAGCGTCTTCGTTTGCCCCAGGGGCCTGCCCTACCACGATTATTTCTGCGTTTGCAGGGCCCTCTCCAGGCACGAACCTTTTGCTCAGTTCCCATTTTTCGAATGTATCAGGCAGTTTTGAGTAAGCACTGTTCAGCTCCTGGAGCATGCTGCGCTTCTCCATGTAGTCTACTGCTGCGTCTATGTAGTCATGGTTATAGCGCTTTTTTGAATATTCGGCTATTGCTTTTGCAGGCTCCATCCATTCGTAGCCTTCATGTTCATTAGATACCTTTACTTTCCCTTCGACGTATTCCGAAAGGAAAACTGTAAGATATTTTTTTATCGTTTCATTGCCGAACCTGAACCAATAGTACCTCCTTATGTTGAAGAACCTGTCGGGCTTGACATCGAGGTTTGTCTCTTCTTTGGTTTCGCGTATTGCTGCACGCAGTGCATTTTCTCCCTTTTCTATATGGCCCTTAGGTATGTCTATATCCCCGTTTTTCTTCCTTAAGAACAAGAA
>JAVYSI010000075.1:0-3159 GCA_038729265.1 Methanothrix sp. | reverse complement strand
AAAAATGCTGATAAGGATATTAGCAGTACGTCCCTTGTCAACCAGCGCTTCATGGTTCCAATTTGACGAAAAACTTATTTATTAGTTGCCTGTTAGAGGTTTATCGATGGCGAAAACTGTATTTGCTTTTTATTTCCTAAGCAAACCCGCATCGGTGCTTTCATAGCCATTCATCGAAAGTTCGCCTTCGATCTGCTCCTTCTTCTCTTCCAGGACTTTTATGCATGAATCAACAAGCGTTTTCACATCAGTCTGTTCTGGAGAGCTTGATATGTAGCGCTTGTCAGATATAAGCAAGGAATTTATGTTGAATGTATTATTTGCATAGTTAGGGTGAAGAGCATACGAGTGCTTTATGGATTCTTCTAGAACAGATGCCTCATTTATGAAATCATTTGCCAGCGATGAGAACTCCGAATCATCCAACAATTCGAACTTGGAATAAGCTTTCAAAACACGGCTTGAAATCCCGTCCATGAAGAAATATATGTGATTCAACATCTCGCCACTTTCAGATTCCTCAAGCATTGCATGCCTTGCCTTGTGGCCCATTGATTTATAATCTATAGTTTCATTCAATGCTTTATTTACTGCAAGGCTCCATTCGAGTATCTCTCTGCCTGCTTCCAGTATTTTGGACGTCCTTTCGTCCTTCTTTACCTCTTCTATGCTTATGCTAACTGCCTTTTCCCCATATTTGTTTGCAAGATATACTCCTTCCGAGTCACTTTTTATCGTTCCCATCCCAGCTTGAGATGCGAGCGCCATATATATCATTTTGTATGCGGCGGCCTTGTCAATTGGATCAAGCTTTATCTTGCTTATAATATTCCTAAATGTGCTTTCATCGCCAAAAGAATATTTCGGCATGCCGTACTGCGAAAGCAACATGCCTACAGTTACCTCCCTATAACGCATAGAAGCACCATAATCAGCATCTTTCGAATATTTGTAGTGAAACGTGTCTACGGTCCTTACTTTGAAGGCTTGGTCGCTTCCATCGTATTTTATGTCAACTATCGAACCTCCGGCATTGCGCATCGTAGAATTCAGGTAAAAGTCCAGAGCCATCGACAAATAGAACTTCTGAAACTCGTTCAGGTAATCCCCGAACATTCCCATCGTGCTTACTATCTTTTTCATATTCGAATCTTTCCACAGCTTTGAATCAGGCTCTACGGAATCAGAAAAATCTGCGTATACGTCTTTATGCATCCTTAATTTCAGCTCCAAATAACCTTTCGCGCTTGCATTGCTCTTGGAATCGGAATGCTCTTCCGGCACCCATTTCAAGTAAAGTATGCTGTCTATGCCATATGATCCCCTAAGGCTTATTAGTGTATTTTTATTCTTGCGGTTTTGGGCTTCCACATACTGGCATACGCCCTGTTCTATTAATTGGGTGTCCAAAAAAAGCGAAGTGGACTGGTTTTCGGTGAATATCGCAGCAGACCTATAATCAACAGATTTTGATTTCAGGACTGCTGGAATCTGATCTGGATTTAGATGGTTAAGTCCACAAAATACAGCAATCTTTCCCTCTGTTATTTTGGAGTATTCTGCAATTTCATTACCCATGTATATGCCGCGCTCCTTATCTATAGTTTTGTCATCGAAATCCTTCCTAAGTGAAAAAGGCATGTCTATGGGAATTACCTCAATGCCGTTGGCATGCGCCGCCTTGATCAATTTCAAAAGTTGTAATGGATTCCGGGAATATCTATCTAGAACTTCAGAAAGCATTTCAACATTTCCGTTCGAATTAAGCTCGGCTATTGCGGATATGACTTTAGGATCCTTTGGCATCTCTATCAGGAATCTTTTAACCCCAGAAGCGGCAATATCTTCAATGCTGTTTGCAAGGCTTCCAACTATTTTGGCATTCCTGTGATCTGTGTCTCCTATTATCAGAATCTTCGAATCCATGAAGGCATCGGAGTATGAAAAATCCGTTACCGACTTTGCCTCGTTTGCTATATCTGAAACGTTTGAGGTCATGAGCTTTGAAGGTATATTTGCAACGGCGTTATTGGGCTTATACTTGTTGAATAACATGATAGATATATTGAATTTTCAAATATTTATATAATAACATAGAGCATTTGTATACAAACGTTTTATATATTTAAAGAATTCATCTGATTTTGCCATTTATAAGGAAATTGCATGAACAAGGAAAAAAAGCATGGAGATGCTGAGAAGGCCTGGCAGGGCTACCAGAAAACGCCAAACCTGCTAAGAAACGCATACTCGAAAGAGGAAAAGGCAGGGGCAGCAGAGATAGCCAAAACTGTATACGAACTGTATATAAACAATGATAGGGATTTTGCCAAGCAAATAATGAAGTATGTAACAAGAGTGGACTGGCTCAATAAGAAGCATGACTTCATATACCGCGTCGAGAAGGAGATGAAGGCAATCGGAGACCCTGATTTCAAATCTTTCATAGAAGCGATAAAGAGAGAACGCAGGGGCGTCATACCTATAGAGATTGGTGGGGTCACGCTAAAATATGCAGACAAGTCAAACTCCTCTGTCAACATCTCTGTAAGCATATGGGGCAGCGTAATGGTGGAACGGCTGAAAGATGGGAAATGGAGGGTGAGCTCGCATTCAAATGCAAGCATGGAACCGTATAAGGTAAGCATAGGAGAAAACCCTTCGTGCAACTGCGCAGACTTCGTTTACAGGAAGAGGAAGGTAGGGGGAAAGTGCAAGCATATATACGAGGTCGAAGCCGTAAAGTCCGTACTGGAGATGGCTGCCGAATTATAAGCCAGCCAATGTTGTTAAATCGCTTAAGGCTGCTCGGACCTTGGAACGTGCCTTTTTACATAAATGAAAGACTATAAATAGCAAGTAAAACAGGAAGCAGCAAAGTTTAAAAGCATTAGATACAAATCTCAAGCATGTCGGAATCTAAGAATGGCTCAAATAACACTTATTACATAATAGGGGCCGTGGTTATAATCATAATGATAGCGTTGGCTGTTTATTTTGTAGCAGGAAGGGGTCCGCAGGTAGTAGCTGCCGGGGATAACGTCAGCATTTATTACAAGGGAACGTTCACCAATGGGACCATTTTTGGAGACAACTTCAATTCCACGCCTTTGAACTTCACCGCAGGATCCAGCGAAATAATACCCGGGTTTAGCGATG
>JAVYSI010000074.1:0-3236 GCA_038729265.1 Methanothrix sp. | reverse complement strand
GCAGACTCGCCCAAGCCCTTCGCATCGGCGTACTTTTTCTCCCTAGTCACGTAAAACTGGAATGAACCGTTTATGTTGTTCATTTCCCTAAATCTGGACAGCGCTTTGGCCATGCGCTTTGTATACTTGTCCGTGCTAACTCCGTCAAGAACTACTAAATCTTTGCCTGAATCTTTTACATACCTGCAAAATGATCTGGCCTTGCTAAAATTGGCAGTAAGCGATATCGAAGGGCTATATGCTATGTTCCAGTCAACATCATAGTATCCAAGGAATTTTTCTATGCCTATTATAGGGTAGCCTTCGCCATAGGATATGCTTCCGTCTATGGGTTCCGGATTGTATTTATTCAGTGCATCATAACGCCCTTGCCTGTGCAGGTGGTTGTGTATTGCCATGCCTTTACGTTTCAGTGCAGACACTTCGGGATTAGTTATCGACATTATTATTGCCTCATAAACTTGAAAAGCTCGTCCTTTGTATCCTCAAATTTCATGTTGTCAAACACCTTTAAACCATTCTTCTTGAAAAGCTCTACAGAGTAGTCCATAATTATTCTGTATGCATCAAGCTGTGCCACAAGGCGTGCGCCAGGCGAATTGAAATGTGTGTAAAATTCCCTTTCGTTAAGCCGCTTCGCATGCGTATCGAAATCTGATATGTAAAGGTATGCTGCTATTACATTGTTCTTTTTTATAGTTTCGACAAGCTTTTGGTTAATGTATAAAGACTCTACTATTAGATTTTCCCCGTTCTTTACTGCCCTTTCTATTATTGCGGCAATGCCGCTGCACATTACCTCTGATTGCAGTTCAAATCCTTTAATTATATTGTCCTTGTTCTTCTCCCCGAAAGGTTTCCACGCTTCGTAGACGCTTGTGCTTATGATTTCGTTGGTGTTTTTCTCCATGGATAATGGCCGTATAAATTCCCTTAAATAATCTCCAGAAAGAACCATGTCTATTCCTAACTTCCTTGCTATGCTTCCTGATAAGCTGGTCTTTCCCACGCCAGGCACACCCCCTATGAATATTATTTTGTTTTTAGGCATTTGGTCACCGTATGCTATTTTCAGCTCTTCGATTTTATCAATGCCGCTGGCGCCACCTTGTACTCTATTGGCTTTTGGCCCCTTTCTTTTAGTGCGTCCAGAACCTTTTCCGCATATGGTTCCCATGAGAAAGCGTTTATTATTTTTCCCCCGCCTGCGGTCCAGTACACTGGAAGCCCGGACGCTCTTATCTCTTCCACGTCTATTACTGCGTCCATCATTTCCTTTTTCCTTGCCCGCGCGCCTGAACTTTCTATCAGATAATGCGCGTTGGAGCAGTTATCCTCAGCGTTTGAGAACACCATGCTCCAGTCCTTCCTAAGTATGCCCAGCTTTATTTTCGCTTCCCACTGGGGCAGCATCTTAAGCCTGTATTCATAGAAAGGATTGCTTCTGGTTAGCTGGAAGATTTCTGCAGCAGAGAGCCTGGAATCGTATTCGAACCCCATGGCGAATATCCTTATGTCCTTTAGGTCCTCTTCGGATGCCAGCTGCTTGCCGTATGGCGCTCCTGGACCTTCAACCACTAAAGTGTTCAGGCCACCATAAACTGCCCTTATTGCAGATTCTGAAATAGAGTTTGCAAGCATTGCTATTTGCCCTATCTGCAGCTCTGCCTTGAAAAGTTCATTGAGCCCTTTCACGTAAGCAGCAGCGCCTGCGTCGCTGCTCCCGGAGTATACTCTGTAGTTGTTGGATTCTACAGATACACCATAGCTTTTGCCTGTCTCCTTCCTGAAGAATTTCAATACCTCGTTCATTGAAGCAAGGCGTTCTTCCTGCAGTTTTTCACCGTTGAGCAAAAACTGGTCTATTTTGCCAGATCCTGTAAGCGTGATCTTTGTCTCAACGCGCGTCTCGCCGCCCTTGTCAGTGACAGAAAGTCCCATAGAGTTATGCACTGGCAGCCTGTTATCCCTGGCGCTCGATACGAATATTATAGGGATCGTAGGATAGGCTTCTGCTACAACTGTATTATAATCCGTTTTTTCTCCATTGTCCATTTTTAACACTGTTTTTCATTTGATTGCCGCTTTTACCTGCGCTGCAAAAACGCGCGCTTATTACGGCTGCTTGTTGTTTTATGGCAGGTTATTTAAATGTGACAACTGCTATTGACAAAAGACGAATACCGAATTTAGTTTTTGAATTGGCCACGAATCCGGCATTAGAGCGATGAGCAATATAAGGTGAAATTATTAATGCTCGTTTATGGTTATGGAAACACTCCCTTCGTCTGCGGTTATTTTTGCCGTCCCGCCTATGGGGAACGTGGCGATAGGTGACGTATGGCCGAAGTCCACTCCGCTTATTACCGGGATGCCTTCAAGCTCTTTTTTTGTCTTTATTATTTTCCTTAAAAGAGCGTCGGTCATCCCTGTTTTTTTCTGGAATCTGCCTATAGCTATGCCTTTTACGCCATCGAAACCGGGTTGGTGTATTATTGATTGAAGATCCCTGGCAAAATGTGCAGGAGTGGATCCATAGTCGTCTTCCAAGAAAAGTATGGAGCCATTGAGTTCAGGCATGTACTTTGTGCCATGCAGGAGATTGAATGTGCACAGGTTGCCTCCAATTATCGTGCCTTCGGCAGAGCCATAGTTTATCGGTTTTGGGCCTTCGTTCCTGATAAATTCCCTGTTTTCCTGGTCCTTGTACCATGTATCGTCGCTCCACTCCTTCGATTGCACGATCTCGTAAGAGCCCTCTGACATCAAGCATTTTTTGAAGTATTCTATTGTGTACTCGTTGCCTTTCAGCATACCAAAAGTTGAAAAGTGCGGGCCGTAATATGTCACCAGGCCAGTTCTGGCAAATATGGAATCGCTCAATGCTGTTATATCTGAAAAACCGCAAAATGGCTTTGGATTCCCTTTTATAAGGTCAAAATCTATGTAGTCGAGCATCTCGTTGCTGTTGAAGCCACCGATTACAGTAAGTATGCCATTTATCTCCTTGCTGGAAAAAGCCCATTCCAAATCTTCGACCCTGGATTTTACCGAAGAGGAATTAAATTCATCGGTTTCGTTTGCGTGCTCGGATATTTCCACCCTGAAGCCGAGACCTTTAAGGCTTTCGATTGCGTATTGGCGCGTAGAATCGCTTAGTAGTGACATGCCCCTTGAAGGGGCTATTACTGCTATCTTGTCTCCCTGTGAAAGCTTTTTAGAAATGATCAAAGCAA
>JAVYSI010000073.1:0-3261 GCA_038729265.1 Methanothrix sp. | reverse complement strand
GGTTAAAAGGGAAGCCGCAGCAACAGAATTGAAAAGAATAACAAAGAAAAATAGAAATATATTCGTATCTGTAATGGGGCGCCTTATGCTATTCGGCGGAACAGTAAGCATTTTCCAGACAGATCTGGATGCCACCAATTATATAAACAAATGGGCCAGCACCGGGGATTATTTCGGAGGCTACGGCTTTCTTCCATTTCACGGTTTTAAACCGGATGAACTTGAGGTGCTTTTTGGCAGCAATGTTAAAATTCTAGCAAAGACAGCGCTTGAAGGCTTTGCATCATACAGGGGCAAATATGTAATTAAACTTATGAAGAACAAAGCCAGATGGAACACATGGCTCAACATACATTTCAACATCTGCGAAGAGCCTGAAACCATAGGGACAAGCGAGCATTACATGCTTGTAATGAAAAAGCAAAAATGACCTATGACGGGCTTTCTGCAATATATTGTTTTACTTCCAATGCAGCTTCTAACTGCTAAGGCGCATTAATCAGATATATAAAACCAAAAATTACCAGGATGATTTAATATTACTTTAGATATACTACTGCATCCGTACTGCTGTTGCAAAAGCCGCCTCCTTTACCATCGCCCATACTTATCGTGTATTTTTGCGGCGGGAGGTAAACACTTTTTATAAATTCCGGGCACCAACTAGTAGTGCTTTCGCTTAGGTAAGTTACGTTATTGCTGCCTATCATCTGCATGTGCACATATCCAGACAACCCGCTGCCCATGTACAATGTGACGTTGCCGCCAGTCCAGTTGCAAGTCACTGACGTCTTTGACCGTATGTTTGGCTCATAAATGCTCGTATTTGCACACGAAGCAAAATCCATCGAATTAGGTGTTGCTGCAATTGCAGTTGTATTGGCAGCTTGTGTGGAAACGGATGGCATAGTAGTGGAAGTAGGTATGGTTGAAACTGTGGTTGATATGCTAGGTATGGTTGTCTGCACCACAACTGGTGGATTGTGTGGGACAGATGCATAACTAATATAATAAGTAATAGTCCCTAGTGCGCAAATCAAAAGTAATATGCCTATTGCTATGCTAATTATTGATTTTTTCCCCATGCCTTTTGTTATATTCTGCTCTTCGCCAAGATGAACGCTCATAGTCTGTGTAGTTTTGTCTGGAACCAAAACTTTTACTGGCTTGTCATCTATGCTTTTTCCTATGTCTGCGGCGCTACCAAGGCAGGTGTATGTTTTTCCAGAAGGAATATAATTTTCAAGCATGATTATGTAGAAATTATCAAACAATGAACTTTTATTTTTGTACATTACTCCTTTAGGTATGACTCCTTTGAGGTTGTTATTAATTAGCCTTGTTACATTCCCTTTCAAATCAATCGTCTTTCCTGAAAAATATTGATTGAATTCTAAGTCGTTAAATGCACTAAGATCCATCGTAGTGCCTTTCTTAACGGTTTCATTCAAACTCCCTATTACTTCTTGGGCGATCTCACTGCCAGCTTTAACTTTAAAATCGTTTACTCCGAATCTCATTTTGAGTGTTTCTCCAAAGCTTTGTTCTTTAGGTACTATTTCAAACATGCTTGCTACAGATTGTACGCTTGGTGTTTTTAAAAAATCTACTGCAAGGTAGCCACTGCCATCTGTGAAAAGGGTTTGTGTGCTATATCCAATACTTCCGGAAGTTATAAGATTCGTCTGCTCGCTTGTACTGTTGCCCATATAAAAGACTGTATATATTGCAACAGAAAAATGTATGCATTCAGCTCCACTTATCGGTGATTTAAGCACATTTGATTTATAAGGTATGAAATTACCACGCATCTTGTTAAGGCCGTAAGTCGCTGCATCTATCTTGATTGGAGGAATTGAAGAAAGTCGCTGTTCACTAGAAAAAATCCTAAATCCTACATAAAGCATTATCAATCCAGGAGCCACAAAACTAAAAATTAAAGTTACGAACAGCTGAGCTGCTGGCGGTATAATTGTTTTATTAGAATTTTGATTAGGATTATAAATGGAAAATAATATCATGATTGGTAAAATTAGCAGCACAATAGCAAGCGCATAGAACAATGTTGGTTTAAATGACTTGGCTTTTATTTTTTCGGCGTAACTAGGTGCATAATTTAGAAATTCGGTCCTAGTGCCTGCAAGGTTTGCTTGCGGAATGGGTTCGTTACCATCTATCCATCCGTTTTTTACAACGTTATTTACTTGCCTTCTGGCTTCTTTTGTATTTTCAGAAGCTATAGGCACCACAACGCCTAAGTCTTGTGCCTTTTGCCCTGCCTGGCTTTGATTTTTTGCATCTTCTGGCCCTGCATCTTTTGTTAATTTGTAAACTTTTGCGCCAATCATGACCACGGAATTAACCTCTACAGATACAGTTCCGGGGCTCGCCGATGTAACCTCCTTATGTTTTTGGGTCATTTTAGTAACAGTATGGGTTATGCCGTCCTGCCAACCATCAAATGTTATAACTTCTCCTACAGCAAGCGGTGCAGATAATTGCATTACTACAATGTTGGTCGAGCCTATCACTAAGACGTTCGAGACGCTCCCTATCTGCTCTTTTCCCATTTCATGCACTCAGATTTACTTTTACATCTTCTTTTTCCTCTGCAGAAACCTGAAAGAGAGGCATCGTCTTGTAACCAAGTGGTCCTGCGAACATATCATATGGTATCTGGTGCATTTTTATATTGAACTGGTTCACGCTATCGTTGTAAAATTCCCTAGCATCGGCAATCTGTGATTCAAGTTCTACTATGGTTTGTTGTAGCTGTATGAAGCTGTTGTCAGCCTTAAGGTCGGGGTAATTTTCGGCAACCGCAAAAACGGATTTGAGGGCGCCTGAAATCTGGTTAGACGTGTTTATCTTTGATTGGACGTCATTTTGTGATATGTTCATCCAGGCGCTCCTAAGCTGAGTCAGCTGTGTCATTAGTCCTTTTTCATATTTCATGTAAGAACTCACAGTATCAATGAGCTTTGTCAGAGCGTCATGCCTCTTTTGAAGCAGAACGTCTATGTTTGCCCATGCTTTGTCTGCGCTCCTCTTTAAAGATACTAGCGTGTTGTATATTATCACGAAGGCTATGACTATTGCAAAAACAATTATCCCAATAGTCCCGTATATCAAAATGTTCAACCAAATCACGGTAATATTCTTCAAGCAGGATTTAAAAAGATTGCTAAACAGGTATTGAATTTCTTCATATCCTATACCTAATATTATGATAAATAATTTTAATACTGAAATACGCAAAGC
>JAVYSI010000072.1:0-3305 GCA_038729265.1 Methanothrix sp. | reverse complement strand
ACATCTTTTTCCTTCAAGTCCTTCGTTATGTCTCCGTGCCTTATATCGAGGTTCTGAAGACCCTCCATTGCTTTGTTCTTTTCTGCTATTTTTATGAAATCCTCCCTAAGCTCATAGCTGACTACTCTCTTGGCTATCCTGGCAAGGCTCACGGCAAGCCATCCGCTACCGGTTCCTGCATCGACGCATATGCTATCTTTGTTCACTCCGGAATAAGCTATTATTATCCCTATGTCCTTAGGCAGTATCACCTGAGGCGCTCGTTTCATCCTCCTAAATGGTTCCGGCAGGTCAATTCTCATTCGTTTCGCCTTGTTTGTTTTTATCCGATTTCTTTTGCGCCCTCTTTTTCTGCGGCGCTTTCTTTGCCTTTTTCTTTGTGGCTTTTGGTTTCGCCTTTGGCTTTGCCGCCTTCTTATCTGCGTTTTCCTGCGATGCTTCTTCCTTTTGCGTTGCCTTTTCTTCAACCTTCTGACCTTCAATATCGTTTTTGCTTCTGAACGTCACAGGCCTGTTCGGGCACTGAGGATCAAGATCCATCTCGAAAGGCCTCATTCCTCTCCTTATGACTTTGACTATTGGCGTGTGGCAGTATTCGCACACCTTGCCGGTGGCTACTATCTTTGCATTCTGTACGAGTGGATAAGTATTGGTGCACTTGGGATAGTTGGTGCAAGCTACGAATTGCTTCCCTATTTTTGAATGCCTTATTATAAGGTCCCCGGTCCCGCACTTCGGGCATTTCCCAAGTATGCTGGCTTCCATGAAGCCTACTTTAAGGTCATTCGAGACCTGCTGCATGTTCTTATCGAAAGTTTCAAGCGCGCTAAGCAACATCTTCTTGCCATGCTCCAAAACTTCGGCTTCGCTCTTCTTGCGCTCTGATATGTCCTCCATGTCGTCTTCTAGCTCTTTTGTGGTCTTCTCATCAACAATCATTGGGCAGTTCTTTAAGAGCGCGTTGTAAACGCTCATCCCGAAGCTCGTGACTGATATGCTAGAGCCTTCAACATATTCCCTCTTGAAAAGTGTGTCGACTATGCTCGCCCTTGTCGCCTTGGTCCCGAGCCCCTTGCGTTCCAACTCTGCTATTATGCCGGCTTTGGTATATCTCTTCGGGGGCTTAGTTTCAAGGCTCTCAATTTTTATATTTTCGGCTCTGTGCGTACTGCCCTCTACAAAATCGGCAACAGTCTTTTCTTCTATAGATGCGTATCTGTAGTAATCCAGCCACGCCCTTTCCTTTATGGTTGCTCCGGAAGCGGAGTATTTTTCTACGCCAATCTCAGCCTCTACCTTCACTCTTGCAATGCTCGCCGGCGCAGCAAAGCAGGAAAGGAACCTCCTTACTATGAGGTCGTAGACTTCTTCCTCCTGCTTCGACAGTTCTTTCGGCGTTACGCCAGTAGGGAATATTGCCGGGTGCGCTTCATCAGTCTTCTTGCCCTCCAGAGGCTTGAACCTATTTTCCGCGGTCAAGTTTCTGGATATTTCTGCGTATTCCGGATTCTCTCCAAGGGCCTTTATTATTCCTGGGAGCCCAAGCGTGTAAGGCAGTTTCTGCGATGAAGTCCTAGGGTATGAAATATAAGAGCGCTCGTAGAGCTTTTGTGCTATCGAGAGCGTGAGCGACGGGTCAAGCCTAAAAACTCTGCTTGCCTCAAGCTGCAGCGAGGTAAGGTCGAAGGGGGGATACGGCCAGCGGGGTTCATCCTTTGAAGAAACCTTTGTTATCCTCGCTTCGTCCTTTGCATTCATGCTTTCGGCGTAAGCCTTTTCCGCCAGCGATTTGTCTTTCATATCGCCGCGCGTGTTTGAGAACTCCGTGCCGTCTATGATTGCTGTTACGCGCCAAAAAGGTTCGGGCTTGAACTCAGAAATTTCTTTCTCTCTCTTAGCAAGTATCGCCAGTGCAGGCCCCTGCACCCTTCCTATGCTCAGCGCTTTCCCTCTTCCTGCGCTGCCCAAGGCTTGAGTTAGAGCCCTGCTCAGGTTTATGCCCCATATCCAGTCCAGCATGTGCCTTGTCTCCCCTGCATAGAAATTCTCGAGGTCGAGCTCTGAAAGGTTATTGTATGAATCCAGAAGGTCCTTTGTAGTGGTCGTGGAATATTTCATCCTCTTAGCATAAGCCCTGAGGTTCTCCACAGGTTGTTTAGTAACTTCCTTTATTATGTTCGTGCCTATTACAGTTCCTTCTATGTCGTAGTCGCACGCGTTTATGAAATACGAACATTTCTTTGCCACTTCGTATATCGTATCGAGATATTGCTTCGTGAAGGCCGAGCTCTTGCTGGCAGAATATGACGGAGCCCATTCCACGTCGAGCACAGGGTAACCCCTTTTGTATCCAACCTGCCTTATCGTAAAAAGGTGGCCTACAGCAGGAGCCACGTAAATGGTATCTTCTCCTTTGTCTATCTTGTAATAGCTGGTCTTGCCATTGGCGACGCGCTTTTGCTCACCGTTTCCGATAGACATGGCTATCCTAAGCGCTACGCTTGGCTTTTCTGCTATTATGAGCGTATTCATGAAAACGGCCTATAATCAACTATCTTTTCGCTTTGGCTTTTCTTCTGCTCCTTCTCTTAACTGGTGCGCGCTCTGCTTTTATCGCGCCAGGTTTCTCTCTTGAGACAAGCCATGTGTCTGTGAATCCAAGCGCTATCGAGATCAGCGCGCCAGCGTAGAAATAATCTCCTGCCCCATAAAGTATAAATATGGCAATTGTCACTACTATTATAATAACTGTCAGCAGGGAAACTACGAAGGCAGCTGCATTCTCCATCATAACAACTTGTGGTTCGAATGATTACAATATACTTAATCATATTTATAACACTTATTGCTGCTGTAATAGTGTCATTCGCCCAAACGCTGTTCAAATCTGAGCTCGAGAAGGGCAAGATGACAATCCCAAAGATAATAAAGTCCCTTTTCACAAACAAGAAGATACTTTTGGGGATAGCTGCCTATTTTGCGAGCCTTGTAATATATCTGTATGCGCTCTCAAAAGCGCCTCTTTCGGTGGTATACCCGATATTTGCCAGCAGTTTTATATTCGTCGCGCTCTTCTCCGCAAGGTTCCTGAAGGAACCGCTGAACGTTAAAAGGATCATAGGCATAGCGCTGGTCTTTGCAGGCATAGCGCTTATAGCAGTGTCGTATGCGTGATTAACATGGAAAGAAAGAAGGCTGAGAACATAACGATGCTCGTTGGGTCGACTTTCCTGGGTGCCGTGGGGCAGATACTGTTCAAGTACGCGCTTTCCGTTCACATACTCTACATAATAAGCTTCGGCATA
>JAVYSI010000071.1:0-3365 GCA_038729265.1 Methanothrix sp. | reverse complement strand
TTGGAAAAGTCGTAGTTGTACCAGCTCTCATGCCTGAACTCTATTGCCATTTTCCTTTCGTCGAAACTTTTCACGAAGTCAAGAAGCCTTTTTTCCATATTAGTGGAAAACTTTGGCGGCATTTGCAACAGGAACAGTTTCAGATTATTGCCAAAAGGCTTAAACGATTCCACGAAGCTTTCATAGTACTCATATGCTTTTTGGTTGAGCATATGCACATGGGTTATGAGCCTGTTTACTTTTACGACCCACGCGATGGAAGCGCCTCTGCTTGCCCATGAGCTTATCTGGTTCTTATAAGGGAACCTGTAGAAGCTCGAATTCAGCTCCATTGCGTTTAGCGAAGAGTTCTCAACATACCATTCAAGGCTTTTGCCCTTGTTCCAATCATAAAGCCAGCCAGATGTGCCTATGTACTTTTCAATGTTTGGCAATTTCTCCACTTTAAACAATATTAACTCTGATATTGAATGTTTTATATACTTTTTCAGCAAAACCTCTAATGCTTTTAATATACAGATACCGATGCCAGGGTGGCAGAATCTGGTAACGCGCCGGTCTTGAGTTTTCAAAACGTCAAGAGCTGATTAGTGATGTATAGGCGCGACAGGTAAACCGGTGCCCTCACGGGCTTTAGGGTTCAAATCCCTACCCTGGCGAATAACTTATTTTGCATTTAGGATATGTTTTTTGAAGCGACCCTGCGCCACTTATCAGAATCCTCGCGTTCCTTCCTTAAAAGTGCCGTGTGGTGCTTTATGGGCTCTTCACGCTTGAGCTTATTCAGAAGCCCGTATATTGAGCCCTCTTCATTCTTTAGCTTCAGCTGCATGCCCAGTACGACGTTATATGGTATGTACCAAACCTCGTCACATATGTCATTAATGCTGTATTTGTATTTCTTCAGCTCTATTTTCAGCTTGTCGGGTTTCTTTGGCATCTTGTCCGTTATTAGTATGAGATGGTAGTTGGCACTTACGGGATTGTGCTTGAAGGAGCTCATCTTTTCTATGAACCTTTTGTCTATGTATCTTTTCCCGTGCGTTTCTAGAATTGTGGTTTTATCGTTGCGCACGCATTCCAAGATAAAATCCGGAGTATAAGTTATGACCTCATCGTTGTTGCTTATATAAAACTGCAGGTTTTTGTATGAGAATCCTATACCCATCAAGTCCAGCGCGGCGGCCACGTTCGCCTCGAACTTCGAAGAGAATTTGAATTTGTTCTTTTCCATTATGTTTACTGCCATTTGTTCCCATAGCTCCAATAATACACCCCGACAAAGCTCACGCTTAGGATTAATCCATACTTCGGCGCAAGCAACCCATACCCTCAATAGCTTTTTGTTGCATCCTTTTTTATTGTTTGGCTTTTCTATTAAATTGTTAGATTTATTTGCTGCCAAAAAGCCTTTGGATTCTATCCCTCACAACAGCTTCGGCCCTGGGATCGAAATGGGCTGCACCGACCATACATATGCCAAGGTCCGAATAGGTTTTTATTGAAAGCTTAGGCGCGTTCTCTTTTGGGATAGCGTCGAATTCCAGCTCCTTTATCATATGGCCGATTTGGACTACAAAGTTTGCTATTAGTTTATAGTCGTGTGGTTTGAGATATACGATTGCAAAATAGCTGGAACTATCCCTGAAATGCATCGCCATGCCTACATCCTTTCCTGAAATTGATCTCTCTATGGTTATCTTGGGCCATGATGGGGTATCGTCGTTTGTTATATGCTCCGAAGTTATTGCAGTTGCTGTGCGCAATATCGCTTCGTGACCATTACCTATGCCATTTTCCATTATCGACCTTACGCTTATTTCCTTTATGCCTTCCTTAAGCAAAACATATTCTTTTATGAAATCTGCAAGGTTAGCTTCTAATGCTTCCGTTGCGGAAAGCGCCTTCTCTACGACATAAGAGAAGTTTACGATGTCCGATTGCTTTTCTGTTGCTGAGATTATTTTCATAGCGGCCACTTTTGCCTCCCTTTTGTCCATCTTTCCATACGCCTTCCTGCTCACATCAAGAAGAACTTTTGCAATGGACCATGAATGTTCTCCAAGTTCATCTTTTATGAATTCGAAAAGCCTATTTCCATCGATTGCGACAGAATAAGAATTGCCTTTTTGTGTTCCAAGCCCAAGCTCGTCCCTGATGTATTCGACAGCCAGTTTGTAGTCCATCACTCTACCCACCACGGATGCGAGTTTCTGTATATTGGAATAAGTATTTGCATAATGGTTTAAGGCTTCGTTGAGGCTATGCGCGGCATGTATCGTAGTCTTATCCCTTACTCTGAGAAGGTTATACAGGACTGCTCCAGACAGTTTTGAAACTAGTTCCAGCCTTTCCCTTTCCGCGTTTCCCTTAGCTATGGAATCTAATTCTGCTTTTGGAAAATTTTTGTTATCTTTTTCCATGCAAAACATTTTGTTTTTTAACATCAGTCTTTTGGCGCATCTGAGCGGTAGCTTATTTTCATGTCTATTACTTTGTTGGAATCCCCGAACAGGAAATGTGCATCTATGAATTTGCCGTTAAGAACATACGGAAGCCAATATTTGTCATCGTCCCACATCATGTCTAATGGTATCGAATCGATTTTAAACCATTCTGGTTTCATTTCCTCACTTTCAGATATTTCGCCATCCCACTCATTGGCTATATAGACATGCACCCTTTGGTTAAATTCACTTTTGGGGTTGCTTCCTCCGAAATAGAAGCATAAGGTGGCCACTTTGTAGTAGTCTTTGGGCCTTGCGCCTACCTCTTCTTTGGATTCCCTTATCATAGCTTCCTCTACAGTCTCCCCAGGCTGGAGCTTTCCACCTACCCCATTCAGCTTTCCCTGCCCGAATCCCCGCTTCTTCATTGCCAGCAGGACTTTTGATGCTTCTTTATTCACGAAATAACAAAGTGTTACATCTCTCAAAGAACTAGAATACCTATCGATGTAATCGCTTATTTTGTCGCCATCCATACGATTGCACCGATATAACGATTATAAGATTGGTACATATAATATTTATTTGTTAACCATTGGAATAAGTACCCATGTATTCGCAGTGCTCTATCACGCTAGCCTTTAGCTTGTCGTCTATTGGTTTCCTGTGCATGCCCTTCGGCAGCTTTTCCAAGGACGTTGCATAAGCCCTGAAATAATACCTATGTGGCTTACCTTTAGGCGGGCACGGGCCGTTATAACCCTCATTGCCAAAATCGTTTATGCCAAAACTTATTTCAGAATGCTTTGACATATGGTCTATTCTGCCTATATCTGGCGGTATGTTATAAGCTATCCAGTGCGTGAACGTTCCCATAGGCGCGTCAGGGTCATCCATTATTAGGACTATGCTCTTTGC
>JAVYSI010000070.1:0-3426 GCA_038729265.1 Methanothrix sp. | reverse complement strand
AAGAAAATGCAGGATATGCGGCGCCAGCCGCGCTCTGATACGCGAGCACGGGCTCTACATATGCAAGAGATGCTTTAGGGAGGTTGCAAAGGACCTAAATTTCAAAAAATATGGCTGATTTGATGGTTGACAGACTCGCTGATACTATAAACAAGATAAAGACGAACGAAAACATAGGCAGGCGTGAGTGCGTAGTGTATTCGACGAAACAGATAAAGGCTTTCGTAGACCTTCTCAAGGCCGAGGGCTACCTTGGTGATTACGAGGAATTCAGCGACAGGTATGCCAAGAAGATGAAGCTCAAGCTCCTGAACAAGGTCAACGGCATTGGCATAGTTAAGCCACACTATTCAATGTCCAGCAGCGACATAAGAAAGTACGAAGAGAGATACATACCGAGCAAGGACTTCGGCATACTGGTTATCTCGACGTCCAAGGGGCTAATGACGCACAGGCAGGCCCGCGAGCAGAACATCGGTGGCAGATTGCTTGCATATGTATACTGAAAATTATGTTTAAAGATTCATGGTAATTTAATGGCTGAAATAAAACTGGCACAGGGCGTTAGCGCAACACTCTCAGCTGACAAAGTGACCATAAAGGGCCCGCTGGGAAGCAACGAAAGGCAGTTCAATAACGCGCTGCTCAAGGTGGAAGTAAACGGATCTGAGATTAAGGTAGAACCGTCACCTATAAACAAAAAGCTTGCCAAGAAAGCGAGGGTAGCAGAGCAGTCGCTCGCAAAAGAGCTGTCAAACGACGCAGAAGGCGTAGTAAAATATTTTGAAGTCAACATGGAGGCAGTTTACGCACATTTTCCGCTGACAATTGAGGTAAAGCAGAAAGAGATTACGATAAAGAACATGCTTGGCGAGCGCGCACCAAGGACCGCTGAAATAGTCGGGGCTACAAAAGCAGAGGCGAAGGAAAAGAAGCTGCGCATATACGGGACAAAGCTTGAAGACGTTACGCAGACTGCTGCAAACGTAAGGAAGGCTTGCAGGGTAAAGCACAAGGACGAAAGGGTATTCCAGGATGGAGTATACTATGCTATCGAGTGAAGACCATGGCAATAAAAAAAGAGAAGGTAAAGGTTAAGAAAAAGGGCCATCCGAAGTTCAACGTGCCTAATGTAGGTGCCAAGAACAGGAAGAGGGTCCCAGATAGATGGCACAAGCAGCGCGGTCAGGACAATAAGAAAAGGATAAAGAGAGATTTCATGGGTGCAACTCCAACTATTGGCTACAAGAACCCAGCCAGCGTTTCCGGAGTCCGTTCTGACGGCAAAAGGCTCATGCTCGTGCACAACATAAACGAGCTCAATGATGCGCTTAGGAATCCGGAAATAGCATCATATAATATAGTCATATCCCACGACGTAGGCAGAAGGAAGCGACTTGAGATGGCGAAGATTGCTTCTTCGAGCGGCGTCAGGATAGTAAACGGTGTTCACCAATGAGCGTAAAACTTACAAAGAGGGTCGCTGCAGACATAATGAAGCGCGGCGAGACAAGCATAAGGATAAAACCTTCGGCAATAGATGATGCGAAGAAGGCTATAACCAGGGACGACGTCAAGGACCTTATAAAGAAGGGTAGCATATACGCTATGGCAGTCAAGCACAATGCCAGCAGATATGGAAAATTACTAAAGAAGAAGAGGGCAGAGGGAAGGAAGCGCGGACCGGGAAAGAAGAAGGGAACCAGGAAAACGCGTTCGACAGCCAACCATATGAAGAGAATGAGGTCCCAAAGAAGGATACTTGCGGCGCTCAAATCCGACAAGACAATAAACAACGAGCAGTACAAGGAGTTCTACGCGCTTGTCAAGGGAGGCACATTCCAGACGAAGCTTACGCTGCTCAACCACATAAGGAGCAAGGGCGTAGAGATAAACGACGAAAGGCTTGAAAAGCTAAAGCACATATGAGGCATTTTTATGGAAATTAAAAAGAGGAGGCGCGCGAAGTCGCTTACGAATTACAGGAAAAGGATCGCGATTCTGAAGGGCAGGCTGCCCCGCGTAGTCATACGCAGGAGCAACAGGTCGATAACTGCGCAGATAGTATCATACGAGCCAAACGGCGACAGGGTAGAAGCAAGCGCCGTCTCTTCGGAGCTTAAATCAATGGGCTGGATGCCAAAGTCAAACATACCCACGGCATACCTAACGGGAATGCTGCTTGCCAAAAAGGCCAAAGAGAAAGGAATTAAAGGCGCTATGGTACTCGACATAGGTCTCAACAAGCCCATAAAAGGGAATGTGATCTTTTCTGCGGCCAAGGGTTGCAAGGACAACGGGCTTGATTTGGTATCGGAAATAGAAGCCGATGAATCAAGGCTGTCAGGAAAGCACATAGCCGACTACGCAAAAATGGGGTCGCACAAGGGCGCTTCGGAATTTGCACAGTATGAAAAGGCCAAGTTCAACGTAAAGGAGCTTGACAAGGTTTTTGCCGACGTCAAAGGCAAGATTGCAATAAACAAGTGATTTTTTGAGAGGAAGAGGACGTTTTAACAATCAGGAAAGGCGCAGGGAATTCGACGTAGCTGCGTGGGAACCGGTAACGGTTCTTGGAAAGATGGTAAAAGCCGGATCAATAACGAGTTTGGAGCAGATATTCAGCATGGGCAAGAGCATCGAAGAGAACGGGATAGTAGATGCGTTGCTGCCTAACATAAACAGCGAAGTCGTCGAGATAAGAAGCGTACAGAGGATGACGAGCAACAACAGGAAGCAAAAGTTCAGGGTCACGGCCATAGTCGGCGACGGCAACGGTCATGTAGGCGTAGGCGCAGCAAAGGACGTAGAAGTAAAAGCAGCCATAGATTCTGCGATAAACGCCGCTAAAAGGAACATAATGCCAGTAGTTATGGGCTGCGGATCCTGGCAATGCACATGCGGCCAACCGCACAGCCTTCCCTTTATAACTAGAGGGAAGTGCGGCAGCGTAGAGGTTCTGCTCAAGCCAGCCCCGAAGGGCCTAGGCATAGTGGCGAGCAAGCACGTCAAGCGCATGCTGGAATTGGCTGGAGTCAAGGACATATGGAGCTTTTCCAAGGGCAGGACGAGAACTACCTACAACGTACTCATGGCAGTGATGGATGCATTCAAGCATACGATAAGCATGAAGAACCTCGAAGACTTCAACAAATCTAAGTAAAACTTTTACATCGGGTTAACGAATTGCCACAGCCCGTTTTAAATGTTTTTGTCGAAATATGTTTGTATTAATCAAGTGATATAAATGAAAGTGTACGTAGACAAGCCATTGTGTACTGGATGCCAACACTGCAAGGACGTGTGCCCTGTTGCAGTATTCGAGCTTAGGGACAGAAAGAACATCGACGAAGTCAACAAGGACACCGCACCGGAAAGCGCGCAGTGGAAAGGCACGACGGACCAGGCGATTTTGGACAAGTGGTC
>JAVYSI010000069.1:0-3448 GCA_038729265.1 Methanothrix sp. | reverse complement strand
TAGTTACTTTCCTTGCGTTCCATTATACTTTGGGATGGACAATAGCAGAATCATTCATATTCAGCTTCGCGCTTTCCGGGCCAAGCAGCATAATAGTCCCGACGCTGGTTAAGGTAATAAAGGTTGGAGAGGACCTTAAAACCACACTGGTTTACGAGAGCGTAGCTTCTGATACGCTGGAGTTGATAGTGCCAATACTGCTTCTTGACATTATTGCAACCGCAGGCATAACCGGAATCGGAATACTTGGCCTTGTGGTAAGCGCCGTTGTTGGATCTATAATATTCGGCCTCATTTCGGCAGTCTTTTGGCTTTTCATACTCAACAGGTTCAAGGCCTACAGCGAAAGCTATTCGTGGATGCTCACGATAGCGATGGTTATAGCCACCTATGGTATAGCAGAATTGGTAGGGTTTAACGGTGCGATAACCATATTTGTATTCGGTATACTTTTCAGCAATATAGGTTCGGTAAAGCCAAGCACAGACCCAGTCCACGAGCCTAATTTTGTGGAAAAATTCCTCGCAGTGCCATATAGCATAGACCACATAAAGGACTACCAGAAGGAGATAGTGTTCTTCACGAGCACATTCTTCTTCGTTTACATAGGCATGCTCTTCACATTCAGCGGCGTGTATCTGGATTCCATAGTGTTCGCTGTGATGATAACTTTCGTGATAATGCTAGTCAGATTTATGGGATCCGGGCAGCTAAAGAAGTACCTTTCAGAAGACCAAAAGGAAGCCACAAAGCAGAGAAATTTCATATCTTACAACGTGGCCAGGGGGCTTTCTCCCGCAATAGTGGCTACGCTGCCACTGACCTACGGGATAGTCATACCCGGTTTCCTTGACTCCATATTTCTAGTCATACTCATAACTAACATAGCTTCAACGGCTGGGATATTCATGGCTTACAGGCATAAGCCAGCGGAGGTCATGAAAACAGGGCAAGCCCAAAACCCTGTTTGAAGCAGATGCACATTCTGGAAAGTATTATATACAGAATATGAAAATAAATATTAGGTGTATCGGTGCACAGGTATATAAAGGGAGCAAGGAGCGAACGCGAGCTCATAAACACGCTTTACGAAAGGGAATATTCGGT
The DNA here is from genome assembly GCA_038729265.1 of Methanothrix sp. GTDB lineage: Archaea > Micrarchaeota > Micrarchaeia > Micrarchaeales > Micrarchaeaceae > Micrarchaeum_A. The sequence goes on along the minus strand of JAVYSI010000069.1, from coordinate 2,341 downwards.
AATGAGGAGCGCCGGAAGCGGAGTCAATTCACTGAGCCCGGATATAATAGCGTTCAAATCAGGCAAGGGTTTTGCATTTGAATGCAAAGCCTGGAACAAGGACAGGCTTGCTATAGAACCTGAAAAGTTTGAGGTTTTGAAGAAATGGGAGAGCAACACAGGGATGGAGACCATGATAGCATGGCGCATGAATGGCAAGGGCTGGTTTTTCATAAAGCTTGATGAAATGAAAAAGACAGATAAGAGTTATTCTGTGACTAAGAAGTCGGCGCTCGAAATAAACAGGCGTATATGGTTCATGCCAGGCCTTGGAGACATGCAGTAAAGACTTATATATCTATCAGTGCTTAATGTTAAAACTGTAAACATAACACTACGAATTGGGTAACCGTATTGCTATAGGTGTTGAAATGTGGCATTATATCACAAGTGATTCTTATAATTCTGCCGGCTATATGTATAGCCGTGGCAGTATTTTACCAGCTTTGACCGGGATAGGGTTGGAGCGTGCCGCGTACTACCACCAATAGCCTTGCGAATCCTAATTTAGTAGGGTGGTAAATATGGCAAAGACATACATAGACATAGTAAAATATATGATAGAAGCTAGGTTTGAGATATCCGGCTCGGTTGAAAAACCAGATATAATAGGTGCAATATTCGGCCAGACTGAAGGCCTTTTAGGGCCGGATCTGGACCTGAGGGAACTGCAAAAAAATGGCAAGATAGGTCGCATAGAGATAGAAAGTGGATCTACAAATAACAAGACATATGGAAAGCTTATGCTGCCAAGCTCTTTGGGCAAGGTTGAAACGTGTATATTGGCAGCAGCGATAGAATCGGTAGACAGAGTAGGGCCGTTCGAAACAAACTTTAAGATAGATAAGATAGACGACACCAGAAACGAGAAGCGCAACAAGGTTATAAACAGGGCTAAGGAACTTGTCAAATCGCTGCTTAATAACGTCATACCTGACAGCAAGGAGATAAGTGAAATGGTAGAAGCAGATGTAAAGTCCAGTACCGTCACGCATTACGGCACTGACAACCTACCTGCAGGTCCAGACATAGCAAAAAGCGACAGCATAGTGATAGTAGAGGGAAGAGCGGACGTGGTAAACCTGCTGAAAAGCGACATAACCAACTGCATAGCAGTAGGTGGAGCCACAGGCACAATACCAAAAACTATAATTGACCTTTGCGCACAGAAAGAAGTCACGCTTTTTGTTGATGGCGACAGAGGTGGCGACATAATATTCAAGGGAATATCGAATGTAGCTGACATAGATTATGTGGCGAAGGCACCAGACGGCAAAGAGGTAGAAGAACTCACGAGAAAAGAGATAATAAAGGCACTGAGGTCAAGGATACCTTTCGAGCAAACATCCATAGGAAAGCAACATGCCAAGGAAGAACAGCAGAACCAGCAGCACAACAATGGAAACGGCCAGAGGCCACAGCAGAGACAACAGCAGCAGAGGCCTCAAGAAAGTTATAGGAATGAGGAAAAGCAGCAAAGGCGCAATTATGAGCCGCGCGATGCACAACAAGAAAGAAAGATATTGAGCCCAAGCGAGATAGCTACAAACCTTTCAGAAAGGCATAATGACGTGGAAAGAGAAAACATAGTTTCAGTGGTCGAAGAAAGCCAGGATAGCATAAGTAGCATAGAATTTGATAATCATGCGGTTGCGCCTGAACCTTCGAAAAAATATATAGATGCGCTTGCGGAGCTCAAGAACACGCTTCGTGGCAGGCTGTACGATGCAAACGGAAAGCTGGTCAACGAGATACCAATAAGGGATCTCATACAGACAGTGCAGAGCACTGAAGGCACGAATACTATAGTATTCGATGGGATAATAACCCAAAGGCTGATAGAGCTGGCTTACGGAAAAGGCGTCAAGGAAATCTATGGCATAAGGTCCAGCCAAATAACGAAGAAATACGACGACCTGCTGCTTTACACGAAGGAGTGAATGCTCCTTCTTCTTTTTTATGTACGCTAGTGTAGCCCATGTGCCAAAAACAGAGTTAAGCTATAAATATTTAACTATTTTAAATTTAAAATAGTTTAAATTTAAACCATTTTTAAAACAGCCAATTTTTTCAAAAACATGAGTGAAGTCATGGACAAAAAGGAATTCAGCACCAAGTACATGAGCAAGGAGATGCGCAGGATGATATTCAAGCTCATGCTCTTGAGCGAGATAAAGGAAAAAAAGCGCTATCCTTATGAGCTTATAGAGCTCATGGGAAGCCAGAAAGCGGCATTCATAGGGTCGACGAAGAGCGGGATAAAGAATGATATCTATAATATAATACGCGGCCTTGAGAAATC
>JAVYSI010000068.1:0-3450 GCA_038729265.1 Methanothrix sp. | reverse complement strand
AAAATCCTGAAAAAGGGCATGGTAGTAAGCGACGAACCAGGAATATACATAACAGGGTTCGGAGGGGCGAGGTTTGAGGATGACATACTTGTTGGAAAAGGTCGCTCTTCATTTCTTTGAATTTTTTGACATTTTGGCAATCATATCGTTGAGCTCGGATCCGTCGACATTAAGCCTGTGTTCTGACATGAAAGATTTTATAAAAAGTGATAGTTCGGCTTTGTCTGAAAGGTTCCTTCCCTTAGACTCCTTTAAAACTAGGTTCTCAAGTTCTTTGCCTTTGATCCTGCCAAGGGCGTTTGATTTTATTATTTCGGCTATTGGAGTTTGAGGTTCCTTTGATGCCAGCCTGAACAGCTGTTCTACTGCCTGCTTTGCGACTGCACCTTCAGAGAACATCGCGAATACCTGTTTTATCCTTTCATTGTCTATAGCTTCGACGTCTACGCCGTCACGCTGCAGCTCCCTGAACTTTTGCAGCAGCACATTGGCTACAAACTGTTTGTCAATAGAAGCATTTTTCGTTATTTCCTTGTAAAGTGGAAGCATAGTGGAAAGCATCATCCGCTCCGCCATGTCATCAGAGCCTAGCTCGGATTTGAGCTTGGAACGTTCTGCTTCGACGCTTATCCTGCTCTTTTGAGCCGAAACAAGCATTTCTTCAAAAACGTATATAGGCTTGGTGTCTGTCTCAGGATACATCCTTGAACCTCCAGGAAGGGGCCTCATGAACCTAGTCGTATAAAGCTCACGGTTATCTACGGCTCTGGTTTCCGGCGGCACTGCGCTTATAGCCGTCTTAGCCCGCTCCATGGCTAGCTCAAGGGCTTTTTCTGCAACGTCGGCCTTTGCAGCAACCATTATGAACGAATCGTTATCGGAAAGCGACAGGCTTTTCCTTATTTCTGCCAATTCACTCACGCTTATTGAGTATTTGGCCATGTCCTCGTCTCCGTGTATGATTCCTTTTACCCCTGCCATTTTCGCGTAATCACTTATCTCGCTCCCTAGCCTTCTATTAGGGTTTACCTCCATTCCTATTATGCCCTTGAAGCCTTTGAGCTTGAAACCGAATACCGCACCGCCAACTTTCAATGAAGAAAGTATGAGCTTGGATTCTGTAGAAGCAAATATACTAGTAAGGTCTTTTTTTGTTTCGGATACCTCTGCACCCCTTGATTTTAAGAGTTTTGCTATCTCCAGAAGCTTTTGCTGGCGCACTACCTCGTTCTCTATGTATTTGTCCATGTCTGCCAGCTCTTGCAGACCCTTTATCTCTATTCGCGAGCCCCCTTTTATAGATACGTTAACATCCTGCCTTATAGATCCTATGCCCCTTTGCACGAGACCAGTGAGCCTGAGCAGCGTGCCTATGTGCAGCGCTACGGATTTTGCCTCCTTCGGCGTCCTTATATAAGGAAATGTGTCTATTTCTATAAGAGGTATGCCAATCCTTGAGGTGTCGTATTCGGCGTAAGATTCTGCATTCTTTATTATGCCTGCGCTCTCCTCTTCTAGGAACATTGATGGGATATCAACCTTATTGCCGTTCACGCTTATTTGGCCGTTTAGGCCGACAAGCGTGCTCCTTTGGAATGCGCTTGGATTGCTGCCATCCACGACCTCTTTTCTCATCGGCTCAAGCTCAGCTGGCACCTTCATGTCCATAGATGCAGCCAAGAGCAGCGCTATATTCAATGCCTCCCTGTTCATAATGTGGGGAGGTTCCTCGTCTATGTCTACGAGGCATGCGTGCTCATCGTTGAGCTTGTACATGAAGCTCCTGTCCTTGAGCTCTTCGAACTTGGCCGAGCGGTCTATCTCTCCAAGCTCGCCTGCAACTGCGCGCTGATGCCTGATGACCTCATGCTTCGGAGGCAGTTCGGAGAGGCTTGCACTGCAGCTGCAGAACAGCTTTTCTTTGGTTGCGAGCCTTTGGTGTATCTCCAGCCCGCACATGAACCCGAGCTCTTTGTAATGCTGTTCGTCACTGCTTTTTTGCATTTTTATCCCTTGTATAGTCGGCCGTGCCGGATTTCTTTGAAGAGTTCATATGTACCCCGAGTATCGCTATTTTGTAACCGATATTGGCGAACAAGAAAAGAAATATTATTTCTATGATATATAGGAAATCAGATTTCGGCGGAAGGCTCTGGCCTATCGCACCGCTTATAGCAGATGATATGTTTTGTGCGGTGCTGTTCTGCGGAGCTGCTACCACCTGCTGCGGTTGTTTCGATTGCACAGATATGAATTGATATAAGCCATAGCCAATGTAAAGGGTTATTAGCAGTATTGCTATTCCCAACGCGAATACCGCATATCCTACCGCTTTTTCAGATTGCATTTGACCACTTAAACAAGAAATTTGTCATAAGAACTCCTGGCGCTTATTTCGCCTGCAACATTTACGTTGAGCATCTTTCTTGAGGTTTCCGCATCATAATTTCCCAAAAGCCAACCCAATTTAACATAAGCAGTTTCTGGAGTCATATCTTCGCAGTATACAACCCCTGCACCTGAAAGTAGCCTTAGGTTCCTGTACACATTTGGGTTTACCCTGCCGTAAAGGCATTGCGACGTCATCCCGACAATGACCCCTTTTGCAACTGCTTTTTTGATGTTAGGAAGCCATGAGTAATATTCGTGCTCTGTGGAAACTGGAGTGTGGCCTAGGCCTGTGCCCTCTATTATTATGCCCTTGTAACCCTTGCCCACGTAATAATCTATTATGCCCGGGTCGGAATTCGGGTATGCCTTTACCAACGCCACGTTTTTCTCGAAGCCTGTGAGAGGGCCATTGCCAACGCTGCTGTCCTTTGATTTGGCAATCTCTTTTGAAAGATAATTTATATCTCCTGAGTATGAAACCGTTGCGATGTAACCCTCGTTTATTGGCCTGAATGCATCCCTTCTCGATGTATGCATCTTTCTCGCCCTTGTGCCCCTTATGAAGCCGCACTCGCTGTCTGATGACGTCTTGTGCATGCATATTCCAACGCCTTTTATCTCGGACCTCGCAGCAATCACAACGGAGCAGAAAAGGTTCATGAATGCGTCGGAAGAGCCCCTGTCGCTGCTCCTTTGCGCGCCGGTAAGCACAACAGGGATGCTTATCCCGTTGAGCATGAACGAGAGTGCGGCAGAAGCGTAGTGCATCGTGTCAGTGCCTATTGTAACTACAACGCCCCTCGAGCCTTCCTTTTTTGCTTCATATACGCGCTGCGCTATTTTCTGCCATTCGATGTAAGACATGTCTTCGCTTGATATGCTGAATAATGGATCTACCTTCAATTCTGCAATGCTGGCAAGCTCAGGGACCTCATAAAGCAGCTCTTCGGGCTTAAGCAGCATGTATACGCCGCCAGTCTTATAATCGAGTTTGCTGCCTATTGTGCCCCCTGTATATATCAGCGTGACCTTTGGCAGAGATTTTTTCTGTATTATCTC
>JAVYSI010000067.1:0-3512 GCA_038729265.1 Methanothrix sp. | reverse complement strand
TCCATCCTTTTTCCATAGCATGGTATGCAGCATCTATATGCGTGCCAGTATGGCTTTCCATGCATAAATAAGATTGATTGGCACCATCTTTTTTTATGGATTTAGACCTGGCTATCTTTAAGCTATTGTTTTTCGGATATGTAAGCATGCCATTTTCTAGCCCCATGCTTATATCTATTATCCGCATACATACTTATTCTCACCCAACCAATAAAATAGTTATTAGCCTTTTCCGGTGCTTTGACTACTCAGAAGCTCTTTGCCTTTTCCCTCTTATGCTCCCTACTTGTCACAATCTCAACCGCGTTTAAGGCTATTGAATCTTTAATCTGCACTTTTATTGGGTAAATTTTATATCCCTCGTAGAAATGCCTGCCGAAAAGCATCAGCGATGTTACTTCTGACGCGAGCCTAGCTCCGTTTATACCGGTATGTGGATATGTCTCTGGTGGTACTCCTAGCTTTATTGCTGTATTGCTAAGCCCAGGTTTAGAACTACCCATCACAGCCTTTGAAACGTTCTTTAGGTTTAGATATTTGCTTGGCAGCTTTATCTCTTCACCATAATGAGAATATGAAGCGTAAAGCATTTTCAGGTCGTAATCACCCCATGCAGCGATAATGCTTGAGTTATGTGCGGTACAAAATTCCTCGAATTTCTTCACTAGCTCAAGCACGCTCTGCTTGTTATTATCGAATATTTGCGCCTTTGTAAAACCGTTTATCTTCAACGCGTAATCGTCATATGACCTGCCATCCATAACCATGCACTCTTCGTAGAATTCATCTTTTGTGTTGAAGTCCACTGCTCCCAGCGACACTATTGACCCTGAAGCATACGGAGTACTTCCTGGAACGCAGCCAGAGCCTTCTATGTCAAATATTATTGGATTTAGCTTTATCAGGTCTTCGGATCTTATCGCTGGCATTTCAACGCCTGGTAAAATTATCGGCATAATGGGAAAACTCTTTGTATAATCTGGAGAATTCTGCAGTCGCTGATGGCAGATTGCCTGCGTGCACCATCTTCATGCCATCGATATCTTTGATCACTATGCAATATGTTTCTGGGCCACTTTTTTCAGCCCTGCATAGGTATATGTCTGTACTGCTTTCTTCCCTTCTTTTGATGGCTTCTTTCCTTTGAAGCTTCATTATTCTTTTCTTAACTGAAGTTTCATATGCAGATATATTAGCTACCATAGAAACCGAGGTTATAAAATACTCTTTCCCCCTGAACGAAAACGTTTTATCCATAATCCCGTTTTTAGGTACGATGCTGTTACTAATTTCTTTTTTTATATTGCTTTCCATAAAAACACTTGAGAACGATATTTTCCAATTCGGTCAATCTTGCGCATGATGCTGCACCATGGCCACGCATGAGATGCAATCATTGCGTTCGATTATTGATCTGAATACCATGGTTTAGCTTGGGATTGGAAATATTTATTCCTTGTTGAATGTAAATACGACCATCATGTGCTTTAGGTGACATTAATGGCTGCTGAGCTTCTGAGGTACTTCAGTCTCCACCTGAAAAACTTTCAGTAAAAAAATCATTTATTTCCTTCCAGCTGCGAACCTTTATTATTCCCTTTGTCTTATTTTTATCTGAGAAATCAGCGTTCCAGCTTTTCCTTAGCAGCAGCGCGAGCTTGCCTGCAGCTGCTACTGATTCCGCAACAAGCGGATGGTCATCTATGTAAAACCCTATTCCGTACTTCTCGTTAAGAAGGGCCTTTTCGGCAGAGTGGGTTACGTGGATTATGCTATCAAAATTGACGCGGTTGCGCTCAAGCCAGGGTACGAAAGAGGATTCGTCACCCAAGGTTGCCGTGACTATGTATATCTTATGCAGTTCATGGAGGCGATCAATTATCTTTGGTATTGAAGATTCTACAAGCTTTATTTTTTTGGGCTCGTCCCATGCACGCCTGAATATGCCGATTGCCTTTGATTCGGGGATGCCAAAGCTTTTTTCGATGTCGAAATATTTCCATTTCTCGAAAGATGCACTGGGATCATATTCGTTGCGTATTATGTCCAGCACTATCGCAGAAGAATTAGCGATGGTGTCATCAAGGTCTATTGCTATTGCACCATTTTTCATGATTTTATTTGCTATGAAAAGATATTTAGATTGGAAGAGCTTAAATGTAAGTCTTGTCATAAATTATTGGATAAGCCAGTGATTAGCAATGCATAAACTGCAAATATAAATATCCAAACACTGTTATCTGTTATCATAATGATTTTTATGCAGAAACGACACGAGGCAAGCGGCGAATCAGAAGAAGGAAATAAGCTTGGAGGCGGCTCCCATAAGATCTTTGGCAGAATCGATGAAGGGCAGGCAAAGATAGATAGCCATTACAATGAGCTCATGGAGCTGCAGCGCAAGAGCATAGCAGCTATCAACACAAGCAGCTATGAGGATACAAAAAAGGCGCTAGTAGCCAAGGAGGTGCAGTTCTACAAAGACCTTGCCGATCAGCATGAGAGGTTTGCAGGCAAAGCAAGGATTTCTTCTTATATTAACAGCAGCATAACGGCGATGGATGCTGTACTTGTAACTTATTGCATTGCCTTCGGGGTAAATGTTTTAGTCACGGCGGTTGCTGGCGTGACTGCTGTGGCCGCAGGTGCCATGGCTGCCATCTCAATTCGCCAAAAGAAGAAAAACGAGAACCTTGCCGCAGCACGGAGGGAAAAGGCAAATATGCTAGAATTGGGAGACCCTTACGATTGAGCAACATCCTGAATATCTGCGCTAGCATGCTGGCATAAACGCGCGCCTGTCATCTTATGCTTTCGAACATTTCCATTGCAGAACCCATATCACTGACTGGCTTCGACAATATTGCCCTGTCAGGAATGAACGAATTGTTTTCAATTCTTATGAAAGATGATATCACTGCAAATTTATCTTTCTCAACGGAATTAGGATCAGAAACCCTGCACAGGCGCTTGCATTCGCCAAAGTCGGAATCCTCCTTTAGTGTTCCGGTTATGCAGTATTTTTTGCCTTCCAAGAAGAATAGATTTGCATCGCCATCCGGCGAAGTTATGTTTTCCCACTTTGTTTCTTTTTTGGCCATCCTTCCACCTGTTTGCAATGGAGAGAGGCCAAATGCCCTTCCATACTTAACTGGCAAATATTTTAGCTTTTCCGCTTTTCATGCTTTGGAATTGCACAATAACTGAAAACTTTTAGAAAAGCAGAAGAGATTTATATTGCTTCATAAAACTTATTTGAGTGTTAGGTTTGGTTGCATGAAGGACGCATTCGTGTTGATGGTGGCCAGCGTAGTGCTCTATGCAATGAACGGCACCATAGACTATGTGGTCGTTAGCAAGCTCCCTCTTGATGCTGTAATAATCTCGATAGGTCTTGGAATACTGATTGGCTTCATAGCAACCAAATTCATTTTCGGGCTTAGGGTTAAGGCTGAAAGCATGAAGCAATATGCATTTGGCATGGTGACGGCATTGATGATTACAGCATATAC
>JAVYSI010000066.1:0-3577 GCA_038729265.1 Methanothrix sp. | reverse complement strand
CTGGCGCATGCTCGTATTCATCGCTTGTCGTAATCCCCAACCCGCCAAGCCTTTCGGCCCAATACTACAAGCCCGTATTCGGCCAGAACGACACTGTTGTAGCGGTCACGAACATAAGCAGCTATGGGATACAGGTGAAGCTAAACGGCAACGTCATAGCCAATAACACAAAGTTTTACAGCTTCAACACTAAGAACTTTGCTCCGGGATTATACAACGTAACCGCTACCGAGCTAGATTCGAACGATTCGTATGCGGAATCCTCTGCTTTCATAACTGTAGAAAAGCCTGCTATAAGGATAAGCTTCACGAGCAACACATCATATTATTCAGCTACGGACGTTATAAACGCCACGACCTCGCAGCCTTCGGATGAAATAGAGCTCTACATCAACGGCAATGCTATCCTTAAGTCAAAGGCGAGCGTATCTTACACTGAGAACAGCTTTGCCATAGGAAAATACAATATTACTGCATGCGACGTCAATGCGAGCTCATGCGCTTCGGCAAACCTCTCGATAGTGCCAAATCCCCCATTGCTTGACATAAGCAAGAGCCCTGAGCTCTACAGCGCATATGACAACATCACCGCAATATCAAATGTAACTGGCAACAGGGTTCAGATATTGGTGAACAACGCAATAGTCGCGAACTCTATAGGCACTGCGGTATACAATGCAAACGTTCTCTCAACTGGAACATACAACATAACCGCCAGGGACATAAGCCCCAACGACACTTCGCAGGTATCAAGGCTTCTTGCGGTAATTCCCAACCCTCCATTGCTGAAGATACAGCACAACCCTGATGTTTATTCCAGGAATGACACCATAACCGCCAGGGCCAACCTTACATCCAACAAGGTTTCGCTCTACATAAACGGCAAAGCCGTGGTAGCCAACGTTATAAACGCGACATATAATGCAAATGTGCTCAGCGTAGGCACCTACAACGTAACCGCTGAAGATATCAACGCGAGCAACATAGCATATTCTACTGAGTATCTCTCGATAGTGCCAAATCCCCCATTGCTGAAGATACAGCACAACCCCTCTTTATATGGCGTTAACGATTCCATAAAGCTGGAATCCAACATAACCGGCAACCCGGTTTCGCTCTACATAAACGGCACAGAGGTATCGAACGCAATAGGCAGCCTCACATACGTAGAGAACAGCCTTGCCATAGGTAATTACATAATAACGGCAAAGGATACGAGCCCAGCAAATCCTGCGAGCTTCAACACCACCCTGCACATACTGCCAAACGACCCGCTGCTCAATGTCCAGGGCAATCCCGCAATGCCAGGACAGAACGACACCATAAGTGCAATAGCCAACAGGAGCGGCGATTCGGTTGAGCTCCTCATAAACGGCACAGAGGTCGCATCAGGCACCAACACAGCAAATTATGATACCAACAAGCTTGCAGTAGGATTTTATTCTGTAGTAGCCGTAGATACGGCGCAGCCAGCGTATTCGAAGAAGCTGATCTTTGCAGTGGCGAACACTCCGATAGCGCCTACAAACATAACCTCGCTGATACCTATACTCATAACGAACAACCAGAGCGTGGCAACTGCAGCGCCGTTCCAGCAGCTGCTGCACATAAACAGCAGCGCCTATTCTACTGCAGAAAAGGCTAACCTATCTAACGTTGAGTTCTTCTATGGCAACGGAACCGTCATACCTTCATGGATTGAGCAGAACGCCACTTCTTCATCAACACAAACTGCATACTGGGTAAAGCTTTTCTCGAGCATACCTGCAAACGGCAGGCAGATAATATTCATGGGCTTCTCGAAGTCAAATATATTCTCGCAGCAGATAACTGGAGAAGCACCGCAGCTTAGCCCTACTTATGCGGAATATGACAACGGCCAGAACGTGTTCAACTACTATACAAACTTTGCAGGCACCAGCGCCAATACAAGCCAGTACACGATTAACGGCATAGCCACGATAGACAACGGCCTGGTTCTGCCGCCTAGCAACAAGACAAGCTTCGTGTCAAGCGTCAGGGAATATGATACCGCAACAAACGAATCCGACATATACTGGGACGCGACCACGCCGTTGAAGAACGCTATAACCCTAGGGTACAACGCTTCGCACGCCGTAACTGTGGTCAACGCGCTGTTCTGGGCAATCAACAAGGACAACGACAGGCTCTTCACTGCAAAAAGCATTTTCAACAACTTTGAAAACGGGCTCAACCTTTCGGGGAACTACGTATTCTCCAACTACAACATAGGCAACAAGAGCTATGGCTCGTATTCAAAGCTGGCCCAGGAGCAGAACTTCACTTCATACAACACCTCCACATACGCATTTAACAGCAAAGCGTTCCTGCAGGTGGAGAACAACCCGAACAACAGGACAACCGGCGTTTCTGTAGACGTGTACTGGATGAGGACAAGGTCTACACCGCCAAACGGCGTGATGCCCTTTGCGAGCTATGGGTTGCTCCACTCGCATTCCGTAGGCAGCTGCAACATAACGTCTTCGACCAACAGCATAAACCTTGGCACGCTCTTCGCAAACACGAGCGAAAGCACATTCGAACCCATAAAGCTGACAAACCATGGCAACTCCACAGCATACGTATACGCCTACGGCAGCAAATGGACATCAGCATCGCACTACTTCGGCCCTACAAATACCACATATGCAAATCTTACTGGAGTGCCATGGGCTCTCGCAGGCAAGATATTTAACATACAGAGAAACTGGATAGTGAGCATAGCGCCAGGGTCATCGGCAACGGTGTATATAGGCGCAGATATACCAAACGCCACCTATGAAGGCAGCTACTCACAGAGCATATACTTTGTAAGCGACTGCGCCTGATGCCGAACGAGGCGGAGTGTTGCCCCCAAGCCCATTTCTGGCACATATAATATACTATTAATAATTGGCATCCATTATTTACCATGTACTGCATTGCCTAGCCAGTACCGCACACGTTCAATGGCAGGCTTTTATCGAAACGGTTTCGCATGCAAGTGCATTAATGCAAAAATCCATAAAAGTGAAAAATAAGTGTTTCGAGGCACAAATCCGTTGATAAAAGAAACACACCCTGACAATCAACGTAGTTCGGTATTAAACGTATAAAACAAATTTTAAATAAGTCCAAAGCTTTAAATACTTTTCATAAAATGGTATTCACAAACAAACGTGTAAAGCGTTTAAGTGATAGAATGAAAAGTCTAAACCCAAAGAGGATAGCAGCTGTCGTAGGAGGCGCAGCTTTGTTAGCGACAGGCCTTGCGTTCGCAGGACCAATCTCCTTCCAGAACGTACCTATAATAAGCAATAGCGGACAGCCACTAGTGCAGATAGTCGTAGGAACATTGGCAAAACCATCCGACGGAGTGGCAGCGGCAAACATTGCGGCAGCAATAGGAAACCTTGCATTCACAAGCGTACCTGTAACCGCAAGCGTGAACACGACACAAGCAGCTAAGGTATTGCACGCAGTGATACCATCAAGCGCAAAGTATTCGCTCACGAACCAGCAGGTCTACTTCAACGAGAGCACAACTGCATACATAAGCGGCACATACTCATTCAGC
>JAVYSI010000065.1:0-3618 GCA_038729265.1 Methanothrix sp. | reverse complement strand
AAAGATATGCCGAGCATAGGCATCAGATTCTGTGGCTGCGGCATCTTTGTTGCTAGATATGGATTTCCAGTTATTATTACAGTATGTGGTGCATGGGTAACGTTTATCCATATGGGCTTCGAATCCCAGCCATGATAAAGCTTAGATATGTTTATAGTCAGCGTACCTGAAGTGCTATTGTAAGTTGTTGCATTGCCATAACCATAATGTTTAGTTTTTGGCATAGGGATATAGTCTCGCATAGAGTAGCATGAAAGCATCGCTACACCATCAATCGTTGCTGTGCTGTTTCCGGTGTTTGTTAATGATATTGAAAAATCTTCTTCACTACCATTCTTGGTTATTACTGTGCTTGCTACCTTTACACTCGACACGGTGAAAAGAAATTCTATGTTCTTGCCGAATTTTCCCAATGGCATCGACTCGTTTTCACCAAATTCCTTCTTTGAGCCATTGGCTGCATTTCCCAGCTTCCCGTGCATATTCACATTGCCAAGGACACTCGAAAGCTTTGGCATAAACGCAAATGCTTCTGTGCCGTTCGGATAATTTGAGAAATATGGAACTACTACACTCGACAAATCAAGCAGTATGGATGTTGAAGAGTTTACGGTACCATTGCCGATCACTTCAGTATAGAAACGCTTTACTGGTATCACAAGTGCATATGTGGAGTTTCCTATTGTTATCGACCCAGAGCTTATGTTTATCGATACTCCGTTTATTTTGGAACCGCTTTTTATATTGGCAGTCGCTATTATCTTTGAAACGTTTATTATATTCAACGCATCCAATGAGCCGGATGTATTAAGCATTATCGTTCTGTTAGACCCGCCATAGCTATAGTTTATCGTTATCGAAGAATAGTTCAGCATCACTGCACTGGTTCCTGCGGGAAGGTATGGAGGATCTGTTATCGCTATAGGAACGTTTGCAGAAGCACCACTGAAACTTCCACTGAAGGCGAGCAGACCAGCTATTGCAGCGATAACGAGAAAGCCGGCAAAGGCATATTTGGACTTGCTGCCTCTACTGTAATTTATCTTGGCTGCAATGGTTTCTGGGAACTCGCCTTCAAATGCAGAATTTAGTTCGTAGTGCTTCCACTTTTTGGCGTATTCACTTTCTATTAAGCGGATTACACCAAGATTCTGCAATTCGTTCAGATGCTTACTTACAGTAGAAGGAGCTAGTCCAAGCTCGGAGCTTATTGTGCTAAGCGTATCTTTGCGCTCCTTAATGAGCTTCAAGATTTCAGACTTCGTCTTTCCGTACTTTGACATACGGATACTTTGATTTTTAAATATTTATATGCTTTCTGTGATGTTTCGCTTTTCATTTCGCTTTGGTTTTATGTAATAGTTGATGTCTCATGAAGTTTTATATTATTGTCATTGCGATAACAAATTGCGCATATTTTACAAAATTTTCCAAAGTATGAATTTTGGTGAATCGTGCTTGCAATTATAATGCGTATGAAAAAAAGCCTAGTGCCAATAAGAAGTAGGAAACATGGGAAAGCCGCTCATTTGATATCTTGCGGCCTTACCGGTGTTGATCTTATTCTCTTGCCTGTAATGTGTTCCAACGATCTTACTATTGCTAATGGCGTGCCTATCGTCGGAGCTTCACCCAATCCTTTGGCTTTATCTGGAAGCGTTGACGGATTCTCAACTATTTTGACCACACATTTTGGCGCTTTCGTTGATCTTACCACTCCGGCATTAGATATGCTTGACGTAAGCAACTGACCGTTTTCATCGTATGCCACTTCCTCGCCTATAACCTGCCCGGTTCCTTGTATGATGCCCCCTTCTATCTGCGATTTTACCATTTCCATGCTCAGGGCACGCCCCACGTCGTAACACGCCCTCACCTCTAGCACCTCTGGCTCGTTAACAGGACCGAGCTTGGCAATTGCGAGATTTGCTCCAAACGAGTTTATCTCTCCGTCAAATTTATAAAATTCGGAGTAGTCGTAGTCGCCTTCAAGCAAGAGCTTCGGCGTATACTTTCCGTGCTTCTTAGTTATTTCTTCTTTTATGTGCCTTGCGGCGTCTACCAAGGCTGAACCGCCGACCATTGCAGACCTGCTGCCCCATGTACCTATTCCTGCTTTTATGTTGTCGGTATCCGGAACTTCTATGATTATGTCTTCAGGACCAAGGCCAAGCTCCTCTTTTACTAGCTTTTTTATGAAAAAGTCATGCCCCTGCCCGTGCTGGTTGCTGCCTATCCACACATGGAGCTTGCCACTTTTGACTTCGAGACGCACACCTTCTCCTGGAGCTGCGCCTGGAACGAGCACAAAAAATCCTATTCCTGCATTGCGTTTCTTCATGCTTTCGTAGCCAAGAGCCTTTAGGGCTTTTTCCATGAATGGCTTCGATGCATCTATATGCATTCCGAATGGCGATGTAAAGGGCTTATCTGCTGCGTTTAGTAGCCTTATCTCTGCATCGTCCATCCCCAGTTCGTCGGCAAGCATATCTACCATCCTTTCCATGAAGAACCCGGCTTCAGGTCTTCCTGCACCCCTATATGGACCGTATGGAGCCTTGTTGGTAAGTACGCTTACAGCCCTCACGTATCCGTTTTCTATAGCATACTGCTCAGTAAGCTGATGTGCTATGAAACCGGGCGCAAAGCCTGCGAGGCCCTCTGCGTATGCACCTGCATCAACTATTATAGTGCCTTTCACGCCCAATATCTTTCCTGATCTCTTGGCGTAGAGCTTCATCTTCCCTATCGCACCCCTGCCCTGATTTGCAGCCATGAGATGTTCGAGCCTGGTCTCTATCCATTTCACTGGCCTTTTGTATTTCATAGCAGCAAATGCAGCTATTACGTGCTCTGGCTGCATGCCGCCCTTTAAGCCGAAACCGCCTCCGGTATCTGCCTGTATGACCCGTACCTTTTCTTCAGGCAACCCAAGGGTACCACATAATCCCCTTTTTATGCTGAAAACTGACTGAGTAGATACGTGAACTATCAGCCTGCCCTGAACAAAATTTGCAAGTATCCCCCTTGTTTCTATCGCATTGGTTGCTATCCTGTGGTTTTCCAGCCTGTCTTCCAATACTATGTCGGCTTTTAGCTCAAAATCCTTGCCTAGCATCTTGTCGCTTATTATGTTGCTTTTCATGCCTTTGTGTATTGGCTCGAACTTCATTGCTTCTTCTGGGCTGACTACCGGCTTGAGAGGTTCGTATTCGACATCTACGCCCTCAAGCGCGTCCTCGGCGGCATATCTGTCTTCAGCAAAAACAGCCGCTATGGGCTGGCCCACATAATTTGCATAGCCATTCGCAAATATAGGATGCGCTGCAGGATTCGCCGAAGCGCCTCCGGCGCCTTCTCCGACAGAGGCCAACACAGCGTCTAGATCAGAATGACTTATCCCTCCTTTTATGCTCGTTATCTTTGCTCGTGCATAAGGGCTTCTGACTACGGCCATGTATAAAGGGTTTTCTACCTTTATGTCATCGACATATTGGCCCATCCCTTTAACGAAACGTTCGAGCCTGTCCATTGGATATCATCTTTTCTTTCCCTGCACACGGCGTATTGCTTTCAATATTCCTACATACCCTGTGCACCGGCAAAGGTTGCCGTCTA
>JAVYSI010000064.1:0-3642 GCA_038729265.1 Methanothrix sp. | reverse complement strand
TAAGCATATCCAAGGGCAAGGGCTGGCAGGGCCCGATAAAGCGTTTTGGCGTATCGAGAATGTTCCACAAAGCAACAGGCAAAATAAGGCACGTCGGAACGTTGGGCGCATTCACTCCAGGAAAAGTAATGTATACAGTGCCCATGGCAGGACAGATGGGATTCAATTACAGGACGGAGCATAACAAGCGCATACTCAAGCTGGGTACAAAGGAAGAAACCACAACTATAAACCCAAAATCAGGGTTCAAGAACTATGGTCTTGTAAGGAACGATTATGTAATAATAGAAGGCTCAGTGCCAGGACCTGCAAAGCGCATAGTCAGGATAAAGAAATCGGTTGAGAACAGGAACAGCAGGGGCATAAATGAAGTTAAAGTGAATTTCATAAAGGGATGATATTTTGCATGAAATAGAAGTGTTCAACATAGAAGGCAAGCCGGTATCAAAGATGCAGGCCCCAAAGGCGTTCGAAGCCGAGCCTAAGAAATGGCTTGTCAACAGGGCAGTGATTGCCGAAGCCTCGCTCAAGCTGCAGCCACAGGGGCATTACGTCCTTGCTGGGATGCAGACTACAGCAGCATATTTCGGAGCTATGGGCTCGTACAGGGCAGGCAGACACGTAGGAAGGGCTATAAGACCCAGAGAAAAACTCGGAGGTGGAGCCCTGGGAAGGGTCAGGCGCATTCCTTCTTCTGTATCGGGAAAGAGGGCGCACCCGCACCAGGTGGAAAAGACGCTAGTAGAAAGGCTCAATAACAAGGAATATGTAAATGCCTTAAAAAGCGCGATAGCGATGGCGGTCAAATCTGGTGAAGGAAAGCCTACGGTTTTTGACGGTATGGCCAAGATATCCAAGACAAAGGACTTCATAAAGTTTCTCGAAGCTAACAAGCTTTATTCAGTAATAGAGCCAGTGCGCGTCAAGACGATAAGGAGTGTAAGAAAGACTAGGAGCAAGCAGCAGCATAGGATGCTTGTCGTGACATCAAACGAGGAGGGCTCTTTCAGGGCCTCGCGCAATGTCAAGGGCGTGACAACATGCACGCTTTCAGAGCTTCAGGTAAGCAAGCTCGCTCCTGGGGGCAACCCAGTAAACACTGTGCTATGGAGTGCTTCAGCACTCAAAAACCTCGATGCAGCAGTAGAAAAGGCAATATTGATAAAGAAAGGTGCAGTAAATGGCAGTGCTTAAATATCCCCTGGCTACGGAAAAGGCCGTGGGCCTCATAACAAAAGGAAACACGATAGTTTATGTCGTGGACTCCAGGGCCACGAAGGCCCAGATAAAGCAGGAATTTCAGGGCGTTTTCAACACAAAGGTCAGTGACGTGCGCACTGTTAACATGCCCAACAACGTAAAAAGGGCATACATAAAGCTTTCCAAGGAAAGTAGCGCAGGGGACATCGCAATGAAGCTCAAGCTGGTGTGATTAATGGGAAAGAAACTCAGACAACAAAGGAGGGGCAAGGGTTCCAATGTATACACCAAGCTGCCCAACACGTTCGATATAAGCGTAGCTTATGAAAAGGCTCCAGATGTCAGCATGAGTGCTGAGGTCATAGACATATTCAACCATACAGGACATAGCGCGCCGCTGATGTGCGTGGTTTACGAGGATTTTAACAGGGGATTCTACGTGGCTCCGGAAGGCATAAAGGTAGGTGACAAGATCTATATGGGCCCGGATGCAAAGCCTGTGCTGGGCAGCATAGTCAGGCTCGGAGACGTCCCGGAAGGAGTTCCAGTATATAACATAGAAATGCTAAAGGGCGATGGCGGCAAGCTTGTGAGGGCAGCGGGCTCGTTCGCGGTGATAATAGCCAAATCCGAACACAGCGTGACCATACAACTGCCGTCAAAGCAGACAATCACGCTCGATAACGATTGCAGGGCACAGCTCGGCATGATAGCCGGTGCCGGTATCAAGGACCAGCCGATAGTCAAGGCAGGCAAGAGCCATTACATGTATCATACTTTAAACAGGACGTGGCCTAGGAACCGTGGAGTAAAGATGAACCCTGTCGATCACCCGTTCGGAGGCAAGCAGCACCACAAGGGAAAGAGCAGCATGACATCTAGGAATGCGCCTCCTGGAAGGAAGGTAGGTCACATAGCTGCGCGGCGCGTTGGCAGAAAAAAGAGGTAAATCCCTAAAAGCAAAACAAAAGATGTGGTTTAAAAGCTTTGCTTACAAATAAAAATACACTAAATGGTGTTGACATGGCAGAAAAAGTTTCGAGAGAAGCAATAAAGAGAGAGGAGGGATACCTGTATTATCTCGGAAAGGATGGCTACGTATGGCAGAACCCTACAAGGTCGAACAAGTCCGGAAAGAAGGCAAAGGTAGGCAACGAAAAGATAGAGAGAGAAAAGGGCTTCCTTTACTTCGTGGACAGCAACGGCTATGTATCGAGGGTCAAGCAGGCGCGCGGAAGGAAGGCATCAAAATAATAACTAAAGAATATATGAAGGTTTTTTGAATGGTCGAAAGGATAGCATTTAAGGGCATGTTGCCGTCAGAAGCTGCGAGCATCGACGCTGCACAGTACTCAAAGCTCATAAAATCAAGGCAGAGGCGCTGGCTCAAAAGGAACTCCCTTCAGCTGAGGGAGCTAAACAAAAAGATAGAGCACGCAAAAGCTTCAGGTTCCACAGGTCCGATAAAGACAAGGACCAGGGAAGCCCTTATAATGCCGTCGTGGGTCGGCCTTTCTTTTGATATTTATAATGGCAAGGAATACCAGCACGTTGAGATCCAGCCGGCAATGCTGGGGCATAGGCTGGGCGAATTTGTTTATTCGACGAAGCGCGTGCAGCATTCAGCTCCTGGGATAAAGGCGACGCGCGGAAGCAAGTTCCTGTCGCAGAAATAAGTGATTTTTTTGAACTACTCTTTCAACATGGAAAAGGGAAAGGTAATCTTCGCTGGCGCGAAGGACATAAACGCCAGCTACAAGGACCTCGGTGCTATATGTGACTACGTGAGGTACAAGAACGCAGTCCAAGCAGCCGAAGCCTTGGATAAAGTCGTAAAGGCTTCTGCTCCTGTGCCTTATAGAAACCACAACAAAGGGATGGGCTCGAGGCACGAGCTGGGTGGCCGCAAGGGCAGATATCCTGTAAAGTGCGCCGCAATAGTCAAGAAGGTTATCGAAATGGCCATAAGCAACGCCAAGAGCAAGGGGCTCGACGCGGAGAACCTTTTCGTCGTGCATGCAGCGGCAAACAAAACCCAGATATACAGGAGGACCCCGTCAAAAGGTATGCTTTACCACAGTGACAGCTACGGCTTCGCAACGATGAGGCATTCTGATGTCGAATTCGCAAAGGTGGAAATAGGGATAGCATTGCCTGAAGACGTAAAGCTGGGCGAAAAGGCCACAAAGATGCTTAACCTCAACAACGCTTTGTATAAGAAAGCGCCAAAGAAGCAGGTCGTTAAACAGGCATCCAAGCAGAAGCCTGTAGCAAATGAGAAGCAGCAGCCGCAACAGAAGGCAGTGGCAACAACACAAAAGGAATGATCTGATGGCAATAGAAATGAAGTTTATAGATGACGCGATAATAAAGATGAATATTTCCAAGTTCCTGAGCAAGGAGCTTGCAAAGGCTGGCTTCTCAAGGGTGGAGATACAGAAA
>JAVYSI010000063.1:0-3682 GCA_038729265.1 Methanothrix sp. | reverse complement strand
CGCCCTGGTAACCGAAGCTCCCGAAGAACAATTCGTTGGCTGCAAACCCTATTTCCGGGGCTATAGCAAGAATGAATACCAAAATCACCAATAAGAACCTAGTATCGAGCCAATATTTCCTGATGCGCCTCAAGTTGTTCAATATTGATTGCTTTAAGCTGCTATCAGAGACTAAAATGTAAAATAATGGTATTACTACTAAGTAAACTACTCCATCAATCTTCATGTACGTCAACATCGACAGAGCCATCAAAGCCGTAAACAACGTAGCCATATTGCGCCTTTCTAAGAAAATGAGCATCATAGCTATTGCTATCAAAGAAAAAGCAAGCATTGGCATGTCGGAAGTTGTAGGGTAAGCCCATACCAATAAAACAGGGCTAAGCGCCATTATAAACTCTGAGATTATTGCCACTGAAAAATTTTTGCTGAGCAAAAGTGCAACAACAAACGTCATGAATACGGAAATCGAAGCTATGAAAAACATTGTGCCGTAGGCGGTAGCTCTGCCAAGCCCAAATGCCGCGAATCCGATTGCAAGGAGAAAAGCAGTACCTATGGGTTCGTGGAACGTACTGCCGACGATGCAGGTGTTCGCGCTTCCGTAAATGCACATCCAAGCCTGGCCCATGTGGAGCAGGTTCAGAGCCATGTCCTGGTAAATAGTATCATCGAAAAACAGCTGCTGCGTGGGTTTAACTATTAAAAGCTCTGCAGACACAAATACTAAGACAATTACAATTGAAAGCAGGAGCTTTCTGGAGTCGATTTTCCTTTCCCTGAATATTTCAGCTATTTGCTTGCGGGAAAAATACACACCAATGAGCACGCCTACGAAAGATACCAATACCCCAATGGTAAAAAGGTATTGCTCAATCGCAGAAGACGAGATAAACATCAAACGCCCCTCTTGTTGGTTACTGTGACTCCGTTTATGAACATATATTTTGTCTTAGTTGCCTTCATAGTGGCTATTGCATCTTCAGGGGTCATGACTATAGGCATTCCGTGCAGGTTGAAGCTTGTGTTAAGGACAAGGCCATAACCTGTCAGCCTCCTCATGTTGTTGAGCAGCTCCCTATAATTAGGGTTTTCTTGTCCTACCGCTTGCGGCCTGGCGGAATAATCCACGTTGACTACTGATCTGGTCACGTCCTTTGCCGAATCCTTGACCTTGTAAGCCATTGTCATGTATCTGTCATATCCCTTGTTGTCAAAATCAACTATGCGCCCCAAGTCTTCCTCAAGCACTGACGGGGCAAAAGGCTGGAACCATTCTCTCCTTTTGACATAGAGGTTCAGCTTCTCCTTTACGCTTTCAGAATCAGAAGGTGCAAGTATGCTTCTGTCTCCGAGTGCCCTGGGTCCGTATTCCATGCGGCCCTGGAACCAGAACACGTAGTTGCCGTTGCTTATGAGCTCGGCAGCATGCCTGGCCTGCTCTTGATGGTCTTCCCTTACGGTTTCCAATGATCTGTCCTTCTTAAGCGCCTGCATGGTGGATTCCGTGTCGTACTCGTCTCCTAAGTAAGCGTAAAACTCATGTCCCGTATTGCCGTTAAGCTCATAATCTGTATAAAGTGCGCTACCTAAAGCTATGCCCCCATCACCCATGTGTGGGAACACGTACCAGTGCTTTACGTTTTCGAGCTCCCTTATCTTCATGTTTGCCTTTATATTGGAGAACAGACCGCCAGCAAGCACCACGTCGTTTATGTTGAACCTGTCCACCACGTTGCTTACAAATTTTACAACTATGTTCTCGAGAAGCTGTTGTGCCATATATGAGAACTGCTCCCTTGGCATCTGCCAGCCTATGCTCTGCAGCTTGGCGAACTGCTTCCTGGCTCCATACTTCGCGCTTATTATCGTCCCCTCTACCTTGAACATATCCTTTAGCTTGTTGCTCTCGAAATCGAAGGGATACGAATAATCGGCCATGGCCATTACCTTTCCCTCGTCTTCGAGTTCTCTCATGCCTATTATGTTGGTTACCTGCTCGAAAAATATACCTAGGGAGTCTCTTGCAGGTATGGAAATATGCCTTTCAAGCTTTCCCTTGTCAAAGGTGCTGACGGAACCGGAAAGCCCGTCTCCCAGGCCGTCAAGCGTTATTACTAATGACCTCTTGAAACCTGAGGTAAAAGCAGCGCTGGAGGCATGCGCCGTATGGTGCTCGACTACCCTCAATTTGAAGCCCCTGAACCCCATGTGCTTAAGCTGCCTTGATATTATCGACGAGCTTATGGAATTGCACATTGGCAGTATTCCGACACCTGTCATACTATACTTGAGATTGTGCATGAATCCTTCAAACCTTGGCTTTGGAATTTTCCTGCGCCTGAAAAGGTAGTACTTTTCCTTCATTCTTGGGTATATGCGTTCCAGCGTTTTTGTGAATTCGGTTGTTGTATAAGTTATATTTTCTATATCTGTAGGCTTTATCTTGGCGTAGTCCAGTGCTGCCTTTATCGAATGGTATGGAAATTTCATTTCCAGTTTCCTTTTGGTGAAACGCTCTTCGTTCGCGGCATATACTATGTTGCCATCCTCAAGCAGCGCAGCACCTGCGTCATGCCCATCCCATATGCCTAAAATATACATGCAATCACATTATCAAAGTGGGTAATTAGTGCCCATAAAACAAGGCACTTTGGTTTTTGTATCTAATTTAAATGTTAGTTCTTTATGTGTTAGCATCTGTGGCTTGGCTCAATCGTCCTGTAAAATCCAAAACGTGCTTTTTATTTGGTGCAATCACAGGCAAAATCAATGATAGTTCAAAGAATTCAGTAATTATCAGATAACGAAAACTATTTAAATTATTCAATCATATAAAAGTAGGTCAATTTATCAATAGGGTGCAAAAATGCCTATAGAAACAAAAGCATTGGGTTTAATGAAAATAGTTCAGTCACGCGTATTCAAACTGGTTGTTATGATGCTTCCATTCCTTACGCTGGCCACGGCATCAGCACAGTCAAGCATACAGGTTACTATAAGCAGCGTAATATGCCCAATATATGTAGCAGTAAACACAGGCATATTCATACTTGGATTGACACTTATGATATTGGGCGGCGCATTGTATGCCGCGGCGCACATAATGCCTGGTGCTAGCAAGGGTTCAATACAAGGATATGGCATGAGCATGATAATAGGCGGAGTAATAGGCGTTATAATAGCGGAACTCGCACCGTACATACTTGGCCTGCTCACTAGCACATCATCCACTACTATTGCAGGTTACTGCTGAGGCCTAAAATGGCTTCAGTACAGTTCTTTTTATATTTCTAGCTCTTTTTTTGGTTTTTCTACTCGCTTAGCGCCAAGAGCGTGAGATTCCTGCATACCGAAATATATTTATTGTGTTAAACCTCTAATAATCCTGGCTTGCACGCATTAGCGCTTTAAAATGTGATAGACCTATGGCAAACATACTTGGGGTGTCCTTCAAAACCTACAAAAAGAATTTGAAGCTGATACTGCTTTTCTCGATAGCGTTTGTCATCGCATTGCTAATACCAGTATTCGCACCATTCCCTACTTTTAATGACCTTGGCTCGATATTTATCAGGACTGGCAGCATATACCTGAATCTCAATTTCATAGACGCAATAATAATAGTCGCCTCAACGATGTTCTCGCTGCTGTTCCTGAGCTTCGCAATAGTGGCAATCAA
>JAVYSI010000062.1:0-3756 GCA_038729265.1 Methanothrix sp. | reverse complement strand
TAGAGCCCAGCCTAATGCTCAGCGGCGGGCTTAGATATACAAAAGAAGTTTTCAGCATAAACGCCGAGAGCGTGTCTAAGGACATCGCAAAGGCGTTTGCCAGCGCTTTGGCCATAAGCTATGAAGGGAAGATGGTGAACAGATACACCATAGAGCGCCTTATAGCCAACGCATACAACGGCGCAATGGCTCTAGGTATCGAGGGCAAGGTTCCAGACACTGGCATAATGGAGAAGCTCGTAGAGATGGCTTCCCTCCATGCCAAGGCCCTTGACGGCAACGTCAAAGAATAAATAATATACGATGTAAAATACGATGTAAAAAGATTTGCACTAATGATAAACGGTGAAAAGTATGGAATATGTATATGCGGCACTGCTGCTTGACGCAGCTGGAAAGGAAGTGAACGAAAAGGAGCTTATGGATGTAGTTAAAGCTGCTGGCTTTACCCCGGATGAGGCAAAGGCCAAGGCTGTCGTCGAATCCCTGAAGGGGCTCAACATAAAGGACATAATAAAGAACGCTCAAAGCATGCAAGTGGCTGCACCTGCGGCTGCACCTGCTGCGGCTCCAGCAAAAGAGAAAAAGGAAGCTGCCAAGGAAGAAAAGAAAGAGGAGGAAGCTGCAAGCGGACTCGCAGGGCTTTTCGGCTGATTGCTCAACCAAAATATTCAGAAATATCGCGCTGGCCTGATTCCGGCGCGATCCCTTTTTCTTCTTTTCTTTCGTGCGTAGGTTCTGTAGCTTTATTATATATCACTTCAGAGTTGTTGGCGCTGTAGCCAGAGTTCCGGTTTTCCTTAAATTCGGTGTCTATCCTGGTTCCTGCAATCCTGAGTTCCCGCCTTATCGATTTGTATTCGGGAATGTAATTTGCAACTGTCTTCCAGAACCTTTTCGAATGCGACCTCACCTTGGTGTGGGAAAGCTCGTGCACGACCACATAATCAAGGAATTTTCTGTCTAGAAATAACAGCCTGAGGTTTATCGATATGTTGTTCTTGGCAGAACACGAGCCCCATACCGTAAGGCCCCTGCTTACGCTTATCCTTCCGAGCTCGCTCCCGAACTTTTTGTTCCATTCTTTCACGTAATCGCTTACGTACCCTGTGCAATGCCTCGCCAGTGCCCCGGAGACCAAATCAGATACGTCCCTGTTGCCTGTTTTTCCGAGTTTTACCATTACGACTCCGTTTTTGACCGTTGCGTGCGAATGCATGACATCGGCTTCGAAAACAGATACACTGAGCCTTTCGGAAAGCGGGGCTATTATCTCGCCATCCCTGAATTCAAGCGCGCTGTTTACGAGGAAGCTGCTTGGCCTTTTCCTCACGGCGTTGGATATCTTTTTATATAACTCCTCTATAATCTTCATTTTCCTTTTCCTGCTGCAACGCTGTGGTACCTTTATTATGACCTTATCATTTCTTATGGCGGCATAGCCGTTCCTGAGCCTAGCCTCGACTATTTCGACCTCTAACCTTTTGCCATAGAACTCTATCGGCTCAAAACGTTTTCCATATTCTGATGGAAAAGGAATGCCTAGCATGATAGATATTGTATTCTAACTTTTTTATATCTGAGCTGTGTTTCATGCGGTCGTTCGCTGCCTGAGCGCCTTAATGCAGGCTTTGTCCATGCTCTCCGGCGTTGAGATGCTTACGAGATCATTGACTCCCTTAATGAAGAATCCAGCAACCCTGTTATAATCAGCACTAATCAATATAGAACGTATGCCCTTCCTAGCTGCGTTTATTACTACGTTTGGTTTGTCATCGAGCAAAAGCACGGGCTTTTCTCCGTTGCGTTCTGCGTATTTATATTTGTCCTCGGTAAGCTCAACGCTGGCATTTATCCCGTAATCCTTAAGCGCGGATTTTATCCTCTCTATGCCAAGGGTGCCGAGCTTCCTGTTTGCTGTCCTTACCACCACATCGAATCCCGCATCATAAACTGTTTTCAGCGCTTTGACTACGTGCATATTAAGCCCCTTTTCAATGTCTATGCGCTTAGCTACGGAATCAACTACCGACGGTATCCTGTCAAGGACGTTGAATATAAGCTCCTTGAATACATGTTCGGTTCTTGAATCGTCGCGCCTGAGGAATTTGCTGAAAGTTTCATGGACATCGTCCACTAGACAACCATCCAAATCCACTACAACGAAAGCCATGTTGGTCAGCAAGTAATTTTTAATGCAAATTTAAATTGTGCTGCAAGCACTACGTCTATCGTCAAAGTGCGGGATTTTCAGTACATACAATCGCAATGGAAAAGGCAAGCAATAAATAAACCTAAAGGCAATCAATATTATGCCTGATATCGATCAAAGCGTGCAGAGCCTTGCAAGGTCAATGTTCAGGGAGTTCTATCGAAAGCACCCTGTCTCGATAAGCAACCTGACGAAGAGGGAATTCGGCTTCGGCACCTTCGACAAAAAAATAGCAAAGAGGCATATGGCCTTCAATAACGCAGAGTCGCTCAACAGATATATAGACGCAAATTCTCCTGCTTTCGTATCAAGTTCTCCTGCTTTCTATGAAAATCCGTCGGGAAGGCCGATGGAAACCAAGGGTTGGCTTGGCAGCGAACTGGTTTTTGATCTTGACGCCTCAGACCTTCATCTCGAATGCCAGAAGAGGCACGGCACCTCTTGGGTATGCCCGAACTGCCTGCACGAGGTGAAGCGCGAGGCTTTCAAGCTTATAGAAGAATTTTTAATCCCAGATTTTGGCTTTTCCAACAAAGAGATAAAGATAAACTTCAGCGGCAACAGGGGATACCACATAATAGTAGATTCGGAATCCGTGCTCACTTTGGACGAAGCAGCAAGGAGCGAGATAAGCGACTATGTGACAGGTCGGGGCTTGAAACCCGAGAGCTTTTTCCCGAATATAGCTGACAAGAGCTCCAGGCTGCAGGGCCCCAAGCCCAACGATCCGGGATGGGGTGGCAAAATGGCCAGATCGCTTGTTACTGCGCTGAATGCCGGGGAAACCCAGCTGCAGGCTCTAGGAATGAGCAGGCAGATGGCACGCAAGATGTACCTAAACAAACCTAACATAATGTTGGGTATAACTACTGGGAATTGGGACAAAGTCAGCATACCAAAAAAGGATGAGTTCTGGAGAAAGGTTGCCGAAAGCATGACGATAAAACAGAGCGATTCTATAGACAGCAACGTGACCAAGAACCCGCAGCATCTGCTCGGTATGGCTGATACGCTCCACGGCGGCACCGGGCTTGTGGCAAAATCAGTTCAAAGCATATCTTCCTTCGAGAAGTTCGAACCAATGAAAGACTGCATAGCCTTCGACAAGGGAGAAACGCTCGTGGTCGCAAACACCAAAGAGAAGTTAACAATCAATGGCATGGAATACGGGCCATTCGAAAACAAGAGGGTCGTGCTCCCTAACTATGCTGCAATGTACCTGCTTCTCAAGGGTGTCGCAAAGCTTCCATAATTCGCCATTGCGGGCAAACATGATATAGTTTTTTAATTGCTTTATTACATATTTTAAACGGTAGAATGTCCGAAAGGCTCCTTGTGCTTGCTGTAGATATAGACAACGACCTCTACAGGAAGACAAAGATAAACGGGCCCGTAATAGGGAGAAACGATATACTAAAAGCAGCGACAAAGCTAGCGCTGGCAGACCCGCAGGAGACAGACGCAAATACAATGTTTGAAGCTGTCAAGAAATATGACGAGCTTAAGAACAAAAAATATTCCGTAAGAGTAGCCACAATAACCGG
>JAVYSI010000061.1:0-3785 GCA_038729265.1 Methanothrix sp. | reverse complement strand
GCGTAGAGGGACCTCGCACTGTCGCTTGTGTCTATGACGATGTACTTTGCCTTCTTCAGCTCGAACTGCTCCATGTCTTCTGCCAGTGTCTCATCCGCGACATAGGCTTTGTAGCCCAACGACCTTATCCTGTCAAAGGTGACCTTGTCCGATACTATTATTATGAATTTCGACCCCTTTTGCTTAAGCATCTTGGCTATGTACATGTTAGTCGGACCGTAGCCTATCAGAACTATGTGTTTGCTGAGGCCCCTCCTTTCTATCCTTGATATCCTCCCACTCAAACTCTCTATTCTCGAATTCACAAAACCACTTGATATTATTGTAACCGCACTCAGGAACACGCTTAGCCCTACGAGTATCAGTATTATTACAAAAGCCCTCGCTACTGGAGTAATCGGCACTATGTCTCCGTAACCTACGGTGCCCAATGTAACTACGACGAAGTACAGTGCTGTCAGGGGCGTTTTTATTGGTACATTGAAGTTGCCAGCCCTGCCGAGGTAGTAAGTTATTGCAGTGCCTATAGCTAATACAAGCAAAGCTATAACTGCATAAGCAATGACTTGCGAAGTGACTTTCATTCAAGCACCATACAGTATTCCAATTAGAAATTTAAATATGGTATGTAATAGATTAAGTGTTTGGCATGAAAAAGCTCGGACTTACAACAGTCGCTGTAATTATCGTGATAATCATAATAGCAGTTGCTATGATTTTATCGGCAAAGCCAAAATCATCAAAAATTACTTCTGAGCAGGCAATACCAGTATTGCTTTACAGTAAAGGTTTACCATATCCACTTTACAACCTTTCTTCAAGCCTTGGCGTTGTTGTTAGGCATGGAAACGTTTCTTCGAGCTTCAACTACAGCAGCTTTAAGCCTGTTTCTTTATTAGATAATGTTATGTACATTGCAAGCTTGAACAAGAGCTTTAACAGCACTAGCTTGGACCTCTCGATAAAAAGCCCAACGTTTTATTTTGAAGAAGAAAACAACAGCTTTGGTAACAGCAGCATATCGCTCCCCATGCAATTTAACAATTTTAATTCGGCAAATGCGGTTATATTGGGACTACGCGTTTTCCCTTTGGCTTATTATTCTTCTTATCCGCAAATTGCATTGCGCAGCGCCCTCTACCCTGTTTATTATAGGAGTAACTTGAGTAGGATAGGCCAATGGATAAACAACGAGAGCAGGCCAGGAGTTCTGCAATATAATATAAGCGGAAATGTGCCAGTTACCTTTAAAATAGTAAATACCAGCTCAGGATATGTATTGTATGTTAACGTCACAAACGAATGGAACAGAACGCTCAACCTTACTGAGATAGAAGCCGTAGGTTACTTTCTCGGATCCGAGTCTAGTGGTTTTACCCTGCCGAGAGTAAATGTGGTGAACGATGGAGACGCTTATACTTTAGCAACCATAAACTCTCTCGGAATAGACATGAACCTTAGCAGCACGCAAACTTACCTTCAGACCAATGCAAGCGCGATGAACAGGTTTGTTGCTGAAGCAAATTCGGGAACAATAAGCAGTTCCGGGCAGTTTTATTCAGATTTCAATTCCACTTTGAACGTATCTAGGTTGAATTATCTGGAAAGCCTCATGCTGGAGAACCAGAGTTACTATATAGCAATGCACGAACTGGACAACTTCGATCCACTTAACGGCTCTGTAGTGGAATACGCTGGCAGGATAAGCGCTTGGGAAAACGCATATCACGGGATGCTAGATTTTAACGTCTCTGATAACGGGATTTTGACTCTGCCAAGAAGTTCGGTAGCGCTTGGTAATAGTGGTTTGATAATAGCTCCTGGAGGGAAGGCCAGCCTCACCTACGATCTCGGTAACCTTAATTATATGGGGCAGAGCTCTGTGCCTATTAAAGGCATGAACTACACGCTTTATGCCTATTTCGACGGAGTCCTATATTCTGATCATAATGCCTAAAACTCACACTCTTAGTATTTTTCGCATGTTTTTCTCCAACCGCAATAGCCTGTCGTATTTCCTAAGCTGCTTGAGTGCATACGATGATGCAGAGCTTATGTCCTTATAAATACTGTTTTTGGAGAGCCAGCTTATAGCTTCGATATCATGCAGTTGGTATATGGCAATTTTTTGCGATATGAATTCCTGCTCTTCTAGTAT
The DNA here is from genome assembly GCA_038729265.1 of Methanothrix sp. GTDB lineage: Archaea > Micrarchaeota > Micrarchaeia > Micrarchaeales > Micrarchaeaceae > Micrarchaeum_A. Next base: position 1,627 of record JAVYSI010000061.1, on the reverse strand, counting down.
GCGCATAAGTGTTTCGTGATCAGGCTCTGATGATACCACAGCCATGGTTATTATCATGCTTTTTGGGCTGCCGTTGCCGAACAATAGGCTTTGAATGAGTTTTGAACCCTCCGTTGATTTTGGTTCAAAGGATTTGTTCATTATCCCGAAAGCTACAGCGTAGACGTCCTTTTGTGTTTCTATGAAATTTTTTAGGTAGTTTATATCATTTATGCTTATTGCCAGCGTTTCGATTATGTCTAATAAATTACCGTACTTTCTTATTACCTCGTCATATGCTGCTTTGCTGCCTATAGATATTAGGCCAATAGCCTTTTGGAACTCGTAATAGTCTGAGCCGTCTGGGCGGGGCAGTCTCAGAGTGTTCTTATCTGACATGTAGTGGTAATCCAGCCTTTCATATATCTCATTTATGAATGGGTGTTGGGAGTGCCTGCCCCTTTCATAGAGCGAATATGACTTGTACCCATATTGCAGCTTTGACATACCCATTTCCATAAGGCCAGACCTTATCAGCTCGCTTATATACTGCCTGTTCGTGGTTTCCATTTCTTTGAAGTAGGTCTTTGCAGCCTTTGAAGCAAACGGCATCATAAGTAAGATTTGTGTCTTATTTATTTTAATTTTTGTGTTTTTTACAAGTAAAAGTAACGCAGTTGGACAAAAGTGATAAATATTATTAAAGATCAATGGCTTGTGATTTTATGGAAATGCATAAGAATCACACGGGCTCTGACCACAATTCTATATCAAACATGAAGGACCAGGATGTGGCAATAAGGCTTGTAGATAATTTCATAAAATTCAAGGAGCGAAGGATAGCTGAGTACAAAAAAGTAGCAGACTGGACGCCATATGACAATGTAAGGTTCAACATAAGGTATATAATGTCAAAGGAAAACAAATGCCTTGAAGAGGCAAAGAAGCTAAGAAATGCCATAGTTAATGGCGGGCTTGATGATATAAAGCTCAGGAGAACCGAAGATTACCAAGTATATGATCATATTGAGGGGCAGGAACTAGAAGAAGCGAATACCAAGAGCATAAACGACATACTTAAAGCTGCACTCGCAGAAGACAAGGATATGATAGACAGGCTTACGCTCATATCCGTTGAATATAGTGGCACCCACGCAGAAAAAGCTGCAAAACACCTGATGAGCAGCATAGTAGACGCAAAGAATGGCATAACTGACTTGCTGTTTGGATTAGAACATGGGGACTGGTAGGTTGGATTGCGTTTTCTGCAGGCTCGCAGCCGATTCTAGGAAGCACATTTACGAGGATGAACACTGTTACGTGGTTCTTGACATAAACCCGGTAACTAGGGGCCACATGCTCGTAATAACTAAAAAGCACTATGAAAATGTGTTGAACGTGCCAAAAGACGAGCTTTCATCCTGTTTTGGCGTTGCCCAGGATTTTGCAAGGCTTGTGATTGAAAAACTTGGAGCCAAAGGAGTAAACATTGGAACCAACATAGGTGAATATGCAGGGCAAGTGGTAATGCACGCCCACATACACGTAATACCCAGATACGTGCATGGGTACTCGAAGAGGCATGTACTTGGCAGTGAAGAAGAAACAGAGCTTTTAAACATTTTGAAAAAACGTAGCATTTAAAACA
>JAVYSI010000060.1:0-3882 GCA_038729265.1 Methanothrix sp. | reverse complement strand
GCATATAGGTGCAGCTACGCTGCATACTGCTTTTGGAAAATATGAATAAAAAGGTGAGCGAAAAAAGAAAAAAGAAAAAGAAGGTGCGGCTTTTTCAGTCGCACTTGCTGTATCCGCATTTTGGGCACGTAAAGCAGCCCTCGCCGGCCACCATCGCGTTACCGCACTCCGGGCATTTGGCCTCCTCCTTGGCAGATATGGTGTAGCTGTTGGCGCTGCTCCTTATATATTCCATTGTCACCGGGGCTTCTTCCTTGGCGCCCATGTGCTTCTCCTTCATCTGCGATATCGTCTTCTGGTTCTGCTTAGTGTCCACAGCCTGCAGCACCTGCACGCTCTTGCTGCTGTCCCTGTAAACTGTTATGCCCTTGCATCCTAAGTCATAAGCAAGGGTGTAAGCCTTTTCTATGTCTTGCGGCGTCGCCCAGCTTGGGAAGTTTATGGTCTTTGATACTGCGTTATCAGTATATTTCTGGAACGCAGCCTGCATCTTGACGTGCCATTCAGGAGCAATGTCATACGCAGTCACGAAAAGCTCCCTTACATCCTTCGGAATCTCCTCCACGTCCTGTATCGAAACGCGCCCGGCAAGCTTCTTCATCAGTTCATCAGAATAGAAATTCTTCTGAAGTGCGTACCATTCGAATTCGTTGTTCACCTCTATCAGGTTGGAACCAAGGCTCTCGTGCACGTTCCTCATGTATACCACTGAGAATATCGGCTCTATTCCCTGCGATGCCCCTCCGGATATTATGCTTATTGTGCCAGTAGGCGCTATTGTAGTAACAGTTGAGTTCCTCAGCGGCTTGAATCCCAGCTTGTACCATATGCTCCTCTCGAAGTCCGGGAATGGCCCCCTCTCCTCAGCCAGCTCCTGGCTCATCTGCCTGGCATTCTCGGTTATGAAAGCCATTACTCTCTCTGCCAGCAGCAGCGCCTCGTTGCTGTTGTATTTTATGCCCAACTTTATTAGCATGTCGGCCCATCCCATGACGCCAAGGCCTATCCTCCTTATCGCTTTGGAAACCTCGTCTATCTGCTTAAGCGGATAGGTGTTCGCATCTATTACATCGTCAAGGAACCTTGTTCCTAGCCTAACAGTCTCCCTAAGCCCGTCCCAGTCTACTTCAAAATGCCCATCAACAGGCTTTACCATCTTGGCAAGGTTTATCGATCCCAGGTTGCACGAATCGTAAGGATAAAGGGGCTGCTCGCCGCACGGGTTGGTGGACTCTATCGGGCCCCTTTCCGGTACAGGGTTCGAATACGTGGAGTTCATGCGGTCCAGGAACACAAGCCCCGGGTCGCCGGTTTTCCAAGCCATGGTTACTATAAGGTTCCAGACTGCCCTTGCGTTGAGCTTGCCTACGGCCTTGCCGCTCCTCGGATTTATGAGGTTGTATTCGGCATTGTGCTTCAGCGCGTCCATGAACTTCTCGGTTATGCCTACGGATATGTTGAAGTTCCTGAGCGTGCCCTCGTTTTCCTTGGATACTATGAAATCCAATATGTCAGGGTGATCTATCCTTAGTATGCCCATGTTGGCGCCTCTCCTCTTGCCACCCTGTTTTATCTGCTCTGTGGCGGAGTCGAAGACTTTCATGAATGATATAGGGCCTGATGCCACGCCGCCAGTGCTTCTAACTATGTCGTTCGTCGGCCTGAGCCTGGAGAACGCGAAGCCTGTTCCTCCACCGCTTTGGTGTATCAATGCAGCGTTCTTTATGGAATCAAATATTTCTGGTATGGAGTCCCCTACTGGCAATACGAAGCAAGCGCTTAGCTGTCCTAGTTTCGTGCCAGCATTCATAAGAGTAGGCGAGTTTGGCATGAATCTGAAGTTGACCATTGCATTGTAAAACTTGTTTTCTATATCCTGCACCTCCTTGTCACTCTTATTATAGTTTCTTTCGGAATCCGCTATGGCCCTAGCCACGCGCCTGAACATCTGCATCGGGGTTTCCATGACCTTTCCGTTCTCGTCCTTAAGCAGATACCTCGCAGCCAGCACTATTAGCGTGTTTATCGGAAGCTTGAGGTCGTCCTCCTGTATGCCGAGCGAAGCTTTGTAGGCCCTGACCTCGGCCCTCTTGTGCCTGTACAATATGTAAGTCTTAGCCACCGATGGCTCTTTTTCCATGAGAACCTGCTCCACTATGTCCTGTATTTCCTCAACATGCACAGAATCCTTTCCAAGCTTATCTATAAGCTCAATAACCTCTTTGGCGAGCTGTGCAGATTCTTTTTCGTTATCTTCTTTGTTGCTCTTTATATATACCTCAGAAAAAGCCCTTGATATTGCCCCCACCACCTTGCTTTCATCGAAAGCGACTTTCATCCCATTCCTTTTTATTACACTGGTCACCATTTCAGCACCCGCAAAAATTGTTGCAATTGATAATTAGGGCTCAATATTTAAAAAGTGATATATGCAGCAGTAAAACTTAAATGTAACAGGAATGTTCCGCTATCAATTTAAAGCTTCTTTTTTTTGTCGTCAAACCAAGAATTTGTTGGAACTTCCGGTATTAAAAAAAACGTCGAAAAGCGGAATACATATATGTTCCGATTAATTTTTGCTCTGTTCCAATTCATCGCATGAGCTGTCAAATTCCGTTTTGAGCTTCACCCACGCCTCTTTATAAAGCTTCTGCTTTTTCTTGTCAACGTTGTAGAACAGCCAGCGGTAGAATTCCTGGTCGCTTATTGGCGATACCGCAAGCTCCTCAACGTCGTTGAGGTTGACGCTTTTCCACCTGCTCTGTTCCGCCTGGAGGTATTCATCTTTGACTTCTGGCTTGTCCAGCGATGCTTCGCTTTCTATGCATTTATGCGTTTGCCACGAATGGCCTGAAGAAAAAGACGCTATTATTACGGCGATAGCTTTGAGCTGAAATTCTCTTTCGGTGAGCTCGATCGGTTCACCGTCGGGTTTTACGTTTGTCCCATATGTGTGGTGTGTATTGTACTTCTGTGCTAGTCTGTGTATTTCACCAACAAGAACATCATATTTTGTTATGTTGTACTTTATCGGCATATACTGCACATCTTTGATATTATAATGGACAAGAACATATATAAGTGTAATTGTGCAAATAATTTTAAGCATTTGAAAGGCGATCAAATGGCACTCTTCAATATATTCGGCAAAAAGGACGCTGCTTCGGAGCTCACGCATTCCATACCTTATAAGATAAGCACAGAGTTCGTTCCTTACAAGCTTTATTCGAACAGGAAAAGCCAAGTCTCGCTTTTTCTGAAGGTTAAAAACGCCACGAAGGAAGTCCTCCTTACGTCTGTCGTAATGGAGCTGCCGAACCAGCTCGGATTCGACGATATGGGCATGCAGAAGCAGAAGGAGCTTAGGCTTGGCGAGCTGAAACCCATGGAAGAGCGAGAGATGAGGCTCGACATATACAATACGATGAACGCTGATCCAGGGGAGTACACTGTTGCCATAACTACAATATCCCATTACAGGGACTACGGCCATGTCCTCAATGCAGTAAAGAAAAAGACTACTCTTAGCGTAGTTTAAACGCCATGCTTCATATTCTATGCCTAGCTGCTGCAATCAGAAACCTTAAATATATCCAAAAACAACTAGTACTTTACAATTTTTATAGGCTGTAAACATGGTATTCAAAAAAACTAGTGAAGATAAGAATAATGTTAAAAGTGATGAATCCGAAAGGTTCGGCACGCTTTCTGCATTGATAAAGACCGCATACGCGAACGGGTATGGCTATATTGGCGATACATTAAAGTCCATACTGGATGAACTTAATAAGTCAAGCAAGCTCTTCAGGCTAGAAGAAGAGCGAAGGATGGACCCGGACCTCGAAAAGATTCTGGAAGAGCACAAGAATATCACATATGTAG
>JAVYSI010000059.1:0-3941 GCA_038729265.1 Methanothrix sp. | reverse complement strand
TTGCCTACCCCTATGTCGAGGGTCTCGCCATATATCGAATAGTGCCTGAAGCCTCTGTCGGTTATCCCCAATATTTGGGAATTGCCTCCGCTGACGTAAACTGCTAGAGGGTCCTTAAAACCTGAAAAGTGCGTAGTTATTTGGATGTGGCCTATGGCGTGGTTTACTGGATATAACGGCACGGAAAGCATTTCCGAGAGTGTCATCGCCGCAAGCTGGCCTATCCTTAAGCATGGGCCAAGCCCGGGGCCCTTGGTATAGCTTATGGCTTCTATTTCAGATAATGAAATGCCCGAATCAGAGATTGCCCTTTGTATTATGCCCTTAGCGTTATTTGCATGGAACTCGGCGACGCGCGAAGGTATCATCCCCTTGTCTGTTATTTTGTACATTTCCTTTGCATTCGCTAGTATCTTCCCGTTTTCAGATATTCCTACGCCGAATGTATGCGCACTGCTTTCTATTCCCAGTACGGCCATGTTTAACACGCTCGCGCTAGCTTATTATGGAAAACAAGGAATAAAAACAAGTCAGGATGCCACATCTATGCTGGCATCCTTGTAACCCATGTTAACAAGTACATTCTTAACCTTGGATTTGTGGTTCCCCTGAAGCTCTATCATGTTGTCCTTTGACGTGCCGCCGCATGCGAGCGTCCTCTTCAGGTTCTTAAGCGCGTTTTCTATATCTCCGGAGTTCAACCCCTCAACTATAGTAACGACCTTGTTGAATTTGGCCTTTTTGGTATAGACCTTTATCCTGCTTTCAACTTCCTTATCTAAAACATCGCACACGCAAAGTTCTTTCGGCAATCCGCACTTTGGGCATATGTCACTCATTTCTTCGCTGCACCTCTTTCGTTGAGCACAGTATTTATTCTGGCGATTGTCTTCTTCATTTCGCGTATCTTAACTACTTTGCTTGAAACGCCAGTTGCCGCGACCTTCCTCTTTTCTATGGCTAGTTCGAGGTTGAGCTCACTTATCTTAGTCTTGAGCGCATTATCCTGCATTGCCCTTATGTCTTTAATCTTTATTCTAAACACCTCAAATATACATTGTATTTTGACGATTAATATATTAAAAGCTTTCTGGAAGATTGTTTCCATTGCTATACGTTTTCCAACCACGGCACATGTTGCACATCAGTGTATGCGCCACTATGGCACACGGCGATTTTGGCCGCAAACCATAATACATGGGCTATTTTTTTACTGTCGCGTTGTCAAGAACCGAACCGCACGAGCAAGAACGTTCCTGTGGTATCTCCTTTATCATATCTGCAACCATTTTTCTGACCTTTTCTATGCTTGAGGCAAACCTCTTTCCCACGTCATCGAACGACACCGGTTTTATGTGCTGGTCATCTTCAATTCCTGCATCGTAGTCGGTCACTACGGCTATGGCCGAATAGCACATGGCGCGCTCCCTAGCCAATGCTATTTCAGGATATTGGGTCATGTTTATTATGTCCGCACCTATGCTGTTGAACATCTTGGATTCAGCCTTTGTAGAAAACCTTGGGCCGTTTACCACTATTATCGTGGCATTCTCGTGATATTTTATGTCATCGTAGTCAGCTACGCGCACTGCCATTTTGTGCATCTCAGGGCAATAAGGAAAGGCAGTGCTTATGTGCGTCACATCCGGACCGTCGTAGAACGTCTCTGCCCTTCCGCTGGTCATGTTTATGAACTGGTTTGGTAAAGCGAAGTCGCCCGGGACAAAATCCATCCTAAGCGAACCTACTGCCGTTATTGATATCAGCCTCTTCACTCCAAGCGAATCTAAAGCTGCGATGTTTGCCCTGTAATTTATTTTGTGCGGCGGTATCGTATGGCCCTTTCCGTGCCTTGGGATGAACGCTATGCTCCTTCCGTTTATGGTCCCCAGCGCAACCTTATCGCTGGGTTTCCCATATTCCGTATCTATTTCCAGTTCTTCTGGGTTATCGAAGAGCGAATACACGCCCGAACCTCCTATAACTCCAAATTCTGCATGCTTGCCCTCCATTCATGCACACCTCAGTACCAGCCCCTGGCTTTCATCGCTGCGGCAACTCTCGATACTGCTATTATGTAGGCAGCAGTCCTTGGCGTTATTTTCTTGCCTTTATCTTCATATTCTTTCTTGGTTGCCATCATATCAACATAGGACTTTGTTATTATCTTGTCAAGCCTGCTATACACCTCTTCGGCTGTCCAGTAATAACCACCTATGTTCTGCACCCATTCGAAATACGAGCCGATGACCCCTCCGGAATTTACCAGGAAGTCTGGAACGTCGAATATGTTGCGCTCGTGCAGTATCTTGTCAGCCTCTGGGGTCACAGGCCCGTTTGCAAGCTCAAGCACCAGCTTAGCCTTTATCTTGTCGGCGTTCGAGCCGGTTATCTGGTTCTCTATGGCTGCCGGTATGAGTATGTCGACGTCGCTTTCGAGTAGCTGCTCGTTAGTCATCTTTTCGCCTCCTTCATAGCCGGACACGCTGCCTGTTTCTTTCTTGGCCTTTTCTAGCTTTTCAAGGTCTAGCCCATTCTGATCATATATGGCACCATTGGAGTCGCTTATTGCAACGACTTTTGACCCATAGAGCTTCTTTGAAAGCGTGTATGCATACATGCCTGCGTTGCCGAAGCCCTGGACAGCTATCTTTGCCTTTTTCAGGTCTATGCCAAGCGTTTTCGCTGCTTCCCTCATTACGAAAAGCCCGCCCATAGCCGTAGAATCGCTTCTTCCTTCGCTTCCCCATACTTCCAAAGGCTTTCCGGTTATTGTCCCGAACTCATTGTGCCTTACGATGTTGCTGTATTCGTCCATCATCCACGCCATTATTTGTGGCGTAGTATAAACGTCTGGAGCAGGTATGTCGACTTGCGGGCCTATGTATTTTCCTATCGCCCTTATGTAGCCCCTTGAGAGCGCTTCAAGTTCCTGAGGAGTCATGCTTTTTGTATCGCAAATAACGCCGCCCTTGGCTCCGCCGAACGGAACGTTTGCCAGCGAAACCTTCCATGTCATCCATGCTGAGAGCGCCTTTACAGTGTCTAGGCTCTCCTTTGGGTGAAACCTTATGCCGCCCTTTACAGGGCCCCTTGCATCGTTGTAATGGACCCTGAAACCTTGGAACACTTTTACCTTGCCGTCGTGCATGCGCACCGGTATGTTAACGATCAGAGTTCTCATCGGCTCTCTAAGTATCGCGTGCGCCTGCTCGTCCAAACCCATCACTTCCGCAGCTTCATCGAGCTGCTCTTGCGCTATCTTGAAAGGATTCAATTCTTCTGCCATTTTTACACCTATTGCAAATCAGGAGTAGTTTGCTCCTTGTTTATTTTTTAGGCAAATTATATAAACGTCTTTTGAATCTCGCAATTACATAAATAAAATTTCTTTTTTCAAAAATTGGAATAACATAATAAGAAAAGAGGTTATCCTTTGTAAAAGCTCTGCAAAACCAATCAACAGGCATGTATATTGCAAGGGAAGAAAGGTTCCGATATTAAAGTAAGCTTTATATATATTGTGCATTGAAGTATTTAATAGCACTTAAAGGTGTTAGTACATGGGAATGAAAAACCAAAAAGCGCAAAGCGCTATGGAATACCTAATGACATACGGTTGGGCAATACTGATTATAGCAATAGTGCTGGCGGCACTGTTCTCTCTCGGAATCTTCAGCAGCAGCAGCTTCACTGGAACGACTTGCATAGCAAGTTCTGGATTTATATGCGCATCACCGGTTTGGACTGGCGGAGTATTGCATGTAACGCTTGGGCAAAGCACAGGAACTTCATGGAGTGATGTAACATTCTTTGTAGTTCCTTCAGGCGCACCGACTCCATCAAACACTGTCCAAGTAACTGATGAAATGGCTAGCCCTGGCTATGCGTATATAGAAGGAAATTCTGTGACTGTTCCAGCTGGTAGTGGTTCAATGTCA
>JAVYSI010000058.1:0-3991 GCA_038729265.1 Methanothrix sp. | reverse complement strand
AAGGAAGAACTTCAAAACTATGTTAACTACCTTAAGGATATGCGCAACCGCTATGGTGATGCATACAATATGTGCATAGACAAATATAAGGATCTAATAAATGACAAAGATGACTGATATCATTTATTATTTAAAGTAGGGATTATCTTTGGCTCTGTCTTCTTTAGCTCATGGTCTTGCACTGCTGAGTGCAATATACTGGCTTTACGAAATGCTTATTTCATTCCCAATTTCTTGAATACTGCTACCTTTACAAAATCATTTATAAATAATGCAGCAACGCCTAAGCCTATTATCGTTAAAAGCTCATAGCTGCTAAGCTTGGGCACGAAAATGCCAAAATAAGAAAGTACCAATCCCACCGCTATGCCGAAAGTTATCGCAGCTGCAAGGGTCTTGCTAGGCCTGGATTTCCAGAAAAAGCCCTTGGCCCTCATGTTAAGCACGCTGAATTCGTTGGTTATGTTGAACATAACGAATGTGGCCGTTTGGAATGCAGGTATGGTAAGGTTGAAAAGGCCACCCCTAAATATTGGCACAAGCGCTAGCGTTTCTAGCACAAGAAATATCCCTATTATTGCAGAGGAGTACATCAGCCCCTTTACGTTCCACACGTCAGGGCTTTTCGAATACTCGGCGTTGTCCGTAGATATTGTTATGTTTATTATGTCGTTTGTAAATATCAGTATTATCAGCATGAATGGCAGTATCGTTATGAACCTGAAGAACAGGTACATTATCGCTATGAAGCCTATTATTTGGAATGTTTTGAGTATTTTTACGTCGGAATAAGTTATCATTCGCTGGAATATCCTCCTGCTCTCTTTTACTGCGTCTACGAAAACCTCTATGCCATTTTTAGTGAGCACGAGGGCCGCGGAGCTTTTTGCAACATCTGTAGCGCTTTCAACTGCTATGCCCACCTCTGCCTGCTTGAGCGCAGGCGCATCGTTGACCCCGTCACCAGTCATGCCGACTATATATCCGTCCTTCTGCAGCGTTTTCACTATGGTATATTTGTCTTCGGGATAAACGTCAGCGAAGCCTTCACCGCTGACTATCTTTCTTTGCAGCTCCTTCTCGTTCTTGCGTTCATAGGTTATATCGTATATCCTGTTTCCCATGCCTACTTCGCTGGCTATCTGCATTGCCACCTTTATGTTGTCCCCTGTGAGCATTTTCGTTTTTACGCCAAGGCTGTGGAGCTCATCCACAAGTTCCTTGGCGTCTTCCCTAGGTGCATCATATAATGCCATCAAGCCGCAGAGGGTCCAGCGTTTTCCATCCCTGCTCTTCGCTACTGCTATGGTCCTAAACCCTTTCGAAGCGTATTCTTCTACGGTTTTTAAAACTTCCTTCTTGTTTACTCTTCCCACAATTCCGAGCGCCATCACAGTGTGGACAGCGCCCTTGGTCACGTAATAGCTATCTTTTCCCGAATCTATTATTGCGGATGTTCTCTTCGTAGACGGGTCGAATGGATAGAATTTTCTCTGATGGCCGATTTTTATTTTCTTTATTCCTGCATATTCTATTACTGCGTTGTCTATCGGGTCGTTGTCCTCTTTCCTCGAAGCCTCAACTGCATATTTCGCGATGTCATCTTCAGAGCTTCCGAAGCTTTTTATTGCCCTTACTGTTATTTCGTTTTTGGTTATCGTGCCAGTCTTGTCCATGCATAATATTTCCATGTTCGAAGTATCTTCTATCGCCTCGAGCTTCGTGACCAAAACACCCTTCTTGGCCAGCTTCTCCGTTCCCAGCGCCATCGATACTGTGAATGCAGCAGAAAGCGCTACAGGTACTGAAGCTATTAGAAGTACGAGCAGGAACTTTATTATTATTAATATATTCTGGTGGAGCACGAACAGGCCGAACACGAGCATTATTATCAATATTATGCCGTCCCCAAGCAGCAGGTATTTAACAATTCCCATTATCGCCTTTTGCAGGTGGGATTTTACCCTGGCGTTTTGCACGAGCTTTGCAGTCTTTCCGTATACGGTATTGTAACCAGTACCTATGACTATGCATAGAGCCTCTCCTCTTTTTGCTGTAGAACCCTGCCGCAGCATATCGCCCTCCTTCTTTCCCTGTGGCATGGACTCGCCAGTGATTATGGATTCGTCAACCTGGAGCTCCTCGGGCTCTATCACTTTGCAGTCAGCAGGTATTATGTCTCCAAGCTTCACCTTTATTATGTCACCTGGAACTAGCATTTTTGCCTTTATAACCTGCCATTTGTTGTCTCTAAGAACACGCGCAGAACTGGAAAGCCTTTCCTTAAGCGCATCGACGGATTCGTCAGCTCTGTATTCTTCTACAAAGCCGATTATTGCATTGAAAACAAGTAGCGCGGTTATTATATATACGTCACGAATGCTGTTGAGTATGTATGAAAGTATTATTACGATTATCAAGATCAGCTGTACTGGCCCTGTAAACTTCCTAAGAAATATGAGCGCGTAGTTCGGCTTCTTTCCGGTTATCTCGTTGTAACCGTAAGACTCTATGCGCTTATTGGCCTCCTTGGAAGAGAGCCCATTTTGGTTCGAGCCCAGCGTCTTGTAAGTCTGTTTGATATCAAGTTTCTCTATTTTTTCAGACTCAATCTCTTCCATCCAAACGTCCATACTCCTTTTTTACTAAATTTATTTATAGGTGTGGAGAAAGGACGCGCGCATTTATAACAGAGCGAAGGACTTCATCACGAACGCCAGAACAACAAAAATTGCTTCTATGCCCCACATGTAAGCCGATATCTGCCATTCCTTGGGCTTGCCCATTTTCATGATTACATGCGTCCAGCTGTATATCTTCTTGCCGTATTTTGATACGAAGCTTCCATCAGGCTGAAGGACCCCGAGATCGCTGCTGTGGAACTTCTTCTTCGCGTGCAGAAGAAACTCTATTATCCAAGGCATGAAGACTATTATGCCAAACGATTCCATGTTGCCTATAACCATGTCTGCTATTATGGCGGCTCCGAAGAAATACGTGAAGCTGTCTCCAGGGACCATCCTTGCCGGGTATATGTTGAAAGCCGTAAATACCACCATTGATGCGAAAAGCATCGCGGAAACCAAGGCGCCAGTATAGGTGCCATAAACGAGGCTGTACAAAAGCAATGCAAAAATTGCAACAGTGCCAGTGCCTGTGGCTATTCCATCGAATCCGCCAAGAAGATTGAACGCATTTGCTCCGAACATTATTGCAAGTGGCACAACCACAAGCGGGTAATATATTGACAGGGCTATGTTGCCTATGAGCGGTATCCTAACCACGGAAATTCCGGCGTTTATTGCCATAAGCGGTATTGCCCCCATGAATGTGAGTATTGGCTTCTGCCACTGCTTCAGCCCTGCCCAGGAACCAACCTTATCCTCTGTTTTTGCATTGCTCATCCTTATGTTTATGTCGTCTATGAAGCCGACTATAGTTATGAGCAGCACCGCGGTTATTATCCCGAAAAGGTCCTCAAGCGAAGCTACCGGCGTATAAAGCCCGAAGCTGCTTCCGAATATGTATACCATGAGCCCTACGGAAAAGCCGAAGGCTATAGCAAAGCCTATGCCGGTTGGCAATACTGGTTTTGATCTCTTGTTATGGTCTATTAGGGTTATTCCGGAATACCGCATGTATTTCATGAGGAACGTGGTGGCAACTAGCGTTACTATGGCTCCTACTACTGACGGTATAAGTATCGTAAGGTAAGTATGGAACATTCAAGCCACTGCGAGCGTTAGACTGTATGTCTATATCCAAACGGAGATTATAAAACTTTTGTTTGCTTTGCAAAACCGGAAATAATGGGGCTTACAGGTATTGCAATCCTGATAAGGTTATTAAAGATACAGAAGCAAACTACTTACTGTTTATCCATGCGCTGCCCCTGTAGTATAACTTGGATAGAACACGAGCTTGCGGAGCTTGTGATCCGGGTCCAAATCCCGGCAGGGGCGACTGTTTTGCTACATGCCTAATAAACAAC
>JAVYSI010000057.1:0-4050 GCA_038729265.1 Methanothrix sp. | reverse complement strand
GTAGGATCTAAAAATATCAGCATATATAACAGCACAATAATTGCGAACAACGCCACAAACATACCATTCACTCTGAACGATTCCAGCCTTTATTTGTACAAAACCAAAATCATCGGATATTCGAAAAATGGTACCCTTATAGATGAATCGTTTGTAAGGTCATACAACAGCTCTTTCAATATAGCAACCACAACAATAGATTATAACACTACATCGACTTCAACCACAATAACCAGAACAACAACAATACAACAAATAACCCCTAAGGTAAATAACTTTGAAGGAAAGCTCTATTCGCATATGCTCGAGCTCCTTATAGTTTTCCTTTTTGCGGCCCTGCTTATAGCAGGTTTGTATATGCTAGCAGCGAGTGCGTTGAAACCTAAGAAAAGTAAGTGATAAATATCAAGGCTTGTAGCCAAACTTCTTGAGCAAGTCCCTTCTTTGCTTTATATGCTCTTCATCTTCTATGCCAAGGCCCGTCTGCCCGTCAACAACTCCTATGACTGCCTTTCCAAGATCCGTGGAGACTGTAATCACCTGTACCCTGTTGGCCGTAGCGCAGAATATTTCAGATACTTCCGGCACAGACCTTATTGACGAAACGACGTTTATAGGAAAAGCCCCTGTAAAAAGTATAATAAAAGTATGGCCCGCGGCTATGCCCAAAGCGTTCTTTTTCGCTGCTTCTATAAGCTCAGGGTCGTTGCCCTCGTACCTTACCAGCCTTTCGCCGCTGGCTTCTATGAAGGCAAGGCCGAATTTGACGTTAGGTGCTGCTGAAGCCATCGCCCCGTAAAGATCCTCTGCAGTCTTTATGAAGCCTGCATGACCTATTATGCACTGCCAGTCGTCCTTCTTGTATATTTCGTAAGCACTCATCTCCAACTGAAAACACCGCTTTTCTTGTTGTTTTTATATGTTATTACAACGATATCCTCAAAAAACATGTGTTTTTTGCTTATGACTTCAGCATTAAGGCGCTCCACGTCCAACTCGTATTTGTTGACCGAGCTTTCAACCATTATAACCCTACCATCGCTAGACAAATGGTCGAATGAATCTTTTATGAACCTTTCTATAAGCTCGCGGCCATCCTCACCACCATCAGTTGCAAGCTTTATGTAATCTATATTTTCAGTACCGAGTCTGGAGGATTCAAGATATGGTGGGTTGAATATTATAGTATCAAATTTGCCTTTTATTGAATCGAATAGATTGCTGGTTATGAATGTGCCATCTACGTCGTTCTGTGCGGCATTCTGCCTTGCACATCTTATCGCGTGTATGCTTATATCTGAGAATGTGACATCACATCCCTTTTTTGCAGCTATTATACCTTGTATGCCTGTGCCTGTTCCCATGTCCAGCGTTTTCCCAGAAGCTAGGCGCTCCACCGCTTCGGACAATAGGTCGGAGTCTTCCCTCGGCCTGTAGACGTTATGGCATTCTGTTATTTTTATCCCGTTTTTTATGAACAGAAAATCACTTCGTCAGCCAGTTATGCCAATGCTAACCATTTTATCTTTAACCATATTAAAAACTACGATACTTATGGATTTCTTAGAGTATATAGAAAATCACAGGAAGGTCGTATATGAGAAGATATGCGAATACGTGCCAATGAAGGAGCCCTTGGGCCATTATAAAATAGCAAGGGACTACATAGACAGGCAGGGCAGCTATAGAAGACCTGGCCTTGTAATGCTTACGGCACAGCTCTACGGTGCAAAACCTGAGGATGCCCTGCTTCCTGCGGCTGCCCAGCAGCTTTCCGAAGACTGGATACTGATACAGGACGATATTGAGGACGATTCAGAGTTAAGGAGAGGTTTGCCGGCACTGCATAAAAAATACGGAGTTGTGCATGCAATAGACGCGAGCGATACCGGCCAGATAGCAATGTGGAAGATGCTCAAGGATTACATCATCCAGGCAGGGATAGAAAAAGGCAGCAGGCTTTATGACAAATTCTATGATATGATGGCTTATACAGTTGAAGGCCAGTACATAGAGAACACCTTCATACAGGATACTAAAGACTTGAGCAAGGCGAACGAGAGCCTTTACATGAGGATTGTCGACAGCAAGACCTGCTATTACACAGTATATGGGCCGATGCAGCTTGGTGCCATAGTGGCAGGCCAGGGAGACGATACGCTAGAGATGCTCAAGAAGATTGGCGAGAACGCAGGCGTAGCCTTCCAGATAACCGATGACATACTTGACATGACAGCAGACGAGAAAAAGTTCGGGAAGAAGAACTTTGGGGATTTATACGAAGGCAAGCTTACCCTTATAATACTGCATACGTATAAAAGCGCGACTTCTGAAGAAAGGCAAAAGATAGATGCGATATACAGGAAAAAAAGGCAGGATAAGACCAGGGAGGAGATAGACTTTCTAAGATCAGTAATCGAGAAATACGACGGCATAGGTTATGCCAAAAGCGTGGCAGAGAAATACGGGAGCAAAGCTCAGGAGCTCGTGGAGCAATACGCCAGCACAATACCAAAGAATGAATACACAGGCATAATAATATCGGCAATGCAGAAGCTTTATAAGAGGGATAAGTGACCTCTACATCTATAAGCTCGCATTGTTCAGCCGTCTCGTAGCATTGCAATTTAGCAGCCTTTATTTTTATTCTGGCAGAAGATAATTTATGTAGTAGCCTAAAATAAGTTGAAAGGGCATGTAAGCGCAACGCTTTTAAACCTTAAAGGTTAAAATACAATGCCAAACGGTAATAGGAGCAGGGAAACGCCCGATCCCATTCCGAACTCGGAAGCTAAGCCTGCTCACGATATGTGTGTACTGTCTGCGGATGGGAAAGCATGTTGCTGTTTGGCACTACTGTTTTTACGCATATTTTACAATGAGTAAAGCCCTATTGGCAACGGTTTTTATTTTTTGGCTTTAAGATATGTTCGGGTTGTTTCATGAGCACGAAATCAATGGCAATGCTAATGGCATTCTCGTTTGTGCTGCTAAGCACGGTATCCTTTGCATCTGGAATAGGCACGTCCAAGATTACTTTCTCCGCGGCAAACGCTACGATAGCGCCAGGCTCCAGCGGGACCGTCTCGTATACAGTAAGCCTAGTCAGCGGCGGAGTTTGGGGAACTAACACCAACCTGGTCAACTATGCCAACCTGAGCAAGGAGGGGATAAACGTAAGCTTAAGCAAGACATATTCCGACCCGAACTATACAGGAACAATGACGATAAAAGTATCTGGAACTACCAAACCTGGCACATACGCAGTATTATTGAACGCGACTGGTGACGATCCGTCAATAACAAATTCTTTGTTTACCATTTTCGTAAAGACAAGCGCAGTCAACACTACGACAACAATACCTCCAACACCTGTTCCTACATTCTTGCTTTACAATTCTACGACCAAGAGCGTTAACGCCACCAATGGCGCAAAATTCTCGCTTATGGCGATGGACGGCAAGCTGATAAACGTGACTGTACCTCCTGGCACGTATGTCAAGATTGACAACAAAACGCTTTCAAGCTACAATTTCACGCTTGCTCTGTACGGAATATCAAATCTTTCCGCACCTTCAGCAGCAAGCAAGGACATAGTAGCATACGGGTTTGCCTTCCTGGTAAACGGGTTGATAAGCCCAAACATCAGCTTTGTTAACGCCACTGGAGCAGACAGGCCTCTGATAACCACTGCGCAGTATAATGATTCCTGGACTTCGTGGACCGTTTTGGGCGGGAAGCAGGTAAATACCAGCTATATAGGCGGTAAATACGCTTTTGCAAATGTATGGACGTACAACAGCACCCTGAACGAGATAGTCAACAGTGAGTTCTTCAAGCCAGTAATGTGGGTATTCCTGATAAAGCCCAGCAACGTCACAGTGACGTCTAGCGCACCTACTACCGTATCTACGGCGCCTACTACTACACCCACTACAATATCCACTACGGCACCATATACGAGCAGCTCTAACGACAGCGGATATTATGCTGCTGCAATAGTGGTCATAGTTATCATAATAATAGTAGTGATAGCGGCCACGATGCGCA
>JAVYSI010000056.1:0-4068 GCA_038729265.1 Methanothrix sp. | reverse complement strand
CGTTGTCAACGCTGGTCGTACCCCCGTTCGAATATTCGGTAAATCCGTTAGGCATGGATGTTCCGGCGAAATTCCAGTAGTTGTTGAACACTGTTGCCCCGTCGTCGTATTCTGCGTATGTGCTGCTTAGCTGTGGTGCTTCTCCGGTAGTGTTGGAATTTAGAAGATTCTTTCCCACTGCAGCAAAATCCATATATACGGTTATCGAACTCTTTGCAGGTATGCCGGAGTTTATCTTCAGCCAGTATACGTCGTTTGTAGATTCGTTGAGGGATTTTGTGTTAGATTCGTTAGTCAGGTTGCCCTCAAACCAAGATGGTATTATAGTACCGTTTGAATACGAGAATTCGACGTTCTGCATGCCCCCTGATTCGTATGTGGAATAGTTCTTGGAATTTACCACAACCATCTGCTGGAACGGCGCTGCGGTTGCGACGCTCTGGTTGTTCGTTATGAGTATAGGCACGTAATTGAGTATGCCTGTTGGAGAAACCGCCTGCCCGGCAACCTCGAAACGGATGGGCTGCGAGTATGCAGGCTGCACAGTATCTTCTGCAGTGGCATTATAAGTGCCAGGTATTAGCGACGCAGTGTTGAACGATGCAGTGCCCTTTCCTGACGCTACTACCGAACCGTTTATAAGTATGCTTACGTTGTCACCTGTCACGTTTGCGGTTGCCGTTATGGTGTCGTTCTGGCCGAATTCAGCCAGCCTGTTCTGTATTGATATATGAGGGGCGTTTGGAACTATCGTAAGGTTTTCGATGTTCGTGCATGTGAGCGAATCTGCATCGCAAGCCTGCACAGGATAGACCCCTAAAGGCAGTGTGTTTTCTGTATATGAGGTCTTTGCCGTAGAATTGGCCACTACAGTGCCGTTTATGGATATAGTGACGTGGTCCAGCGGCTGCGAGGTCGTGGCGTTAATTTGATCGTCAGTATGGTATAACGATGTTTGGTGTTCTATTCCGAGCGTGACGTTTGGAGGGAGTATCGTAAGGCTTTTTGTTTGTGAATATGCTGGCTGGTTTAGGTCTATTGCAGTTATGTTGTACTTGCCAGGCTTGAGTGTATTGGCCCCATAAACTACAGTATTTGAAGCCGTAGAAAGGATTACTCCATCTTCGAGGCGCAGCTCGAGCCTGTCTCCGCTTACATTTGATATGCCGGTTATGTTGTTTTGGTTGCCATATAGCGACTGTGGAAATTGTATTATAAGGAACGGATCGTTAGGTATTATGCGCAAGTTTTCTGTTATTGTATTGCCTGTTGCAAGATTAACGCTCTTTACGCTGAAGTTTCCCAATGGAAGGTCGTCTTCGGTATAATTGACTATGCCAGTGCCGTTCTTGACAAACGACCCGTTGACGTATATGTCTAATGGATTGCTAAGGTTGAGCCCAACAGCTATCACCCCGCTCTTTACGTGGTACTGTGCCGGATTGTTGGCTATTATGAGCCTGTTCATACCATATCCGATCTGGCCGGTTGTGTATGCAGGCATAACGCCGTTGGGTTGAGCCGATGGGCTGTAGTAGCTAGCGGTTGAGTTGGACCACAAGCTCCAATAGCCCGGGCCGCCCTGATTTGCATAGTCGTACTGTATGCGATATGCCCCTATATCGGTGGCTATCCCGTTGTACTGCGTTGCAGACTCTGAATGCCACTCGTTTATTATATTATAAGAATCGGAATAGTTGCCTAGCCAGTTCTGTTCCGAACCGTTCAGAGTATAATTTGAATAACCCAGCTGCCCTGCATCGTCTATTTTGACATAAAAGTTAACAGGATATTTTGAATCCACGAATCCTATGCTTTTTGTTACTATTATCTTGGAATAGTTGGAGACTGGTGGATTTGGGAATGGTGACCCGCTGGTATAGCCTCCTTCGACGTTTATCAGCACGTTATTTTCGCCAGTGCCGTCAACAGATTGTGACGTTCCAGTAACAGGCGTAAGCGACGGCAACGTGCTTGATGTTATAGGACTGCATGAGCCGTTTATAGAATAACCGCTGTAAACTCCGGCCAGATACGAATCGGTATCGTTTGGAACGCAGCTTGTAACAGCGCCATTGTAGTAGACTTCATAGAGCAGGCCCGGATTCATAACTCCTGCTATGTCATCGTACTGGCCGTATACCTTGCTTAGCTGCGGGGCTTCGCCTGTTGTCTCGTTGTTCATTATGACTGCTTCCATAGTGCTGAATCCCATGAATATGGTCTGGTAAGAATCTGCGCCTATGCCGTTTGAAAGCTTTACCCAATAGACCGAAGAAGTGCTATGGTTTGAATTGCCTGAATAGAGCCATGAAGGCACGGTTGTGCCGTTTGAATAGAAGAATTTGACGTTTTCAAGTGATCCGTTCTCGTATTTCGCGTATAGCGCGCTGTCTATTGTAAGCATCTCCTGGAATGGCGCTGCGGTTGCGACAGGCTGGTTGTTGGCTATCACTATCGGCACATAGTATGCTATATCGTTAGGCACCACAGCAGGTACCTGCTTTGGTATTATATGAAGCTGCTGCAGCGACAGGTTTCTTGCAGTGTAATTGGCATTTCCAGCGGTGCCTGCGAAGAACGTGTAGTTGCCCACCTTGCTTATGGAGTAATAAGAAGCCGAATTCGTTGATGCGACTATTGCGTTATCTACGTAGAGATTGAGCTTGAGCTGGTTGTTTACGGTATTTGAAGCAAAACCCACGGTGTAGTTGTTGGAATATGTTCCGCCGCTGGTCTCTGTTATCTCTGGGATTGCCTTTACTATGGTTACCGTAGCGTTCGTTGAAAGGCTTTTGTTTAGGTCATAGGCTTCTATTTTGTATGTGCCGGCAGGCAGTATTGGCAAAGTGTAATTGAGTGTGCCTGTGCCAGTATCTACGACATTGCCGTTCACCAGTATCTCTACGGTGTTGTTTGACGGGCGTGCAGTAGCGTATATATAATCCGTAGTATTGGAGTAAGCTATAGTATTGTATGTTACGTTCAATTCCGGAGGCCCATTTATGGCTTCCACGTTGGCGCTGGGCATAACGCCATCAGGCGGGTATGCAGCGGAATAATATTCAAGTGGGGAGCTTGACCACATGCCTATGTAGCCAGGGCCGTTCTGGTTCTCGAAATCGAGTTCTATTGGATAGTCCCCGCTGCCAGGTATTGTACCTGAATATATCGTAGCGCCTTCTGCCTTCCATTCGCTTATGGTGTTGTTGGGGTTGTTTGTTCCTCCAATCCAAGAGCTTATGCTGCCATTGGAATATTGGTTATATCCCAAGCCGATTGCATCGTCTGATATGCCATATATTGACACTCCAGAAGTGTAATGAACGAAACCTATTGCTTTGAGGAGCCAGAAATTGTCATTTGACACTGGGGGGTTCGGTGGCGGCGCACCTCCAGAATAACCATTCTGGTAGTTTATTACAACATACGGTTCTGATGTCCCATCAACGTCTTCTGTAACGCCAGTAAAGTTTGTGTTGTAAAGTATTGAAGACGCCGTTGCAGTGGTAGAACCGAAAGTGAAGCTGGATCCCGGAGTCATAGAAGCCTTGTAAAGTTCTGATTGCGCTTGTATGCCTGAGCCGCCCCAGCCCCATATTTGGTATAAGAGCCCTTCGTACATTACATGGGCTATGTTGTCATATTCGCCATATGAAGGTGACAATTGTGCTGCTTCTCCCGTCGATAAGTTATTAAATACGCTTTTGTTCTGCGGGCCCATGCCTATGTATATTGTTATTGAGCTTTTTGCCGGTATGCCATGGCTTATGTTGAGCCAGTATATTGTACTGGTGCTGGTATTGCTGTTGCCAGCCTCGAGCCACGAGGGTATAACCGTGCCGTTCGCATAGAAGAACATCACATTGTCGAGGTTGCCTGCTTCGGCATACCTGTATGAAAGGCTGTTAAACGTAAGCTCCTGCTGGAACGGCGCTGCGGTTGCAACGCTCTGGTTGTTCGTTATGAGTATAGGAATGTAAAACTTTGGAGATTGTATTATTCGCATCGTTACCGTTGCAGTGGTAAAATTTGTATAGTTAGAATTTCCTGGAGTGGAAGCGTATA
>JAVYSI010000055.1:0-4605 GCA_038729265.1 Methanothrix sp. | reverse complement strand
CGGCCTTAGTCAAGGGCGTTGACGGCGGAATTGTTTCGTCAATGCTATACGGAAGCTCGGCAAGCATAGCATCAAAGGAGGCAAGCGCGCCGCTTTATGCAGCGCTCATATCATTTATAATAGCGCTAGTGCTCATATTGGCGTTTTACGGCCTGACGTATGTAAGGCTATCGCACAAGCACAAGATAAGAAACAGCAAGAGGGTCAAGAGAGCATGGCTCTTCTTGTTCATTGGATTGCTCATAATAGGGCTGATATATGCTGCGATAACCTATAGCATAGCCAGTGCAGCTTCATCGTTCATGCCCGTGAGCTCCTTTATGGCAAGGGCTGCCTCAAGCAACACAGTGCTCATAGCAATAAACGGCACGAACACGCTGAGCCTGAGCGGGATAAGCTCAGGCTCTCTGGGATGTGCTGGCTCGCTCCAGCAGACGCTTAAGAACGCAGGCAAGCGCACAGGCATCATAGCAGTGCAGAACTACACGTGCACGGTTAGCAACGCCACAAGCTCAAGCAGCGGCTCGGCGTGCTACAACGACATACTGGGCTCTGGCACGCCACTAATACAAATAGACCAAAGCAATTCCAGCTACGTGAGCTACAAGGGCATGTATGGTACTGTTCTATATGCTTCAGGAGCCTCTGCAACAGGGGCTGACTGCTATCTCAATACTATGCTTGAGCAGGCAATATCAAAGCAATAAGGTGTTTTTCTGGCATCAAAGAATGGCATTAAGGACAACGACAACGCGCAACAGCGCAAGCCGAACAAGAAGGGCGCAGCTGCAAAGAAGGAAGCAGTCGAAGCGGATAATTCGAAGAAGTACATAGCAGTAATAGCAGCCATAATAATAATTTTCATATTCGCCGGCGCTATAGTCTTTGATCTGAGATACCAAGCCCCTCAATCGCCGCAGGCCAGCCTTTCGACGTTCGAGCATAATTTTGAGAGCGCAAACGCAGTAGGCGTATACGCAACGTACACCACAAATGCTTCGTTTTCAGATGTGATAGGCTGCTCCACTGCGCTAGTTGAAGCAATAGCTGGAAAGAGTGCCATACACAAGAGCTACTCACAAATACACTATTTCGTGATAAACCAAACGTCCTGCACGTCAGCCGTATTAGGTCCTAACTCTACCACGTCAGTTGGCTCAATAAGCAACTGCACGGCATTCAGCAGCACACATCCAAGCATATTTGTCAACTACAGCACGTTCACTAAGACCTTAATAAAGCCAAACGCGCTTTACTTCTATGGAAATTCGACGAGCCTGTTGGAGTGCGGCATATCAACACAGATATCCTGAGAGCAGATTTCGAAGTCGTTTTGTGCCATTTACTTACATATTAAGAAAAATCTGGAAACGTATTTAAACCTTCATATTAAATTTTCAATAGCAATTCAAGATAAAAAAGGTGTAAAAATGATGGGAGGAAGCCAGTAAATAAATATATTAGCCCATGTTCAATATTTTTGAAAAAAGCTCTGGGCTCTGCGTTCTCTTTCTAAGGGGTGTGGAATGTTTTTCCTGAGTTTCCCATCTATGTTGCTCTCTCTGTATTTTATTTATATTTTGCATCGATGATGCAATGTGTAATCTCTTGCCTTTAGTCAATCGCAGATACAACGGATCACTGTGATTCCTCCGTGTCCTTTTTGCTATTCTGCTTCTTGGCTTCAGCATTTTCCATATCAACAAGCCTCTTATATGTCATGGATTCGCTCATCTTAAACCTCCTGTAACCTAGGCTGCCTATGAGCACCCTAGTTATGAGTGATGTCCTCAAATTGCTGCCCTTGGCCGTAGAAAAGACCTCTTCCTGCAGCTTTTCGAGCTCGCCCTCATCAAATATCGGGGCAAGCAGTATGAACCCGTAAGGCGCCGATACGTCCTCCACCTGGGCATATTTGTCACAGGGGTGCAGCGATTCCTCTATGACCGTGCGAAGGTATTCCTTCCTGTAGCGGTTGAATAACGAAATATCCTTTTGTACTACATAGAAAAATGCCACATACCTCATGGGCAGGTAACCCATCACTATAGTGGGCCTCTTTATGGTCTTCCTCTCGAGCAACCTTTCGAAGGTGTAATAAGCATTTCCGGCCTTGAGGTTGTACAGCCTGTCTATGTCGCTGAACTTCACGCTGGCATCGTGGTTGAGCTCCTTCATGACTGCATATTCGCTCTCGAGCAGCTGGTCTTTAGCCCTTCTTGGGTTTTCCCTGCTCCTATGCCACACCTTTTCCCTCATGAGATCGAAGAATTCATCCCTGAACGGTATATACCACGTCTCCGATTCTGATGTATAGCCTATGCTCCATATTGCCTTACAGCCTTTGAATATCGGATTGCTGCGTATATCGTATATTAGGTTTTCCAGCGTTACATTGTTCTCTGCGAGCATGTATATTAGCACGCTGTAATATCCGCTAAGCGAAGCGACGAACTGAATCCTGGGCTCGCTGCCGAAGAGCTTCTTCATGTCTTCCTGGCTTGGCGCACCCCTTATGAACCTTATCGTTATTAAATACCTTTCAAATCCGAAAGTACCAGGCCTGAGCTCTATCGTGTACCTTATGTTGTATAACCTTTCGAGCTTCTTTATCCTGTACTCTACTGTGTTTGGATTTAGATTAAGCTTTTTGGCTATGGAATAGGAGGATGCCTTGGAATCCATGCTTATTTCAGTGAGTATGGCTCTGTCTATCTCATCCGGATAGATGAGCTCTGCTACTTCGGATGGCCTTCCTGTGCCTTTCCCAGATTCTATATACTCTTCCAAGCTC
Source organism: Methanothrix sp. (assembly GCA_038729265.1). Taxonomy (GTDB): domain Archaea; phylum Micrarchaeota; class Micrarchaeia; order Micrarchaeales; family Micrarchaeaceae; genus Micrarchaeum_A. The sequence goes on along the minus strand of JAVYSI010000055.1, from coordinate 1,811 downwards.
TTAGCCCTGGTATTAAGAAACCTGTGCCTTGCTTCCAAGAAGCTGCCATTGCTATCGGCCTTTCCTAAATAAAACGATACCTTCTTCTGTCCGGATTCCCTGTTTTCGAAGGTATATTCGTATATGTAATAGCCGCCCCTTATCGATTTTACCTCTATGTGGTATTTCGATTTGGCCTTAAGCCTATCAACGAGCTTCCTGACGCTTTCGGGCAACTCCTTTTTTGTGTTTTTCATCTTAATATATAAATATTATGATAAATATAAATTCATTACTATTATTAAAATAGAGCTTTAAATAATCCTAAAATTACTAATTTACGAATTTTCTTCTAATATTTTAGTTATCGTATGAAACGAAATGTTTAAAATATCACGAATGGTATTTATACTTGTAAGTGCATAGTATATATTGAGCCAGGGGGTAGAAAAATGGAAGAGAAATCAGAAACATTAGGTTACGATTTTTCTTATCCCGAGTTTTACCCCACCAATAATGCCCTCTGGCTTCCCACCCCAAAAAAGCACAACACGCTTTTCGCTTCTGTTTCTTCATTCATGCTTAACTTCTTAAGGCGCATATAATGAATGGGAATAAAAAGAATAACTATAGAAAATATGGTCTTGATGTCGTTTCCGAAGACATGCACGGGTTCTTCTTCATAAAGCCGAAGGAGGGCACCAGCGCCAACGAGCTTGCAAGCAGGCTCATAGGCATAGACGGCTTAGAGGAGGTCAGGGTCAGGGAAGGCACAATAGGTTATAGCGTCCTGGCCAAGTTCAAGGACGTTGCATATTCCGACATGGAGCAGAAGCTGCCGAAGGCAGCAGGTCCGCAGTACGGCAGGTTCGTCAGCGCTATGAAGCTCAAAAACGCGATGAAATGAAGGCGCTAAATCCATTTAAAGGAAAGCTTTCACGATCAGTCATGGAGCTCATGGAAAACGATCCTGAGATAAAGGAGCAGCTGGAAAGATTGCAGCTTATGGTGATAAAGAAGTATATGGCTTCAAGCCACTGAGAGGTGCTTATATGATAAACCCAATAAAAGCTATGAAATATAGGAGGCTCGAGAAGTTCCTCGAGAACGATTCCAGAAATCAGAGGCCGGTTGCCATGGTGCGCGAACGCGACAATGTCTACAGGTTTGTATGGGCCGACGAGAAAAGCAAGTAAAAAACTTATTCTAGCATAAAGAAAAATAAAAAACACTTATGCAATATCTTACATCGTTGCATCTGTGCCCATTATCAGTTTACCTATATCTTAGCAGAGCCGCTATTCCTCCAAAACCAAGAAGCAGCTCTTTTCCATACTGGCTGTCGGCAGAAACGAAAGAAATCTGCACTCCCAATTTGTCAGCCATATCTACAAGCTCTTCCACTGCATCATGTTCTTCAACTATCGAAAGGTTGCCTCCGTCGTCGTGCTTAGTCTGCCTCTGGTTTCCCTGCTCCAGAGCATCGAACTCCGCGTTGCAGGTGTTGCACTTGTAATGCACCTTGTAAAGCTCTAAGTCTTCGCTTATTATAAGCGTAGCCACGTTGTTTGACTGCAGGGCCTTCTTGACCTTCTCATAGCCGCTGGTAGCGAGCCCGTTCTTTGATATCTCGCTCAGGAACTTGCCCATAATCTTCTGCTCCTGTATCGCCTCTTGTTCTGAGAGCAGATCCTTAGCCTGCTCCAGCAGCTCCCTAAATCCTGCGTTCTCGTCAGTATAACCGGTGTTGAATACGCCTAATACCTTTATCTGGTAATTCAAGTTCTTTGACTTGACGAAGTCCTCCTTGGCAGGCCCCGGGCCTCCTACAA
>JAVYSI010000054.1:0-4619 GCA_038729265.1 Methanothrix sp. | reverse complement strand
AGTGATTTCGGCATTCCTGGATGTGCTACTTCCTTGTCTATGAGCACGCCGTTTATCAGAGTGGTGTCGGCTATGCTTCCGCCTGCCTTCTTTTCTACTTTTATGAAGTCGTGGTCTATGTGGTATTTTCCATCCTGGCCCTTCTCCATTACCTGCTTGACTGCTTTTATGACTAGCTTTGATATCTGCGCCTTTGTATTGTCATCGCCTATGTTCTTCGAACCCATTGAAACCATTGCGATCTTCTGCAGCGTCTGCTCGTCACTTATTTCAACACTCCTCGAATACTTAGAAAGTATCTCTGCGGCCTTTGCTGCGGCCATCTTATAACCCTTTATTATTATTGTTGGATGTATGCCCTGTTCCAGAAGGTCTTCCGCACCTTTCAGCAACCCTCCAGCAGTTATTATAACACTGGTAGTTCCATCGCCTACTTCCCTGTCCTGCGTCTTTGCTACGTCTACTAGTATTTTTGCGACTGGGTGTTCTACGTTCATTTCCTCGAGTATCGTAGCGCCGTCGTTGGTTATGACGATATCCCCAAGGTCACTAACTAACATTTTGTCCATGCCTTTCGGACCCAGGGTAGTTTTTACCGCGTTTGCCACTGCCACTGCCACTGCAATGTTCGTCCTTTGTGCGTCCCTGCCCAAAAGCCTTGATGCCCCTTCCGGAAGCAGCAATACCTGCTGCCCGCCAATATTGTTTTCTGCCATGTTATCACTTTGTTTTTAGTATTATTTTTAATCTGTTTTATGTATTATATTTTCGGACCTTTACAATACAAACAGACGTCCAAAACATTTTACATATATATGTATTCGTATATTTACATGATTAAGTATTTATAGTTTGTGCTTTCTTGACATATTCCATAAAGTGCACGCGTATACCGCTAATTGTATTGGGAAATTGCACGACACCAAAAGGGTTTTAAATATAAAATTCATAATAAATACCGTAATATTTTGCCAGTGAAAACACTCACGACCTGCGCTTGATATTTACAGTTGATTTAATGCCAGAAGATGACTACGGAGCGAAGGACATAGTAGTATTGAGCGGAACCATGGGTATAAGGAAAAGGCCAGCGATGTATATAGGTTCAACTGGAACTCAGGGCTACAACCATTTGCTGTTTGAAATAATAGACAACGCCGTTGACGAGGCTTTGGCTGGATACTGCAAGAACATAACAATAAAGCTTGAGCAGGACAGCGACGGCTATGATATCGCGGAAGTTACCGACGATGGAAGGGGAATACCTGTAGACATAATGCCAAAGGAGAACAAGCCGGCAATAGAAGTAATCATGACTTCGATACATGCTGGTGCGAAGTTTGACAACAAAGCTTACAAGGTTTCTGGTGGACTCCACGGAGTAGGCCTTACTGTTGTCAACGCGCTTTCTGAGCGCACGGATGTTACAGTCAAGCGCGGCGGAAACATTTACAGGGAAAGCTTCAGCAGGGGCACGCCCATATCTGGGCTTGAAACCATAGGCAAGACGGAAGAATCAGGGACTACAGTAAGGTTCAAGCCTGACAAACAGATATTTTCCGTCAACAAATTTGACGTTACCGCAATATCTGAAAGGCTGCGCGATACGGCATACCTCAGCTCAGGCATAAGGATAAAGCTTATCGATGAGAGGTTCGAAAAACCCGAGATACACGAATTTTATTCTGATAATGGCATCGCAGACTTCATTAATTATCTTTCAGATGGAAAAAATACAATAACCAAGCCATTCGTATTGAAGAAGGACGAAGGGGACATCAAGCTGGAGATAGCACTAGAATACACGCAGGGCTATGGCGAAGATTTGTATTCTTTTGTCAACAGGATAAAGACACCTGAAGGAGGCACCCATGTTATAGGATTCCGCTCCGGGCTGTCCAGGGCAATAAACGCTTATATACAGAAGAACCTGAAGAAACAGACGGCACAGATAGAGGGAGAGGACATGCGTGAGGGTCTGATAGCCATAGTCTCTGTTCTCATGCCTAACCCTGAATTTGAAGGTCAGACCAAGGAAAAATTGGGAAATTCGTTCATAAAGAGCCTCTTCGAGAGCACCGTATACACCAAATTCTCAGAATTCTTAGAGGAAAACCCTTCTGAAGCCATGAAAATAGTAAACAAGGTTGTGAGCGCTGCGGAGGCCAGGGAGGCAGCCAGGAGAGCCAGAGAGTTAGCAAGGAAGAAGAGCGCGTTCGAAGGGACTGTACTCCCTGGAAAACTTGCTGATTGTACCGAAACAGATCCGGAAAAATCTGAAATATTTATAGTTGAAGGAGACAGTGCAGCTGGGTCCAGCAAACAGGGAAGAGATAGGTTTTACCAAGCCATATTGCCTCTTAGGGGTAAGATACTCAACGTCGAGAAGGCCACCGAGGACAAGATATTTAACAATGCAGAGCTTCATTCTTTGGTGACGGCCCTTGGCACAGGCATAAAGGAGGGCTTCCAGCCTGACAAGCTTAGATACGGGAAGATAATATTCTTGACTGACGCAGATGTGGACGGAAGCCACATAAAGACACTGCTGCTTACGTTTTTCTACAAGTATATGAGGCCCCTTATAGAACGGGGGCATGTCTTTGCAGCACAGCCGCCGCTATACAGAGTTGGGATAGGCAAGGAGGTATTATATGCTTACAGCGATGCAGAGCTCAATGCTATAATGAAGGAACATAATGGCAAGGGCACTTTGCAAAGGTACAAAGGATTGGGAGAGATGAACCCGGAACAGCTATGGGAAACAACAATGAACCCAAAGAACAGGATACTTAAAAAGATAACGATAAAAGATGCTGAACTTGCAAACTCTATCTTCGACATATTGATGGGGACGGACGTTGAAAAAAGGAGAAACTTCCTTGAGGAACACTCCACTGAAGTATCATTCCTCGACGTGTGATTTCGATGGCGGAAAACGACAATGCTTATGACAGCAGAAACATAGAAGTATCGATAGAGGGAGAAATGCAGAGCAGCTATATCGATTACGCGATGAGCGTCATAATAGGCAGGGCCCTGCCAGACGTAAGGGACGGGTTGAAACCAGCGCAGAGAAGGATACTTTATGCAATGTACATGCTCAAGAACACGCACGAACAGGCTACCAAAAAGAGTGCCAGAGTAGTTGGAGAAGTTATAGGAAAATACCACCCCCATGGAGATGCTGCAGTTTATGAAACACTGGTTAGGATGGCACAGGATTTTTCCATGAACCACATGTTGGTCGAGGGCCAGGGAAATATGGGCTCCATAGACGGCGACCCTGCTGCAGCACAAAGGTATACCGAGGTTAGGCTAAGGAGGCTAGCTGAGGAAATGCTTGAAGACTTGGACAAGAAAGCCGTGCCAATGGTACCAAATTTTGACAACACTGAGGAAGAGCCCTTGGTGCTGCCGTCAAAAGTACCAAACCTCTTGGTAAACGGTTCGTCAGGAATAGCTGTAGGCGTTGCAACGAACATACTCCCGCACAACCTTGGAGAGGTGTGTGATGCGATAAAAGCTTACATAGACAACCCAGAGATAACACCGTTGGAACTGATGAACTACATAAAGGGCCCAGATTTTCCCACTGGGGGCATAGCTTTCATGAGCCCGGAGCTTAAGAGATCATACCTTGCAGGCAGGGGCAGCGTAATATTGAGGGGCAAGGCAGAACTTGAGGAGGGCCACAAGCTCAGGCAGTTTGTCATAAGCGAGATACCATATACTGTTAACAAGAGCGCGCTTGTTGCAAAGATTGCAGAGCTGGGCAAGCAGAAGCTCATAGACGGAATGAGCGCCATAAGGGACGAGAGCGACAAGAAGGGGATGCGGGTAGTCATAGAGCTTAAACAGGATGCAAACCCGGATGTAGTTCTCAATCAGCTTTACAAGCACACGCAGATGCAGATAACACTGCCAGTAATGAACATAGCAGTGATGGGAAACAGGCTGCTCACGCTAAACATACGCGATTTCGTCAAGATCTTCGTGGAGCACAGGATGGAAGTAATACGCGCAAGGACCAGATACGACTTAGGCGTAGCCATGGACAGGCGCCATATAGTGGAGGGGCTGCTCGTAGCGCTCAAGGATATAGATGGTGTGATATCGATAATAAAGGCGAGCTCGGATACAAGGGAAGCGAGGGAAACGCTCATAGGCAACTACAGCATAAGCGAAAAGCAGGCAAACGCAATACTTGACATGAAACTGGCAAGGCTCACAAGGCTTGAGACTACATCGCTTGAAGCAGAAAAAGCAGAGCTCGACAAAAGCATAAGCTACTACAACAGCGTGCTGGAGAGCGAGCCCATGGTCTACGGAATAATAAAAGAGGAGACGCTTACGCTTAAGGAGAAATACGCCGTGCCACGCAGAACCAAAATTGTGGAGGACGAGGCTCTAAGCATAGAGAACGAGGACCTTATAAAGGACATCCCATGCGTGGTACTGATAACAAACAAGGGCTATATGAAAAGGCTCGATATGGACGCCTACAAGAGCCAGGCGCGCGGAGGCAAGGGAGTCATAACCATGGAGCTCAAGGAGGGCGACTACATAAAGCAGAGTGTGCAGTGCATGACAAAGGACTTCCTTTTGGCAATAACCAA
>JAVYSI010000053.1:0-4639 GCA_038729265.1 Methanothrix sp. | reverse complement strand
ATATACGAGCTGCCGGAGCCGCAGCGCAACGGTATGTATTCTGGCAAGAGCATTTTCTCGATGCTGCTCCCAAAAGATCTTGACTTCGAATACAACAGCAAGTCGAACAAGGTGGTGATAAAAGCCGGCGAGCTGAAATCAGGCATAATTGACAGCAAGCTCGTTGGTACTGGTGCTGTGCTCATAGCAAAGCTTTTCGTGAACTACGGGCCTGAAGTGGTAGAGCAGTTCATACTCAAGCTGACAAAGCTCACTTTGCGCGTAGTGTACATGTACGGCCTTACAGTAGGTATAAAAGACTACTACAACTCTGAAAAGCAGATAAAGGAAAGAGAGGAGATAATAAGCGAGGCGAAGCTGAAGGCTGCGGAGCTAACTGAGAGCTACAAGAAAAAGAAGCTAGAAGCCCTTCCAGGGTATACGCGCAAGGAAACCTTCGAGATGCTCCTGCTCGCACAGCTAGAAGAAGCAAGGACAAAGGCGGCCAAGCTTATATCGAGCACAACGGATGAAACCAACGGCGCATACATGCTCGCTACGATAGGGGCCCGTGGAAGCGTGCTTAACATGCTAATGATAAAGCTGCTGCTGGGGCAGCAGCAGGTAAGGGGAAAACGCCTGTCAAGGGGCTATTCTGGAAGGGTACTTCCATATTTCAGGAAGAACAGCAAGGATCCGGAATACAAGGGATTCGTGACCAACGGATACCAGGACGGGCTCACTCCTATACAGATGTACATGCACGCCATGGGTTCCAGGGACTCTTCGATGACAAAGTCGCTCGTAACTGCGGTTAGCGGATATCTGCAGCGTCGTTTCATAAACGCCCTCCAAGACTTCTATGTAGAGACGAACCTCAGCGTCAAAGATGCGAGCGGTGCGCTGATACAAACTATATACGGAGGAGACGGGATAGATCCAACAATGGAAATGGTCACAAGCCAGAAACTCTGAGTGGTTATTATGCCGGAATCAAAAAGCGAAAAGAGATTTAAAAAGGAAAGTGCCGAGGTTGCCTATGGGGAACCTGTAGGGGTAGTAGCCGCGCAGTCGCTGGGAGAGCCAGCTACGCAGATGGTGCTGAGGTCGTTCCACACTGCTGGAGTGTCTTCGGTAGTAACTACTACAGGGCTTCCCAGGGTCATAGAAATAATAGACGCAAGGAAGCGCGTGAAGCTGCCAGTAATGAGGATAAGGGCTGAAAAATCGATAGCCAAAAACTACGAAAAGGTCAAGCAGCTGAAGCAGAAGATAGAAGAGGTAAAGCTAAAGTCTCTGCTCACCAATTATGAAGAGGACATAAAGTCCGGAACGATAAAGTTCAACTTCAACAGGGAAAGGCTATCGGAGAACGAGCTCACCGTGTCGCAGGTGGCCTCAAAGATAACCAAGCACTTCGAAGGCATAGAGCTGGCGACGGAATCCGGGTCAATAACAGTGAAATACAAAAGCAAACGCGATGCCAAGAACATGCGCACAGCTTTCGTCCACATACTCAATTTCGCTGTGGCTGGAATAGCCGGGATATCCAAAGCAGTAGTTCAGCAGGACGAGGATGGCACGTTCTACATAATCACGAGCGGCAGCAATCTGGCAAAAGTCATAGAAATAGAAGGCGTTGACAAGGACCGCATATATTCGAACGACATATTCGAAGTGCTGAAGGTTTATGGCATAGAAGCCACAAGGAACCTCATAGCTTCAGAAATACAGAAGACGCTTACGAATGAGGGTTTTGGCATAGGCTTCAGGCATATAAGCCTGGTGGCTGACACGATGACCTATACAGGCACGATAAGGAGCATAGGCAGGCATGGCATAGCTGGCGACAAGGCATCGGTGCTTGCAAGGGCTGCGTACGAAGAAACTGTAAAGCACTTCGTCAACGCCAGCGTTTTCGGCGAACGCGACCCGCTCAAGGGTGTGGCCGAGAACATACTTATAGGCAAGCAGATAGCGGTAGGCACAGGCAGGATAAAGCTCGCCGTAAAGAAGGAGGACCTCAAAAAGATAAAAAGCAGCTATTCGGAGAAGTGAGATGCTGCATTAGCGCTTTACATGCCTAACGGTGAAACTACGCTCCTGTGGCTAAACCACAGGGACATTATGCACAGAATGTCTGGAGGCGCAGAGCGCTCGATAGCGGAGATAGGCTCAAGGCTTTCGCGGATGGGTTTTTCGGTAAACCTCTATTCCGTGAACGACGGAACGCTAAAAGATTCCGATTATTTCAAAGGCATAAAGATACATCGCGCGCGTTCAAACATTGCGGCCCACATTTCTGTGCCAAGGGTAATAAGGAGCGTGAAGCCCGACGTCATAATAGACGACATGGCGCACGCAGTACCTTGGTTTTCAAGCGTCTTCTCTAATATCCCTGTTGTCGTGTATTTCAGGCACATGCACGCGAGGACCATATATGGACAGCTCCCATTCCCGCAGGCCTCTGCAATAAAGCTCATAGAAAAGATGTACGGCAAAATATACAGGGATTCAACTTTTGTCACAGAATCCAATTCTTCCGAAGCAGACCTCGCCAGGCTAGGCATACCAAAAGAGCGCATAAGGATAATATTGCCCGGGGTTGACCACAAGCGCTTCAAACCAACATTAAAATCAGAAAATCCGTCGATGATATATTTTTCCGGAATGAGGGACTATAAGAGGCCGTGGCTTGCTGTAAGCGCTTTGTCAGAAGCAAGGAAGAAAACGCCTGGAGTGACGCTCAATGTCGTTGGAAAAGGCCCGTCTGTACAGAAGGTAACTGAATTCGCAAAAGCAGAAAAAAAGAAATCAATAATTTTCCATGGCAGGGTGGCAGAAAAAAGCCTGCCGCAGCTCATATCTGAATCATGGGTGAACCTGAACTTTTCAGTGGCTGAAGGATTTGGGTATTCGATACTCGAGGCTGCTTCATGCGGCACGCCAACCATAGCTCTTGATGCATACGGAGTAACGGAAACCGTCGAGAAGTACGGGTTCGGAAAGGTTATAAGCAGCATGGAGGAGTTCGGCGACGCTTACTCATCAATAATAGAAAACATTGAAAAATATGCGAAAGATGTCAGAAAACGTTCCATGAAATTTAGTTGGGAAAGATGTGCAAACGAATGGGCTAAACTGCTCAGGCGCGCCGCATACGAGGGCAACAAAAGAAATAAATAAGAAAGTGTTTTAAAGCTTAAGAATAAACTTAATAGTATATTTTTTGGTGTATATATGTCACAGGAAAGACCATTCGATCTTTTGAACAAGGTAATAGGGCAGCAAGTCCTCATAAAGCTGAAGGGAGGCGCGAGCATAAGGGGCAAGGTTACCTCTTTCGACGCACACATGAACATAGTGCTCGATGCTGCAGAGGAGCTCAATGACGGGGAGCTCAAGGCAAAGCTCGGCACAATACTCCTCAGGGGCGGCAACATTCTCTGGATATCACCAGTTTGAGCTTATTCTCGTGGGCTTCTGGCACAACGGTAGCGCGCCTGTCTGGCAGGCAGGAGGTTGCGGGTTCGAAACTTACGCGAAAATCCCGCGAAGTCCACATAAATCCCAGTATGCTGCATAGCTGCTGCAAGCAGCGCCAAAATGATCCATACATATCCAGTAACGCATTCAGCCCTACCGTAATACACAAGCTTTATAGATGTTGTTTTTAAAATAATCTCTGAAGATAGACTGTCATAGTTAGTGGTTATAATGATAGGAAAAAAGGCAGAAGATAAGGGCGTCGCCACGCTCTATGATGTTTATGAGGTGCTGAAGGAGCGCAAGAAAAGTTCGAAGCCCTTTACATATGAGCAGCAGCTTGCGTTCGATTATGCTGAAAAGTTCAGGTTGCAGAAAAAGTCGCAGGTCGAGAAGTTGCAAAAGGAGCTGTCAGAATTGGGTTTAAGCCAATATGCTGTGGCTAAGCTCATAGAAGTAATGCCGAAGAACGCTCCGATGGTTAAAAGCATACTCATGAAGGAAAACGGGATTAATGACGAGAAGGTAGGCAAGGTCGTCGCAATACTAAACGGGAAAGGAAGCTGAATGCAGGGCATTGAAGCGGATGAAGGGTTGTACTCATGGAGAAAGACAATGAGAGAAGGGAGGAATATGCACTCGTGCTCGATTTTCTCTCTACTGGCAAGTCTTTCTCTTCAAGATCTGAACCGATTGCACAGCTGATGGGAGAAGAATGGTTCACCCTTTTGGAAGCAACTCCAAAGCCTGGAGCTGTGCTTACAACAGGAGAACGCGTCTACATAGGCAAGGACGAGCGCGACAAGATAGCGCTAATAAAGTTCAGGATCAGCTATTCGGAACTGACGCAGACCGCACAGGGCAATCTGAAGAACATAATACTAAACATAATAAAGTCAAACCCACAGAGGTTTGTGAGCTTCTTTAATAACTCCGGTTCTTTGAACATAAGGGAGCATTCATTGGAACTTCTCCCTGGGATTGGCAAGAAGCATCTGCAGGCAATACTAAAGGCTAGGGCGGAGAAGAAGTTCGAGAGCTTTGAAGACATAACAACAAGGGTGGCGCTTCTACAGGATCCTGCAGAAATGATAGCGCAAAGGATAATGCAAGAGCTGCAGGGCAACGAGCGCTTCTACATATTCACGAAGCCTTATTTCAAGAGGGAACAACC
>JAVYSI010000052.1:0-4837 GCA_038729265.1 Methanothrix sp. | reverse complement strand
ACCGTTAAGGTCACGGCATCCTTTGACGGTTACAGCGCAAATTCCATAATTACAATAGGATAGCTAGTTTTGCCTTTTCTTTTTGTTTTATGACGACATAATATTGCTATAGTATCCGTCATTTTGCTAATTTTGTAGTTATTTCTAAATATTTATTAGAAAATTCCACAAAACCAATAAATATAACTAAATCCAAATAATTATGTAGCGAGATGCGAAGTTGATTCCATATGGAGTCCAAACAAAAACGTGGGGTACAAGAACTGGGGGAGAGCATAAAACAGCTCGCAGATGAAATATGCGACGAGCAGCAACTGGAACAGTCCTTTGCAAGCGAACTGCAGGCGACCGTAGACCTTGGGCCTATGATTGCGGCAATAATAAAGGAGGAACCGGACCAGAATACAAAGGCAGCGATATCCAACGCGATAGCGCAAAGCACAATACGCATGGTGAAAAAGGCGAACGCGATAAGGAAGAAAAAGCAGATTAGATTCGGCCCAGCGGCAGTGGTAATAGCTGCAAAGGAATGAATCTGAGCTAGCAAATACGGTGCCGCGATTGCGGCACCATTGACCCTCATCATTTCGAATTTGTTTATTGTTTCTTATTTTCTTTTTATTTTGAGGTTTTACAGAAAGCCATTTTAAGCTTATCAATAAAACTTATTCTTGGATACCCTTATTGTAGATAGGCGATCGTAGTCTAGCCTGGTAGGACTTTGCCCCTCCAAGGCAAAAACCCGGGTTCAAATCCCGGCGATCGCACCTATGCTTTTTGGCTGTTTTCCTATTTTACGGAGGTGACAACAGATGCTGCGGTACTGCTGCGACTCCTACCACTACTGCAAGAATGGAAGCGAGCAGAAGGAATATCCAGAATATAACCAACAACGCAGTATAAGTGCTTGAGGCTCTGCTCTTGGCCGGCAGCCTGTCATATATTAGGGTAGCAGGATATGTGAATACGCCGGCAAGGCCGAATCCTATATACAGCCCGAGCATAGCCAATGGGCTGGATGTCATCTTTATGAAATAGGCACTGAAACCATAGTATATTGCAAGAAGCCCTGAGAAAAGGGCGAATATGCCAACGTATTGCATGTTCTGCCTGAACCACAGCGCTATGGAAATGCCCGTTATTGTTATGCCTATCAATAGAAATGGATCATAGAAAAGCGTGTTATAGCTGCCTGGGAGCGGCCATGTCATTTCGCCGAAAAGGCCTAGTATCAGCATCATTATGCCTAGGATTCCAAGGGGCACTGCACCTGGCCTCATCGCTTCCTTTATTCCCTTTACCCCGTTTGTTTTATAGTACCTGTATGCAGAAGCTGTAGTGTACAAAGATACTATGCCGGCGAGCGCTAGCATGAAAAGCTCCAATGCCAAATCGTCTATGAAAACCATTCCCACACCTTTAAAATTATTATTTAAACACTCAAAATGTAACTATTTAAGCACATAGCTTTACTTTAAGTAACCTAGGCATTTTAAATTTTTGCGGGAGTTACTTATCGTATAGGTGCCACAAATTGCCCGTCGGTGTCAATACCAAGGATCAGGACTATCAGGATGCGGAACAGGAAAGCGAAAGCCGTGGCCTGAAAGGGATGCTCAACAGCGTTAAATCCCTAGTAGAATTTTTTTATATAAAAGACGTCCCTTCCTACGGCAACAACTTCTTCTTTACCATAGGCATATACCTTCTGGAGCTCTTCGGCATACTTGCAATTACAGGCATAGTGATGGTCGTATTCGGGCCGTACTGGTGGAACCTGACAACGATAGGCACGTTCTTCAGGAGCATACACCTCTGGGCTGCAGAAGCGTTCGTTACGCTGATATTAGTGCACTTGTTTGTCCAGTTTGCAACCTCATCTTTCAAAAGGAAGAAGCTCGTGTGGGTCCTGGGGAGCCTGATGCTCTTCTTAGTCTTCCTCGAATACGCTTTCGGAATAGGCGTGCAGGGAGGCTTCGTATCGCAGTGGAACGCCAAGGCAGGGGCAGACCTCTGGAACGGGATGGGGCTCGGCTACTGGATAAACCCACTCAACATGGCAGCTGTGCTTAGCTGGCACATAGCGATTGTACCCATACTTCTGGTCATACTGATGTTCGGGCATTATATGCTCGTAAAGCAGAAGGGGCTTAGCAAGCCATACCGCAAGGACATACCCTACAGCATGGTCCCAGCCAACCACAAAACGATGTACAGGCGCATGCTTTACGTGCTTATAATAGTGCTTCTTTTTGCCGTATTCCTCAGGTCCCCATACATAGCTCCGCTGACAATACAGCAGGTGGCCAACACTACGCCAAACGTCATGGCTATGACGCTCATAAGCGAATTCAACTTCAGCTCAGGGACTGCGACTTATTTAGACACCATAGACCCTTACACGTTCAGCACAAGGAGCGCTTATGTCACCGAACCGTACTCGCAATACGTCGAGGTTACCGGTTCCAAGAACTATGAAAATATGCTCATGAACGAATCGCCTTCGGAGTTAAACGCTAGCCTAGCATCGGCTTATTCTTACTTTGAAGCCAACGGCTCGATCTCGAAGGGTCTTGACTCTTCGAACCCTGCAATAGTGCTCTTCTCGCAGCTAACATTGATGGCGCAGACTGGCTTATATCAGGATACGCTTGAAGGCGGCCTCCAGAATCCGCTTAATGAAACCTATGAGATAAGGTTCCTTGCCGATTCAAAGGCTTTGTATTCTTATGGCACCAAATACGGGCTCAGGACTGCGCAGTGGGGCATGCTCAAAGCCGGCAGCGCCTGGTGGCAGATAGGCAGCTATTGGACAGCGCCTTACAACTACATGGAGATAGCTACTGCAGGAATACCGTGGTGGGATGACTTGGAGAACGGCTTGGTAGCCCTTGCGGCGTTTGCTCTGCTTATTTTCTTCCCGTTCATACCAGGGTTGAGGAGCATACCCGACAAATTGAAGCTTTACAAGATTTTCTGGAACAAGTACACTATACCGGAAATGAAGGACAAAAGCAAGAAAAAGCGCTAGGCTGCAATGATTGCTTATTGTCTAACCCCAACTTCGTCTTTTTAATATGCCGTTTGCAATGAGTTTAGATTTGCATGATGGCATATAAGGACATTGTTGGGCAATTGGAAGGCGAAAGCGAAACCATGCGCGTGAGGGTCGACCCTAAAATAGGCATAAACAAGCTAATTGTAGAAGCGCCACAGACATATTTCAGCTATGTTGAACTTGCAAACGCGCTTAACTCCAAAAGCACAAATGGCATGAAGGTCGAACCAATGAAGATAAAGGACGGGCTAGGCATAGAGAAGGTCAGGCTCCCTACCTATTCGCAGTCCAATGTGACAATGGCTGCCAACGCCATATATTCGTTCATAAAGAACGTAGACTCCAACCCTTACGATAAGGAGAAATTCTTCGCAGAAAAGCCGGTGAGCATATATTATGCAACTGAGAGCAACCCCGACTTCAGCAGGCCAGAAGCTGAAGTTGCTTTGGGGCTTGTATATTCTAGGCTTTTGGAAGAAGATGAAAAAAGATACAGGCCTTATGTCGAAGCGCTTAAGAATGCAGGGATGCAACAAAACACATTTGCGTGTGCGGGAGCCGGTCTTGCGCTTTCCAGCGCGCTTAGCGAGATATATTTGAATTCCAACTTCGGAATCGGCAGCTCTGCCATTATAATCTCCGCAGATACCGCAGTCTACGACAGCAGAAGGGCTCCGGATGCCGAGACTACTCAGGGAAGTGCAGCCACGCTCATGTGGATAACTACCGAACCTGAACTTATAGCCGTAAATTATAAGCTAGGTTATGGGCGCTTCAATATACCTTTACCGGATTTCACCAAGTTTGGATTTGATACACCTATAGTGTATGGAGAGTTTTCGAAAAGGGGTTATGTATATGCGGTAGCAATGGCATTGACAAACTTGGAGAATAAACTTAATATCGAGCATAAAGACTCGGCTGAGGAATACAGAAATGAGATGAGATTTTTAATTAGTCATGTCCCATTCCCAAAACAGGCAATATATTTTGCAAGCTTTTTGTTCGAGCATTACCTCAAGAATTACGAACATTATAGATTTGAAGAAATGCAAAAAAGAGAGTCTTTGGGTGCAAGCCCGATAGATGACAAAACCCTTATCGATATTTTTAACGCGAAGCTCAGGGGCTTTAACGGCAGCCATGATGGAGATATAATAGATTACATGACCAGCGATAAAGAGATAAACGCTTATTGGAAATGGCTTGGAAAGCTAAAGAATCAACCCGAGTTTGAGAGTTTTATTAAAAGCCTTAATATACCGGATGCGCTTGAACTGCCATCACAGGTAGGAAACTCTTATACCGGATCAACAATAATTGCAGTTGCGAGCCTGTTAAAGAAAAATAATATTGAAGAAGGTGACAAAGGAATATGTATTTTCTTTGGAAGTGGGATGGTAGCTACAGCTTACCAGCTTGAAATAACGGCAGTACCTAAATCAATAGAAAAAAATCTAATTATAAGCATGGACAGCAAAAGAGACATAGAATTGCCAGCAAAAGAATATGAAGAGCTCCACAACACGCTGATAAATGGCGATGCAAAAAGAACAATGATTGATGAAAACAACAGCTTAATAGAACAGGATAAAAAAATGCTTAAAGATTCTCTACCAGAAGGATTTTTAATAAAGCGCAGAAACGCCAACGGCACATGGGAAGCAGAATTCGTCGAAAATGGAATCAGGCACACGCTTAGGCCAAGGTTGTAACCTCACCCCTACCTAAATTTAAAGGCTTCTCTGCGATAGCATGGCATGTTCTTATTTCCACTCC
>JAVYSI010000051.1:0-4865 GCA_038729265.1 Methanothrix sp. | reverse complement strand
CTGTCCAAGAATAGCTGCCCAACGGGTGACATTAGGGAATATCCGAAGCCGCCGTGGACCTGCACTGCTCTGTCTGCTGATTCAAAAGCCAACCGTGAAGCTATGCGCTTCGCGAGCGAAACCCTCAATTCCACCTCTTCCATGAGTTCTTTGTTTTCTGGATTTGCTTCGTAAGCAGCTTTTCTGATTGCAGCAAAATATGTAGGCCAGCGGGCCATTTCAAGGTTCTGGCGCATCGCGGATATGTGCTGCTGTATGAGCTGATGTTTCCCTATCTCCTTTCCGTGCTGAATGCGCTCCTTTGCCCTTTTGATTGAAGCGTTGAGCGAACCTTCTATTACTCCTACACAACCAGCAGCTACGCCGAGCCTTGCATTGAGAAGTGCAGAATATGCTACGTTCATGCCCTTCCCAATAGGGCCCAGAATTGCAGATTCTGGAACTTCCACATCTGAAAAATCCAACATTCCGGTGTCAGATGTGAAAAGACCTATCTTCTCCTTTAGCTGCGTGCGAGAAACCCCATTTGCATTAGCATCCACCATAAATGCGCTTATCTCATGCACGTTTTCCGACGACCTTGCGAATACTATTATGTAATCCGCTATGGTACCGTTGGATATCAGGTATTTCGTGCCGTTTATGATATAACTTGAGCCAGATTTTTTGTATTCCGTCCTCAGGGAAGCTGGGTCGCTGCCTGCTTCTGGTTCGGTCAACCCGAATGCATAAATTTTATCCGCAGTGACGTTTTTGGGAAGGTGTTCCTTTTTCTGGTCTTCAGTGCCCCACCTCTGTATTGTTTGGGCACACAGGAATACCTGGACATTGATAAAACTTGAAAGCCCCATCCCAAGCTGGCCCAGCCTTTCCTTTACCAAAGTCGAAATTATTGGTTCCATCCCAAGGCCGCCGTACTCCTTTTTTATAGGGATGCCTACTAGATTGTGCTTTGCCAACACCTTCGGGCCTTCTGGATCGAACTCGTGGTTCATGTAGTGCTCGTATTCTGGCATAACGAGCTCTTCTGCGGCGGCATCTGCCTCTTCAAACACGTGCATTTCTTCGTCGCTAAATTTACGCATCTGGCTAAGATCCCTTATTGATCTTTCAAATGTCTCTTCCACATCAAGCACCTTTGTTACCGAGCTTTGCCTTAAGATTTGAGGCGATTTCCTCTACCTTTTCATTAGTTATTTTCCTTATTATCGGCTCGCTTACGCCGCTTATTATACCCTTGAATTCCGCTGTCGCACTCCATGTGACCTTAGAGGCCGATGGACCAGTTCCAGCAACGCCAAGCTTTATGGTTATACTAACCTCGCTTCCAAGCCCTTTGCCACTTATAGAGTATTGTACATAGTCGGCTAGCGATTCCATAGTGCCGGAAAGTTTGAAAGGTCCCCTCACCATGCTTATACCTACATTTACAGTTATTGAAAAATGGGAATCGTCCAACTTTTTGAAATCTTTAGAATCAGGTATGCATGATGCTACCAATTCAGTATCAGAAATCAGTTTTTTTACATCTCCAGGAGCCGCATCTAGATTGATAGTCCCGCTGAATTCTGTCTGCATGATTACACTTGCCTAAAAAAACTTAATAGCCTTTCCGCATTCGCACTTTTATACCGATACCGGCAGCCCATCTGAGAATATGCAGTATCAAAAGGGTTAAATTATTAGCCCATGAAATAGATATGCTTTTTTACTGCGATCGTAGTCTAGCCTGGTAGGACGTTGCCTTGCCAAGGCAGAAGCCCGGGTTCAAATCCCGGCGGTCGCACCATTAAAACAAAATTGGCGGATTTATGATAAAAAATTTAGCCTTTGACGACATGGCAATAGACTCCGGCCTTAAAAAGATCGAAGATATAATTTTATCAGATGGAATTTCTCAACTTTCCGGTTCGGAACAAAAAATTATAGGGATTCTCAAAGGCGTTTCTGAAGTATTAGATGTTGTATTTATGAAACAGATTTGCCCTGATATTTTAGAGATTATAGGCATTTTAGAAAAGGAAAAAAGTGCAGTTAACGAAAAAAGGCTGAGATATATTAAATTTGCGAAAGGGCCTTTTGATCCTTTGAATGGCCTTAAGCCTTTCGTTACATGGGACGGAATGCGCAATGATATTGCATTATACCCTGAAGCAATTACAAACGAAGAGATAGAGGAGGAAGTCAAAAAAGGCATATTGAAAGCCGATGATGTTACTTCTTATTATACTTTGGTTTTGAGGGATGGGGGCCATCTTAGGGTCGAGAAATATTCGGACTTTTATAGGGAAGATTTGGAGAAAGCAGCAAAACTTCTTATTTCCGCAGCAAAAGAATCTAAAGACGTATCCTTGAAAAGTTACCTTGATGAAACTGCGCATGCCTTCTTAACTAATAATTATGAAAAACAGCAGATTTTATGGCTCGGATTAGACGGGAATATAGAGCCAACAATTGGGCCATACGAAACATATGAAGACAAGAAATTTGGTTATAAGGGATTCTTTGAGTCGTACATCTGCGTCAAAAATGCCGAAGAAACAAAAAAACTTGAGCTTTATGCCAAATACCTTCCAGAGATAGACCTCTCCTTGCCAATAAGCGGGGATTTGAATTTCGAAAGGAAGAACCAATCGAATTCCCCAATCGTAGTTGTTGATGAAATCATGTTTGGAGGCGAAGCAAACGCGGGCTTTGTTACTTCAGCTTTTAATCTCCCGAATGATGAAAGCGTAAGATCAATACACGGATCCAAAAAGGTGCTTATGAAAAACATAATCCGATTTAAATTTAAATTTTTGAGCAACCCAATAGCAAAGAGGTTGTTGGACGAAAGCCAGATTGGCTTATTGGATGAAAATGCTGCGTTCAGTTTTGTACTTTTCCATGAACTGTCGCATGGTTTGGGTGCAAGCGAGGCAGTAAAGGAAGGGCAAAAAATAAAAGTCCCTGTAGCCCTCAAAGAGCTTTTTTCGCATATAGAGGAAGCAAGAGCCGACATAACGGGCCTTTATTGTGCCGAATATTTTCATAAAAAAGGCATTTTGAAAGTCAGAAGCATGGACAGTTTTTACGTAAGTTATCTTGCTACTAATATTTTGAGAGGCATGAGAATGGGACTCAAGGAGGCGCATGCGATGGGGCAAGCGATAGAATACAATTACATCAAAGAACATGGCGGCATATTTTACGATTCCAAAAAGGGCAGGTTCGGAATAGATTTTGGAAAAATCAAAAGTGCAGTTACTTCCCTTTGTAAGGAACTCAACGAGATAGAGGCTGGCGGCAGTTATGAAAAAGCGAAGGAGATTACTGAAAAATATTGCCATTTGCCAGAGGAGGTCAAAAAGGCTTACGAGGAAATTTCCGATATACCGATAGAGATATTCCCTTTTAAAAGTGAGGAATAATGAATGATGCCAGTTTGGAAATACGCGGGGTTAGTGCACTGCTTAATAACCAAGTGGCAAAGCGCGTGAACATTTTCATAGAGAATGGAAAAATATCAGAGATAAACAAAAAGGTTCATGAAGCAGATAGGATAATTGACTTACACGACAGAAATATTATCGCGATTCCAGGATTAATAAATACGCATACGCATATCGCAATGGGACCGTTGAGAGGTGCGGTCGATGCGGTTAACCTTGGGAGGTTTTTGGAGCTGACAGGGGAGTATGATAAAGAAAACGACAAACGCACGATATACGATTCTACAGTAATAGGCATAGCGGAGATGATAAAAAATGGCATAACTGATTTTGTAGATTTTTATTATGGAGAAGATATTGTAGCAAGCGCGGTAGAAGCCATGCATTACCAAGGACACTTGGGTTGGGCTGTTTTGGACAAAGACAAAACGACGCAAAAAGGTGATCCTTTATCTAATGCTGAAAGATTTTTGAAAACAGGAAAAAGCAGTAGGGTAACGCCGATGGTTGCAGTGCAGGGAGTTTATGCAGCTTCTAAAGATACCATCAGCTCGGCTTATGACATCGCCGAGAAGCATAGTGCAGAGCTTACGATGCATATCGCCGAAACCGATTATGAAGTTGTTGAACACAAAAAAAGATTCGGTAAGAGACCAGTCGAATGGATGCATGCCAACGGGCTCGTCAGAAAGAACCTTCTCGCAGTGCATTGTGTATGGCTCAATAGTAAGGAGATAAGTATTATATCAAAGATGGCTGGAGCTGTATCGTATAATCCTACAAGCAACATGAAGCTTGGCTCTGGTATAGCTCCAATATACAATTTAGTTAAAGATAATGCTTTAGTGACCCTTGGAACTGACAGCACTGCAAGCAACAATTCTTTAGATATATTGGCAGAGATGAAATACGGTGCAATTTTACAGTCGGCGAAATACCTGAATCCTGAAGCTATAACTCCAGAGCAGGCGTTTGCTTTTGCCACGTACAATGCATCCTCGTTCCTACATGGGAAGCCAAACACGCTAAGCACTGGATCCAAAGCTGATATAACTCTAGTAGAAACGAATCTAATGCCAATGGAAAAAGCCTTGAATAATATAGTATACGCAACCAATCCGTCAAATGTTTTCGGGACCGTTGTTGCAGGCGAAGTCCTGTATATTAATGGAAAACTCCAAGCTAGGCTGGAAGATGAATTGGTCAAGGCAAAGAAATCAATTGCAAGAATAAAGCATAAGTTATGATTGCAATCCTGCAAAAGTAATATATATATTCTTTGGAAATCTAATGTGCTTTTATTTATGTGGCGGAGTAGCTCAGCCTGGTTAGAGCGCTAGACTCATATGCATAGCATTATGAGTGATGAGCATTATTGCGATGACGAGAAATCTAGAGGCCGTGGGTTCAAACCCCACCCCCGCCAAACAATTT
>JAVYSI010000050.1:0-4891 GCA_038729265.1 Methanothrix sp. | reverse complement strand
TTTTCGAGCTTTTTTATTTCTATCATTGCTACACTTATGCAGTGGATTTTATGCTATATATTTATGATTAGAATTTATAAACAGCCACCCGAATTTTAAGCAATGTTGAAAACGGAAATAAGCATGCCATATGCACAAAATTCTGACTTTTCTAGATTAACTGCATAAGAGCAAACAGCAAAAGAACGGGCCATGATGCTCGAGAAGGAATATTCTAGGATAAAGGGCAAGTGATATCCATTCCTTTTCTTTTTAGGAATATGTTTAGACATTGCTAAAAGTTTTTAAAGCAAAGCCTTAAACGGGCTTTGGATTTAAATGTCAACGTGATAGAATGAGCGATGCAAACGCAGAAACAGTAGAGAAAGGAGACGAGATAGAGGTATTTTACACTGGGACGCTTGACGATGGCACAGTTTTCGACTCTAATGTCGGAAAAGAGCCGCTTAAGTTCACAGTAGGATCAGGGGAGCTAATAAAGGGCTTTGACGAAGGAGTAATTGGCATGAAGCTTAATGAAACTAAAAAGGTTTCCATAAAATCAAAGGATGCTTACGGCGAAAAGCAAAACGAGCTGATAGTCGATGTCCCTGCGGAGAACTTCGGTGAGGCTGACATAAGAGAGGGAATGGGAGTTAGAACTGAGGACGGCCACGAAGGAACGGTAATCGCAATAAGCGAAAAGACGATAAAGGTGGATTTCAATCCGCAGCTTGCAGGCAAGGACTTAAACTTTGAGATAAAGGTTTCGAAAATAAGGAAGCACACTTAAGCTTTTGGATAGTCATCGTCGTTGTCGGACATTATCCCGACTGAGTATCCTTTCTTATGCTTACCTGGCGGAAGCAATTTTTTGCCGTCAAGATATACTTCGACGCCTGGCTCGTTCTTGGCAGCTGCCTCGAACTGCATGCCCCTCATGATCATTTCAAGCCTCAAGTAATTGAAATAGTCAAGCGCTCTTGTAACCGCGTATTCGGCCTGCGAAACTGGCTCTACGCCAGGATCTTTTGAGGCATGGATGTAGACCTTTGAATATATAGATTCACAGCGCTCTTCCATGGCTCCCATCCCTGAAAGCCCCATCTCTTCTGCTATTTTCTTTATCATCAAGCCTTCGGTTTCGGCAAATTCCCTGAATTCTTTTTCTTTTATGCAATTGAGCCCTTCAAGAAATTGAACTAGTGACTTTTCCGCCCCTTGCTTTTTCGCTTCCGCCTTTCTTTCCATGGAATCACGTTCTCAGTGTATCCTGCTACCTGGAGAAGCGTCCTTGTCAGGGACTATAAGCGATATGTTAAGCTCGTCCTCCGCAGCCAGCAGCATCCCGTCCGAGACCACCCCTGCTATGGTCCTTGGGGCAAGATTTGCAACTACCACTATCTTCTTGCCTATCAGCTCTTCCTTGCCATAAAATGCACCTATGCCAGCTACTATTGTCCTCCTTCCGAGCTCGCCGAGATCCAAGGTAAGCTTGTACATGGGCTTTCTGGTTGACGGATGCGTTTCAACATCGAGTATCTTTGCAACCCTTAGGTCTACCGCATCGAACTTGTCAAAGCTTATCCTTCCATATTCGCCCATTGACATTATAGACCCGACATTGTCGTTGGATTTGCTTTCCGAAGTTGAAGCATTGTCTTTGCCAGTTATATTTTCTATAGCATCGTCATTGCCCTTCTTTCTGAGCTCCTCCCTCTCGTTAATGTCATCCATTATGCTGTCCAAATCCCGCAAAAAATCCACCTGATCCCTTAGCAATAATTTTTTATCCAAATATATATTTATGCATATAGTTGATTTCGAAGTGTTTTGAGCCGAGCAGCCTAGCGCCGTTTTTTGACATGATACCCTCAAGTTCCTTTTCGGAAATCCTTATCTCTTGCGGGGGCCCATGAATCGCATTTTTGGAGAACTCTATGAAAATTGCTTCAGACTTGGCTGCGATAGTTTTTGATATGCTTCTGATTAATTCTTCCCTGCACGGCAGGTCATGAAACACGTTTGAAAAGAACACGACGCTGTAGGGCGAAAAGTCTTTTAAAGTACAGACATCCGCTTTGATTACTTTTACATTGCTTACGCCACTGTTCTCTATCCTTTTTGTTATTAGATTTACGCCGTTAGTGCTCGGCTCCAAAGCCGTTATTTTTGATTTCGGAAATGCAGAAGCGAAAGCAATGGAATAGTGGCCGTCACCCGCACCTATGTCTATAAGGTTTTCTCCATTGTTAAGCTGTATGAAACTGACTACCTCTTTCAGTGGTATGTATTTTTCTCTCATCTCTTTTATTCTTGCGTAATCAAAATTGTCCCATTCCATTGTATAACCTTTTTGTTTCTAGTTTTGAATGATCAGTCGGATGCATATTATTCTCCCTTTATTTTTATTACCCTTTCCAATAGCGCCCTGGTGTCGTCTATGCTTTTTACGCTTATGCATGTTACACCGGCAGTTGCAGCAGGGTAGTCGTTACCTCCCTTAAAAAGCGAATCTCCGACATAAAGCATTTCTTCCTTTTTGTAGCCGAGGACTTCGGTTATCTTTTTTATGCCGTAAGCCTTGTCTATGCCCTTCCTTGATATATCTATTGATGTAGTGCCCCCTATCGATATTTGGAACCCCCTAAGCCTTTTTTCCATGAGCTTTTTTATTCCCGCCCGCTTTTTCCTTTCAGGATCCCATTTTGACTTTAGTTCTATTGGAGCATTTTGGCCCAAGGCAGAAAAAGTTATCTGCGTTCCCCTGTCCTCTATAATCTCCCCATAAGTTTTTTCCGGAGAAAATCCGGCTTCTTCCAATGCGCTCTCCATTGCACTTATTATTTCGGACTTTTCCCTTTTAGTAAGATTTTCCGCATATACCAGTACTGGTACCGAATTGTGCATTTTATAGAAGGCGGTTGCATTGGTTGGAAACAGGTATAGATTCTGAAGCAATTTTTTATCGCATTTTAAATGCGCTAGGAGCTGCTTTTCGAATTGCGCGATGTTGCCTCCACTTATCACTGCAAACTTCATGATTCTGAGCAGTTTGGCTATAGTCTGAGCCATCATGTCATCCAAAGCGCTCTTGCTTATTGCCAATGTTCCATCTAAATCTGCAACTACTATCCTTGCGTGCCTTATTGAAGCGTCTATTTCTTTGCTATTGCTGCAGTATTTTATTATTTTTACCATACTATAGCAAAATTGGCTTTTTGGATTTATAACTCTTGTTGTGAACAAATTTAAACAATACAAAACGCTTAAAGCTTAAATACTCAAATAATTGCATAGTATCAGCTATGTGGTTGTAATGGACAAGGTCAAACCAGGAACTGAAGAACAGGCATATTCTTCTATGCCAAAAGTTACTGCAGACAGTATAAAACTGGTGGAAAAATTCGGTGCAGGGCTCATATCCGATATTAAGGATCTCCCAGACTTCTACACGTTCAACAACGGGCTCATTTATTCCCACAGGGATTTCGACAGATACATGGCGAATCTTAAAAAGGGCAAGAAATGCGCAATTGTATCGGGATTCAATGCAAGCGGCACCCCGCATATGGGGCACATACCGGTTTTTGACACGAACCTGTTTTTCCAGAAGAAATACGGCATCCCTTTGTTCATGCCCATTTCCGACGACGAAAGCTATGTATCCAACAAAGTATCCACGCAAGAAGAGGGGATCAAGAACGCGCTAACGATAGCGCGAGTAATGCTTGCATATGGTTTCGACCCTTCAAAAACAAAATTCATAATAGACCACATATATACGAATATATACAACCTTGCAATAAAACTTTCTAAAGGTCTTACACTCTCCGAGGTTAAAGCGGTATACGGATACACTACCGACCAGAACATAGGCCTACATTTTTACCCTACAGTACAATCGGCACATATAATATTTCCACTTACGCTGGGCTACGATGACGTTTTGGTGCCGATAGGGGCGGATGAAGACTCGCACATGCGTGTATGCAGGGATCTCGCGTCCAAATTCGGATTCACAAAGCCGGCGGCACTCCACTCTATATACATGCCTGGGCTTGACGGGGAAAAAATGTCAAAGTCAAGGAATAACGGGATATTTCTTTTTGACGATGAAAAAGCAATAAAGCGCAAGATAATGAGCGCATTCAGCGGAGGCCAAGCGAGTGTTGAAGAGCATAGGAAACTAGGTGGAAATCCTGACGTCGACATGGCATTCTTATATCTAAGGGATTATTTCCTCAGCAAAAAAGAAGCCGATGTGCTGGAGAAGGATTATAGGGAAGGGAAGATCTTGAGCGGAGAAATGAAGAACATGCTTTTCGAGAACATGATGAAGCGCATCGATAGCCTTAAAGCTGCATATGCCAAAGTGAGCGAGAAAGATATGGAGAAGACAATAATGGTAGACGAAGGCATAGACCTGCGCGCCATGATGGACAAGTATGCTATTTTCAAGTGACATGATGGAAAAGCTGCGCATTGGCACAAGAGGTAGCATGCTCTCCATAGCGCAGACGAACATAGTGGCAAGGAAGATAGAAGCAGTTTTTCCTAGAACCAAATGCGAACTTGTGAAGATAAAGACGCTAAATGAAAAGATAGACAGGACTGTGGAAAAGTCAACGGAAAAGGATATATATACCAAAGAGATAGATGAAGCTCTCATCGAAGGCTCGATAGACATAGCGGTCCACAGCCTCAAGGACCTGAAGAACGAACTCGCAGAAGGAATAGTGCTCGCTTCAATCCCTGAAAGGGCCAGCCCGTTCGATTGCATAATAAGGGGAAAGGGCTTTTATGAGAAGAGCAAACCAGTTATCGGGACCAGCAGCATACGCAGGAAGGTCCAAATCCCCAATATAATTAAAAGTGCTATCGTAAAAGACATACATGGCAACGTCGACAC
>JAVYSI010000049.1:0-4898 GCA_038729265.1 Methanothrix sp. | reverse complement strand
GGCTCAAGCTGCCGATGCATGTGAGCTATGTTTTTCAAAACCCAGACCATCAGATATTCACAAGGAGCGTCACTTCCGAAGTCAACTATTCGCTGAAGAATGCCGGCATAACAGGAAAGGAAGCGGATGAAAAGATTGCGGGCATACTCAAACGCGTGGGCCTTTCCGACAAGGCAGATGAAGATCCAGTGTTCCTTGGCAGGGGCCAGAAGCGCAGGCTCGCGGTAGCCAGCAGCATAGTCATAAAGCCCGAAGTGCTTATAGTCGACGAGCCTACTACGGGGCAAGACTACAAAATGTCAATGGAAATAATGGAGATAATAAAAGGCCTTAACGGGGACGGGGTTACGGTGCTGCTGATAACCCATGACATGAGGCTGGTGGCTGAATACTGCCGCAGGGTGATAGTCATGAGCAGTGGCTCCATAATATTTGACGGGACTCCAGAAGCCCTTTTCATGGACGAGAAAGTGCTGCGGCTGTCTTCGCTGTCGGAGCCG
The DNA here is from genome assembly GCA_038729265.1 of Methanothrix sp. Classification (GTDB taxonomy): domain Archaea; phylum Micrarchaeota; class Micrarchaeia; order Micrarchaeales; family Micrarchaeaceae; genus Micrarchaeum_A. The sequence goes on along the minus strand of JAVYSI010000049.1, from coordinate 4,398 downwards.
CAGTCAGTAAGGCTATCTAAAGGAATGATAAATGCAGGTTTGTTGGATGAACCTCTGATAAGTGCAGGAGAATGGCTTCAGTTCTTCAATTTCCTGAAATCCAAAACTAAAATAATATTCAAATCTATTGAGGACATAGATGCAAGCGCCGAGAAGATAGCAGAAGCTTCTAAGAAAATCGGAACGCCAAAGTGCATGGTCTATGTGGAAAGGGGAGGCATGGTTCTGGCCTCGATGCTTTATCCCAAGCTTGGAAACGTAAAGACTTACGGTATATCTGCAAGCCACTATAACGATATAGGTGCGTCTACAAAGGAGGTTTTCGTACGTGGGATAGACAAGCTGAAAATCCCGTCAGGAGACGGGTACGTCCTCATAGTCGACGAGCTTGTCGATACTGGAAAGACGCTGAGCAGCGTAATGAAGCTGCTCCATGATGCATTCCCAAAGGAGCGGTTTGTAACATGCACAATGCTTGCAAAACCGCGTTCAGAGGTAAAACCTGACATATATGTGGAAGAGGTTTCTGATGATACGTGGGTCGTTTTCGATTATGAGAGAAACGAGGCTCTTTCGGAATTCGAAAAGGCGAATCCAGCGATGCTTCAGACGTTGCACGAGCACTTTGCATCGTATTCAAACCTGTATTCCAACGTCTACAAGAAAATCGATGCATTCTGTTCAAACCTTGACAGGAAACCGACCGCCATAGCTTACGAGAACCCTGGGGCTTTGGTCCAAGCCAGGCTGCTGTCAGACAGGCTCGGCGTAAAGCGCCTATTCCCAATAAACGAAGACACTGCGGAAATAGACAAGGCCAAAAATGACGATATCTTAATAGTCGGATCGACAAATGAAGCGCTAGCCAAGATAAGCGCGATAATCGGGCTCAAAGAGCCTGTTGCACTTGCGGTGAAGGTCTAGCGCGTTATGAAACAGTTTCTGCATCTTGGCTGGTAAGCTTCCTTGCCTCCTATGACGATGCGCGGCCCAGATTCTGCAACCCCATCTATCATCCTCTGGGAGAATACGGCCTCTTCCCCACACTTCGTGCAAACTGCGGTCAGCGAATATATGTAATCGGCATATGCGAGCAGCTTCTCAGATATTCTGAATGGCACTCCCCTATAATCCTTGTTTAGCGTGGACACATACACTACCTTTTTCAATGAGGCCAACCTGTTGAGCGTGTCCTCAAGTCCGGAATCTTCATCCCAAAACTGGGCTTCGTCTATGCCTATTACATTATAATCTGAGCTGACGTCAAATATTGCCTTAACTCCCGCTTTGCTGGACCTCACTACGGTGGCGTCTAGCTCTATTCCTTTATGCGTCTTTACGCTGTTTTCTTTGTAGCGGTTGTCTATCTCTGGTTTGAAGAGTATGACCTTCCTCCCAGCAAAGCGCTCCCGCTCCAGCAGTTCTATCAATCTGGATGTTTTGCCGGAGAACATCGGTCCGGTGATTACCACAAGCCTTCCTAGGTCTAGCGATTTCTTCGTTAACTACACCCCGATACGTTTATCTATCTTTTTTGACAAGCCTGAATTCGTAGTCCCTCATGAAAATCTGGGCCGTTTCAAACTTATCCTCTATCTCCTTTGTAAGCTTTCTGTCCCTCCCTACTTGAAGCTTTTCTGCTAGCCTCCTGTGGTGTTCTATCAACGCATCTATTCTTTCTTGGTAAGCCATGCAACCACGCACATAATTGCCAGCGATAAAATAATAAGCTAATGCAAGCGCCAAGTGTTAAATCCTTTGCGAAGTAAATTATAATCATGTACGAGCCGATGGTAAAGCCTCCGAGGCTTAGGAAGGGAGGCACAATAAGAATAATAGCACCATCGAGTGCTGCCACTTCTACGAGCTCGCTCCCCAAGGCCGTCAGGTTTCTTGAGAAGCAAGGCTTCAGGGTGAGCCTGTCGCAGAGCATGTTAAGGGAGTCTCCCACACGTTACCTTACTGCAGGAGACGCTACGAGGAAGAACGAGATAGAGAACGCGTTCAAGAGTGACAAATACGACGCAATAATGGTATTGCAAGGAGGAGCCGGTTCTATAGACATACTTAATAGCATAGACTATGATGTAATAAGGGACCATCCAAAAATATTCATAGGCTACAGCGACATAACGCTCCTGCAATTGGCGTTCATGCGCATGGCGCACATGGCCTCGTTCCAAGGCCCTATGCTCATAGACCTCTTCGAAGACGATGAGGCTGCCCTTCAGATAAATTGGAACAACCTTATAAGTATAATAAGCAGGGGCGAGGAAGCGATAATAAAGAACCCCCTAGAAAGCGGATGGGCCAAAACGATAAACGACGGTATAACCAAGGGCCAGCTTATGGGTGGCAATCTCACAGTATTCTCGCTTGTTGTAGGGACAAAATACATACCAGATGCGCGCGGTAAAGTTCTTTTCTTTGAAGACGTCAACATAGAACCATGGATGTTAGACAACCTTTTGACCTCTCTAGTTATAAAAGGCGTATTGAAAAAGGCCAACGGCATAGTCTTCGGGCAACTTCCTAACTATGGGATAAAGGACATATCCGAATCCCAAGGCGTCACTTCTTACATGATAAAGCACCTTTTTATAGAAGACTACATAAACGCAACGATGCACAGCACCCTTCAGGACCTCTTTTCCAACAAGATGCCAAAGAAACCAGCGTTCATAGAATTTGCATGCTGCCATGGTAAGTACATAACTACCATGCCAATGGGAACCAGGGTGAAGCTTGACTCCGCACAGTGCACCATGGAGATGCTGGAGCCAGGAGTAGAATGACTTTTTCATAAAAAGACAGCGCCTGCGCATAGCGCAGGCGCGTCCTCTGGGGTTTTGCCAAGTCTCCTCGGCAGTATAATATATGCAACAAAAGTATTTAAATATTACTTTAATTCCCTAATTATACATTAAAGTAAAATAATTATAGTAAAGTATAAATAGATTGACCCCTAAACATGACTGGACAGTGCGCAAGCCATGCACAGTATAAATATGGCAGACAGCTTTTTCTGGGGTTTAACCTGTGCGTAGCAAAGGCGCGTCCGAGGGGTTGGAATGGATACAGACGAAAAGAGTGAGCGTGAGCCAAAGGAAGGAAAATTGCGAAGGGAGTTCATGTACGAGCAGGAAATAAGGGAAGGCATAGAAAAACTCTTGGATTACAAGTACGAGCTGATGGGGATAGATCCAAAAGAGGCAAATACATCTACTGTATCTGAGCTCGTCAGGGCTATAGCCTTGGTAACCGAAGAAGATATGACTGCACAGTTGGCAAAAAAGACCATGAACAGGGTGCTTGTTTACAGGCACAATTCCCAGACAACTCCTTCAGGCTTCAGTTTTTTGGCTTTTGGTCATTAACCAAAAGCTTTTTTCTTTTTTTATTGGCTTTTCGCCCTCGCTGCGATTATCGAAGCCTTTATCACTGCTATTTTCTTGTTCATAGCAATGATTACTATTCCTGTCAAAAGCACGACTAAAGTTACAGCAAGCATGCCATAATCGTTTATTCCTCGCGTAAGCAAAACAACCCAAACAGCTCCCGAGATTATGCCCGCAAAAATCCAGCCAAAACCGGCTGATATTATGTTATTCATACATCAATCGCTTCGAATAATTGCCTGCAATGGCTTTAATCCTGCGCAGACAAAACCTACTAATGCCTAACAAAAGAAAGCTATAAATATTATCTAAAGCGGAATATTTCCTATTACTTCATCATGCGTGAGTAAATGCAAGATTCAGTCTATGAAACAAAAAGCACGTCTGACGGATTAACGGAACGTTCTGTGAAAATTGGTCCTAGACAAATTGAAGACGCAATAAAAATATTTGAGGATACGTCAAACCGCATTGAATTCTCCGATATAAAAAGCGGAATACATTATTCAATATCATTAGAAAAAGGCAACAAATCGGCAGATATGCGCATAAAGAGCCTTTTCATGTATCCTTCCCCTGAAAACAAACGCAGGATAGCAACCCTAATCGAAGAAATAACAAATAAAATTCAGAAAGAAGCAGGAAACAGCTCCGAACACATGCTGCGCGAATAGCAAAATTCTATATTAACCAGACTAGAAGCCAGCTTTCTGCAAAGTAATTTATACTTTTTATCACAGTTTTTATTGCAGTTTGATTATCATGGAGATATTGGTTAGGGGTTTCAAGCAGGGCGAACGCATACCGGATCAATTCACCTGCAAGGGGATAGACACACAGCCTACTGTAGAAATAAAGGGCGTTCCAGAAGGTGCAAAGAGCATAGTCCTAATAATGGATGACCCTGACGCGCCTATGGGAACGTTCACGCACTGGATAGCTTATAACATACCGCCAGATATAGGCAGAATAGACCATATGTCAAAGCATTCTGAAATAA
>JAVYSI010000048.1:0-4909 GCA_038729265.1 Methanothrix sp. | reverse complement strand
AATCTTGTCAAGAGGTTCGGCGATTTCACAGCGGTAAACGGCATAAGCCTTGGCATAAAGGAAAGAGAGATATTTGGGATTCTTGGGCCTAACGGCGCAGGTAAGACAACTACGATAAACATGATGCTTGGGCTCATAATTCCAACAGAAGGCACAATAATAGTAGATGGATATGACATAAGCAAGAACCCTGAAGTTATAAAGGAGAAGATGGGGCTCATGACCCAGGAGACTGTCGTTGATGGAGACTTAACGGCAGAACAAAACCTAGAGATATTTGCCGAACTTTACGGGATGAAGGGAAAAGAAAAGGAAGATGCAGTAAATTTTGCTCTCAATGAGGCGGAATTAGTTAATTTCAAGAAAGAGAAGGCAGGATCCTTCTCAGGGGGAATGCAAAGAAGGTTGAATCTTGTAAAATCCATGCTGCACAACCCTAAAATACTAGTTTTGGATGAGCCAACTACAGGGCTCGACGTACAGAACAGGGTAAGCATGTGGAACAGAATAAGGAAGCTCAACAAGAGCGGAGTGACTATAATATTAACAACACAGTACCTTGAAGAGGCGGATTCGCTATGCAACAGGATAGCCATAATAGACCACGGCCAGCTCAAAGCCATAGGAACGCCTGGAGAACTTAAAAAGATGGTAAGTGAGGGCAACATAATAGATATATCGCTGAGATTCGAGGACATAGAGAAAGCCCAGAAAGCAATAAAGCAGAAGCTCAAGATAGATTCCAAAGTAATTGCAGACAGGATAAGCATAAATGCAGGAAAGGAAGACGTTAAGACGCTCAGCTCAATAATATCCGTTCTAGAAAAAGAGAAGATACCGATAATTGCGGCATCAATGCATCTGCCAACCCTCGATGACGTATTCATAAGCCTGACCGGCGGAACGATAAGGGACGAACTAGGAGAGCAAAAATCCAACGCATCGAAGATGATGTGGAGGAGATGAGAATGTCAAACATCATAACTTCAACTTTGGGAAAAGCATACATACTCTACAAAAGAGACATGCTAATATTCAAGAGCAACATAAGGGCAAACATCGTCAGGACGGTGCTATTCCCGCTTATAATACTGATATTCTTCAGCAACATAGGTTCTGTCGCCCATAACGTTCCCGTGGGGATTGTAAACACCGCAAACAATGCCAATTCTTACAAATTTGTGCAGTCGCTATATGCGACTTCTTCCGACGGGCTTTTCAAGGTTGTAAGCATACCCTCAATAAGCCAGGGAATGTCAGAGGTTGAATCTGGACAGGTTTCATTGCTACTAATAATAAATCCAACCGTGGGTGCCAAATCTTCCAGCACAGGCATACTTGCGTATTACAGCAGCCCTGATGCTTCAACAGTAGAAGGCATATTGCCAACAATAAGCAGCGTAGCTTCTGAATTTTATTCTGGAATCGGATCCAAAGGCATAGTTCCAATAAATGCACAGCCTCAGGCCCCAGATACGGAATTTGTTCCAACGCTCACTTCAGGGCTTTCGACGAATTATGAAGACTTTCTCGTCGGTGGCGTGATAGCACTTGTTGCGGTGTTTGGCACACTTTTTGGAGGAGGCTTCACGCTCATAACAGACAAACAGCTGGGCAACCTTAAGGCGCTCCTGATAACGCCGCTCAACAGATCTTCGGTTATGCTCGGCAAAACTATATACACACTGACCCTCTCCATAATAAGCACATTGCTGGTAATAGTCATATCACTGTTCTTCGGTACTACTATACTTATGGGCCTTGTCGGCGTCGTATGGATATTCATACTCGTATTAATGCTCACATTGGGCTTCACCGGCATATCGCTCATAATGGCTTCCAGGGTCAAAAAACCTGAAATTTACGCTATATTTACTCAGACAATAGCGCTCCCGTTGTGGTTCCTAAGCGGGGCGTTCTTCCCTGCAGCGTCAATGCCGACCTGGATGAGGGTAATATCTACCTTCAATCCAATGACGTATGCAGTAGATGGAATAAGGGATGTGATGATAACCGGCTCATATCCACTCAGCACAGCGCTGCCGCAGATAGGCATACTCGCGCTGTTCGCTGTCATAATGCTCGGTTTGGCGATTAAACTGTTCAAGGTGCAAATAGCATGAAAAGTAAAAAGGTATACTGGAATTCAAAGGCTGGAGTAGCAGCGATTGTTTTGCTGCTTGCGATGTTCTACGTTGGAGTGGCTTCTGCTCAGGTTTCCGGGCAGTCAAGCAGCATATCGAGCACGCCGTTGTCGCTCACGAACCTGTACGTTTCGCCCACGCCTGTTGTAGCAGGAGATACTGTGAACATCACGTTCCAGCTATTCAATTCATACTCGCAGCCTCTTCAAGATGTAAATATACAGCTTGTATCGCAGGACCAGATAATAAACGTCTCTCCGGCGTACAGCTCCATAGAGAGCAGCATAGGCACTGGGCTCGTAGGAGCGATAGGATATGACGAATTCAGCTATACGCTGCACATACCCTCGACGCTGCAGCAGGGAGATTATCCAATATACGTTATAGCTACATATAGGACTTCGGTGACATCCGCAACAGGGCAGAGTGTAAGCACGCCGATGGAATCCGAGATACCGATATACCTGTATATATATGGAAAGCCTGCTGTGAAAGCTACGGCCGTACCTACCACACAGATAAGCCCGGGAGAACAATTTGACCTTGGCATAAGCGTGTTAAATACAGGGACAGGGCCAATGACAAACGCTACACTGGTACTCAGGAATTCCAGCGACTTCAGCATAATAGGTACGCCTATGTTCAACCTAGGTGCATTGAACGAGGATTCTGCAGTGCAGGTAAGCGAGCCCATGATTGCATCACAGAACATAACGCCAGGGATCCACTTCCTCAACGGAACCGTTACATATGAGAACGGGATTGGCAATATGCTCACTGAAAATGTGTCAATGCCTGTGAGTGTAGTAATCAACAGCCCTGATATAGTCGTAAGCCTTGCAGGATCAGAGCCTTCTTCGCTTTATGCAGGATCAAACCAAAGCGTAGAGGTCTTGGTACAGAACATAGGCACAGGGACCGCAAGGAACATAAGCATAGGGTTCACGAGCGGCAAGTCCATAAGCGTGAGCAGCAGCGTTGACAGGTTTTTCATAAACAGCCTGCCAGGGGGAGCTTCAACTACAGAACAGATATATGTCAACACCTATGGGCAGAACATAACTAATACATCAATAGGCGCACACCTGAGCTATGAGAACGCGAACTACAATAAAACGTATAGCTCGAATCAGCAGCTCAAGTTTAACGTGCAGGGTTCTGCGCTTTACAACATATCAGGAGCGGTTTCAAGCCTGAGCGTTGGCTCCACATACGTACCGGTGACGCTGCACATAAAGAACACTGGCAATGAACCCGCGGATTCGGTATTGTTCACAATGGAAAGCGTATATCCAGTAAGCATGGTTTCATCTACGTACTACGTAAACAGCATAGCACCTAACCAGACGGTCAACGCAACATTCTACGTGAGCGTGGACAGTTCCGGACAATCCGGAGACTATCCAATAACGCTTTACGAACAATGGAAACAGCCCAACAGCCCCCAAAGCCTTGAGTTCTCTGGTTCCACACAGTACTTTGTAGCCGTAGGTACTACTGCAAACACAACTTATGGATATATAGAAGATGCGATTATTGTGATAATCGTACTGTTGATAATAGCAATAGTTGTCCGCAGGATGAGAAGGAACAAGAGCAAAGGCAAGGAAGAAAAGCCTAAGAGAAAGGCATAAATTTATAACCGGATTATAAATATCGGGTTAACCCGATATTTGACTCTCGGTGATTATTATGGCTGGAGGGAACATATTGGTAGACAAGGCAATGAAAAAATATGGGGTTCCTGATTGGGTAAAACCATATGTATATGCTTACATAAAGAGCAACCCATTGAACGCTGTCAGACGCGGCATTAGCTTCATAGACGTGAAGAGAAAAAGAGGCAGGATAACTGGCAACGTTGTGGAGCTGCCCAACTCTGTACAGTTCGAAGTATCCGACGTGACTAGGATAGTCGGACTTTTTTATGCCGGAGAGGAAGAAAGCTCTTTGATAGCAAAGTCGTGGTCTAAGGAGCTCCATGATTACGACGCAAAGAGGTACGCCGACCATTTCGCTGCTCTCAGCGAAATAGAGCAGAAGCACCTTAGGGCAATAAAGAATATGCTAGAAGGGCTCGGGAAAAAACCTGGAAGCGAGCCACAGGAAGTCAAGGCCCTGTTTGAAAAGCTTGGCTCCATAACCGATTGGAAGGAAAGAGTGATAGCTTACGATCTCGTGATAAAGTCGTCTTACGGAAGCACTTTTGGGAACATATTTTACAAGGTTTTCTATCCAGTCATGCCGGAATACATGCGCTCTTTTGGCAAGGCCTTTTCCTCAGAGGATACCGAGGCAAACTGGGGTTATGAAGAAGCGAAGAGGATAATAAGGGACAGGGAGATTGACACGCAAAGGCTGTTGCAGCTTTTCGATGAACTTCTGCCGCTCGTGGGTTCGATAATCAATGCCAACATGGACATAGCGGACAAAGCAGGGATAGAGAAGGAGGTCAGTCTGCTCAGGGACATTGCCGTAGCTTACCCTGTATACATAGCCAAGGAATGCGGCGCAGATATAAATCCGGAGAAAGAAACGGCAGCAATACTTGGAACCCTCAAAAAAAGAAACATACCAGCAAAGGAATAAATACATTGACTGATAAATAATAGTACCGAGACATAGTGAGTTAAGCAAATCCCTCGCTACATTATGCGCAACAAAGTGATATACATGGCAGACAACGAAAGAACTAACGACGCAGGAAGAGAAAATGTTGTATACATAGGCAAGAAACCGACGATGAATTACGTGTTGGCTGTAGT
>JAVYSI010000047.1:0-4962 GCA_038729265.1 Methanothrix sp. | reverse complement strand
CTATTGAAAGTATCTCCGAGCTCTCCACAATCTTGGATTCATCGATGCCGTTTGCAAGCATGTAAAGCTCTTTTCCCGCGGAACCCAGCGCGTCTATAAGTACCATTGGATCGCGCTTGGAAAGCTCCCCTATGCTGTTGATTCCTAATTCTTTGAGCTTTTCGTGCGTCTTGCTGCCTACCCCTGGCAGCTTATCCAACGAGCATGAATCCAGAAAGCTCCTGAGCTCCTGCGCCTTTATGAGCATCAAACCATCTGGCTTTGCCTTATCTGAAGCCATCTTGGCAAACGCTTTTCCTGTGCTTATGCCTATGGTGCACGTCAGTCCGAACTTCTTCTTTATCTCGGACTTTATCTCTTTTGCGAGCTCCAGCGCCTCGTCATCCGTCAGACCGGTTATGTCCATGGCGGCCTCGTCCACGCTAATTACTTCAAGGGGCCTGCCATGAGATCTGAGCGTCTTCATTATTTCCGAAGACACGCTTTCATAGTGTTCCTCATCAGAGTGCAGATAGTTGAGGTCTTTGTAGAGGTCCAGCGCCTTGATGTTGGGCATTCCGCTGTGTATGCCGTACTTCCTTGCCTCATAATTCGCGGTTTGTACTACACCCCTAAACTTCTCGTTTACCGGTGCTGTACCAACTACAAGGGGCTTTCCCTTTAATTCGGGGTGCCTCACCTCTTCGCATGCGGCAAAGAAATAATCCATATCCACATACAGTACGAAGACCATCAAAAGCACAATAAAGTATCAAATACAATTACTTTATACGTTGCCATTGCAGGCTATGCAATCCCTAATATATTCTTTGCCATGCAATTAGAATAATCTTTACCAATGGTCCTTTCTATGCGCGAAAGTGTTTTTTCAGGCAGCTTTTATCCAAAGCAGAAGGCAGAGCTGGGCAATTTCATAAAGTCGGCGCTTGATGGGGCAACGCCAGGGAACGGCAAACCAATTTCAATAATAGTGCCGCATGCCGGTTACATATACTCTGGAAGAACAGCAGCATATGCGTATAAATGCGTTTATGACTTCAGGAAGGATTATGATTCGGTCATAATACTGGGGCCAAATCACACCGGTCTGGGCGCTCAGATAGGCGTGTCAGAGGAAACATGGAAGACGCCGCTAGGAACGATTCATTCAGACACGGAATTGGCAAAGGAGATATGCGACGCATGCGACATCGCAGAAATCGATGAGCAGTCGCATGCAGAGGAGCATTCTGTCGAAGTCCAGCTGCCTTTTATACAATATATATTTGGTTCGATACCAATGGTTGCAGTATGCATGGGAGTACAGGACTTCAAAGCATCGGAATGCATGTACAATGCAATATCCAAAGCTTCAAGAAAGCTTGGCCGGAAGCCCCTAATAGTGGCAAGTTCAGACTTCAACCATTACGAATCCGCCCATGAAGCCGAATCCAAGGACCTGCCGCTTATAAAGATGCTCGAAAAGCTTGATGCTAAGGGCTTCAACGATGGCGTGGTAACCAGCGGAGACAGCGCGTGCGGATATGGCCCTTCCACAGTAGCCACGCTTTATGCTAAAGCCAAAGGGGCAAAAAAGGGTGTTTTGCTCAAATACTCTAATTCAGGCATGCAAACAGGGGATTTGTCCAGCGTTGTGGCATATGCTTCAATTGCTTTCTTCTGAAGCGATAGCTTTTAATACGGATTAGAGCATAATATTTGGTTTTTAATCTATACAATTGCATTTCAAAGTGAAAAAATGGCTGTTCTTGGCATAAACGATTCCCATGATTGTGGCAGCTCTGCCTTTTCTGGCGGCAGCACCATATCCGCGGTCAACGAGGAACGCTTTACTAAGAACAAGAACGAGGTCGGGTTCCCATACAATTCCGTAAGGTATGTAGTCAAGAATACAGAAGAGGAAATAACGGATATAGCGCTGGCTTGGATAGGCGGCAACGCCCTGATATCCAGAGTCATACCTTCGTGGGACAGGAAAAGGCGCGCGATATGGCGCAGAGAAATACCGCGACCTTCAAGGGCAACTCTGCATCTTATGAACGTGCCGTACAAGCTCATACAGAACCAGAGGCCGCGCAGCCTTTGGAAGGCCATAGGAGTACCAATAAGCAAAAGCATTACGGCAAAAAGGCTAGCTCTGATAGATAAGGACCTGGCGCACAAGCGCATGCATGTAGTCGAACACCACCTCTCACATGCCTCTTCGGCGTATTACACATCAGGTTTTAGCGAGGCGCTGATAATAACCCTTGACGGTTCAGGGGACGGCCTCAGCGGCACGGTTTCGATAGGCGACAAAGGCGAAATAAAACGGCTCGCGGAGTTCAGAGCCAGCACAAGCCTAGGGATAATGTACGGAGCTGCAACGGTAGCCTGCGACATGCGCTACTCGGAAGATGAAGGCAAGCTGATGAGCTTAGCAGCATACTCATACCCTGCAGAGATACCAGAGCTCTGGCAGTTCAGCGTATACGATCCGAAATCAAAGAATTTCGTTTCAAAGATAAAAACAAGGAACGAGATACTGCTGGCCGAATATCTAAAGGACCATGTATTGTCAAAATACGACAGGGAGTCCTTTGCTTACGCCGTACAGAAACATGCCGAATTGCAGGTCACGACATTAGTTAGGCAATGGATAAAGGAGACTGGCATACACAATATTGCGGTCGCAGGCGGATTTTTCTCCAATGTGCTGGTCAACAGGGCCATAGAGCACATGCCTGAAGTAGAAAAGCTGTTCGTGTTTCCACAGATGGGCGACGGAGGGCTGTCGCTAGGAGCCGCAGCTTACATAGACTTCAGCATTCATGGTAAGTTCAATACAAAGCAAATAGACAACGTATATTTCGGCCCCGGCTATACGAACGAGCAGATACTCAACGCGCTTAAAAAATCGAAGAACAGGAAAATATCCTACGAGCCGATAAAAGACCCGGCAGGGCACGCGGCAGAGCTGGTCGCAAAGAAGAACGAGATACTTTTATGGTTCCAGGGACGCATGGAATACGGCCCCAGGGCCCTGGGCAATCGCAGCGTTATAGCACTGCCTAACGATTCGGAGAACAGGGACAAGATAAATCTCATAATAAAGAAAAGGCCGTACTATCAGCCATTTGCGAGCAGCATGCTTGAAGGCGACGCCAACAAGCTTCTCGAAGACTATGTAGGCCCGAACAGGTTCATGACAAGCGCCAACGCTGTCAGGAAGGAGCATATACAGAACCTTGTGGCTGCTTCGCACGTGGACCACACCACAAGGCCGCAGATGGTGAGCGCCAAAGAAAACAAGCTCTATTTCAAGCTCATAAGCAATATAGCAAAAGAAACCGGCTTCGGTGCGGTGCTGAACACTAGCCTGAACAAGCACCGCAGGCCCATAGCATTGGATCCTGAAGATGCAATATGGACGCTTGAAAATACAGGTGCGACGAAGCTTGTAATCGGTGACTATCTGGTCTCCAAAAATGGCTGAAAATAAAAACTTTCACTGCCTGTTGTTTATCTTCAATCCTACAAGGTATTTTGTTGCACCTACTATTTTCCCCTCATGCACTTCGATTATAGGAATCTTGAAAAGCCTCTTGTACGATCCATCATAAAGAACCGCATAAGCCTTCCTCAGATTATCCTTGTCCTTCAGCCCGCTTTCGTAGAATATCCTATAATACTTGGCACCGGACTTCTTTATAACCGGGAGCACTGATTTCCAGTTCTCAGCGTTAGGTTTTGAATTCAGCGCTTCTATTGCCGAATTCGCATTCTTGGCTGCGCCTCCGGAAACGTTTGCTTTCTTCGTTTTTGCAGTTGCTTTTTTTTCTGTTTTTTTTACCATCCTAATCACTTCGCCGATTTTAAGAATTCTATAACTTCAGAAGCGTGCCCCTTTGGGCTTACCTTCTCGTATATCTTCGCTATTTTGCCATCTTTTCCTATAATGTAGGTATTCCTGAGCGTTCCAACTCCAAATATTCCTCTGTCTCCATAAGCCCCATAGCTCTTTATCATTTCGCTCGAAGGGTCTGAAAGGAGCAAGAATTCCAAATCATATTTTTTCTTGAATTTGTCGTGCGATTTGAGGTCGTCCTTGCTAACCCCGACGACTTCAGCACCAAGCTTCCTTATCTCCGAAAGGCTTTTGTTGAATCCGTTAGCTTCTATAGTGCAACCGGGCGTATTGTCCTTCGGGTAAAAATACAAAACAAGGTACTTTCCACTGAATTCTTTTAGTGTATGCTTCAATCCATCAGAGCCGTCAAGATTAAAATCCGGGGCCTTGTCTCCTTCCTTCAACATTTTAACACCAATAATAGTTCAACTTCTAAATTATAAATATGTCGCAATCATGCGGTTACTTTATCTACCATCTTTGACTCTTGTGTAACTATCAACCAAAACACTTCAAAACCAATAAATATATTTTTGTAGGCTAATCAATCAAAGGGTTTTAGGACATGTACAAAGATTATGGGGACGCGAAAAAGAAGCGTTCTAACAAAATGGAAATGACGCTTGACGTTACCTGGCATTGCATAGAAAGGCTTAAGGAAAGATTTATGCCGTTGCGAGGGAAAGATGAAAGCTCAGTGTTGTCCAATCTCAATTCGCAGCTCTCCGAAGGCATATTGTACAAAGATGGCGACCGCGGGGCATACCTCCTTGGATTTGAAGAGGCTAATTTTAGGTTTGTAGTAGTAGAAGATATAAAAGATGGCTCATACCATGCCGTAACGTTCGAGCATTCTATGAAATATCCAAAGAAGGGCAAGAATGTTAAAGTAAAATACGTGCACGGAGATGATGTTCAAACTCCAAACCATACGGATAAACTTTTGAGGAAGCCATTTGGCCCCGAATACTTTGAATAAGGCAATGCAAAACATGCAGTTATTCAAAAAGCAGTAAGCTCAGTATAACCCATAACTAAATTTTTACCCTGTTCTGATATAAATTTCCTTTATG
>JAVYSI010000046.1:0-5041 GCA_038729265.1 Methanothrix sp. | reverse complement strand
AGCACATAGAAAGAAACGCCAAACTCAGTAAGCGTAGCTATTCCGAAGACGTTGCTTCTGATTGTATTGAGCATTTGTCCCAAGCTCATGTGCAGTGTAAGCATGTTTATGATGTGGTATGGAAACATGTCGTTAGGGTAAAACATCAGGCTTACATCAGTAGTTGGTATAGTCGGCAAACCGTTAATCGAGCTTCCAACCGCACTGTAGAAGTTTAGGTTTCTGGTTATAGTAACATAAGGCCCTGCATTTGAAAAGTAAGCGCTGAATATGAACGTAAGCAAAAGCCCTATTATTACGCCAATAACTAAGAAAGTGCTTCCCTGATTGCCTATCCAATCATACAAATGTTTAGCCTTCTTGTATATATTTAAGTATCTGCCCTTGTCCAAATCATAAAAAAATTCATAGAACGAATCGGATATTACCCTGCTGAAATGCTTCCTGTGCTTGTAAAAGCGCACTGCAGTATAATAAAGCGCCATTATCAAAACAAAGGCTATAACTACGCCAGCCTCATAACTTATCAGCCAGGCAGCCACGAGCAAAATACCGCTTGCTGTATAATATTTCGGCTTGTGTGTTTTAGTTCCATACAAAAGCATTAGGACCGCAAGCGATGAAATGAACATTAGGGGAGGGTCTTCGCCCGTTGTAACTGCAAATTTAGTCAGCAGAGGGAATATGCTCAAGGTAAAAGCTGCGAAAAGCCCTGCTTTATCATTATAAAAAAATCTTCCAAGCATGAACGTGACTATTATAGCACCAAGGTAAGAGAATATGTCCCATGCAGATGCCGAATAAGTGTGCACTCCAAATATCGCGTAAAACAAGGCTATCGGAGCGAACTGCATTACTCTCAATGAGAATATATAACCAGGGTTCATCACGTATGTACCTTGGAGCATAGAGCTCGCAAGGTAGAGGTAATTCGGGTCGTCCCCGTATACGCTCGGGCCTTCGTAATGCGTAAAACCATAATAAGCCGCATTTGCGACTATTATTGCAAGTATCAAATAAACCAATGCGGTTTTCTTGTTCATGAAACTTTCACACTTGTACAGTTATCCGATACAAAATTAAGAATGCTCGAATTGTGGACATATGTACTGTTGAAGCTTAAATAACTAAACTGGCTGCCGCTGTGCGTATCGTTTAGGTACGCAAGAAAAAGCCCTCCACAGAAGTCCCAGACGTTTCCGCTTGCGTTGGAAGTCGGTTCAAGGTATACAGTTTCCTGAAGGTAATTTGACGTGTTAAGCCCAGCCGGCACCTCCATCGTGGAATTCTTGAGCGTGAAATATCTGGAAACATTCCTAACATTGTCATATACAAGTAGGTTTTTTGCCCCGGCGCTTCTGTATCCAAAATAATATAGGTTGATTGTCTTTTGCAAGAAAGCGCTGCTGTTGTAATCTCCGGTATCAAATCCGAAATAGCCATCATAAAGTATGCGTATGGAGAACAGCTGCCCGGGCTTTATCTCGTTTGCACTGGAGTTCAAAGTTATCGCCTTTATTCCGACCATCTCTGCCAAGCCTTCCAATTTTTTGCCATTGGCTGAATATATATACTCGTAAGTTATATTTTTTAACCTGCTTATCTGTCCTGTAATTCCGCTGCTCTGTGTACTTGGCTGGGTGCCGGTGCTATGGATGGCATATGCGTGTGTATTTTGTGCATAAAGCAGTGCCCCTGCTAGGGCTATAACCAGTATCAGGGCCAGTGTAAAAGCACTCGGGCGCATTCCATATACCTCTGCTTAACAGCATTTAAATTGTTATAATAATCTTTATAACTTTACGATTATAATAAATCGTGTTTCCATGCTTTTTTGGGTTGTAATTGCTATATTTCCAGCTTTAATGGCTGCTCTTATAGCTCTGAGGATGCAATTCTCAAGAAGTGCAATCGAATCTGTTGCGATAGGCATACCTTTCGGTATAGTGTCATTCACATCGCTTCTTTTCCTCTTTGACTATGTGTTCGGAAGCATAAATTCGTATGCAATAGGCCTGTCATTCCTTGTCATGCTCTTAGCGTTGATCGCGGTCTATTCTGGAGCGATTTACGATCTGCTTTCAAAAAGGCCAAAAGGCCACAAGAAAAATAATTTAAATATACAAATAACGTCACTTCCAAGATGGGCTTGGATATCTGCGCTTGCTATAACTGTTATAATTGCGATAATATTCGTAGCAGGCACTGGAAATTATAGCAACGGGATATACTGCATAGACGCATCCTGTTCCGATGCTCTTTACCATATTGGCATAGGGTATTCAGTAGCGTTCGGCCATTTTCCCCCAGAATACTACTTTACTATTGGGACAAAAAACGTTTTTCCATTTATGAGCGACCTCTACATGGGCATGCTGCACAGATTCGGCATGGGCATAGTCGGGTCATTAATGTTGCCTGATGTAATGCTTGTATTCTCGTTTGTATGGCTAAGCATGATGGTTGCTTACGCTATATCAAAAAGCACTAGAATATCAATAATCTCAACAATTATGTTCTGGTTCGGCGGCGTAGGATTCATAAAGATCCTAGATTTTCCATTCATAAAGCAGATAACCCCCTTATTCCAGCCAGCGCATCTTTTCTATCTGCCACAGCCGCATAACACCATACCAACTCTCATATATTCGGTACTAAAGATGTCCGAAATACCTACATCATACTGGACAAGCATAATAAACAGCATGCTTCTTGCCCAAAGGGACCTGCTTCTTGGTCTGCCACTTGCGCTCATAGCAATATACGTAATATACTTGGGCTTCTTCTCTGAAAAAAGGTTCGGGCCAAAGGAATATCTGTTTCTCGGTTTGCTAGCAGGAATGCTCCCATTGGCAAATGCCGAAAGCGTTATAGTTGTAGCATTTTTAGGAATATTCTCCTTGTTCTACCTTCTTGTGAAAAAAGGCAGATTAAAGAATCTGTATAACTTCGCGCTTGCTGCGATTCCATTCGCAATAATCGCTTCAATCGAGCTGTTATACATGAATTCTCAGAAAAGAGAAGCCAATTGGTCATATTTTATATACCAAAACTACATACTCCATGGAAGCAACGCGCTCATTACCATGATTCTAAGCATTGAGAACATAGTATTCTTCTGGCTTCAGGTTGCCGGAATACCCGTAATACTTGGGCTTCTAGGTCTGTACTATGCGAAACGCAATTCCAAGGCGTTTTTCGTACCTTTCATGGCGTTATGGATATTTGTGACTGTGTACACACCACAACCCAACCCTGCAGATTCGAACAAAATATTTCTATATGTTTTCTTGATGCTGTGCCTTTTCATGGCTTATCTTATAGACGCAATGTGGAAGAAAGGCCGCCTGTGGGCAATATTTGGGATACTGTTAGTTATATTGGTGATTATAAATTTCCCATTGTTCTTTATTCATGACGTATTTGCTTACAAGCAGCCGCTTCTAACCAACGCAGAAATTTCTGCCGCATCATATATAGCAAACAATACCCCAAAAGGGGCCATTTTTGCAGTCAATGATTACAATGCGTTCAGGAACCCAGTGTCTAGCATAGCGATGAGGCAAACCCTGATTTCTATAAGTCAGTATGTTGGAGGTATATACAAGTATCAACCGCAGCAGATGATAAACGCAACAATACAAATAATTTCCAAAGCCTCCTGCTCTACCGCAGTAAAATACAACGTATCATATGCATATCTGGAAAATCCAAACGCAACCACGCTTGAGCTCTTCAACTCCTCAGGTTTTGACATGGTATTCAACTATTCACAACCATCGATTCCACAAAAGATTTATGTTTATAAGCTCAACTGTCCATGAATATTGCTTATAAATATGTGCTCCGGTGCTTAGTTGGAAAATCAAAAATCCAAGAAAGAGGGCAACATTGTTAGCATTACCAATGAAACCATAAAATCCGCAGTTATGAGGTTCTCGCTATATCTGGGAGAAAATCCTGAAAGGCTTATGCCTTTTGCTCCGAAACTTGTGTTGGAACAAACTGACAAAGAACCATATATAAAATACGAAAATAGCAACAATACAATAACTATAATAGGCAAAAATACTGAAGAGCAATTCACACTCATGGTAATAAACGGAGTTATCTCCGCACACTATTACAAAGAAAAGCAGAATCAGCGTACGGTTTCAGACAATAATTTTCCTGCAAACTATGCCACAGATCAGCTGCTCAGGATTAGCTTTTCAACACTGTTCACCGCGGTAGCTTCAGACAAGGGTGACTCTACCGGCCTTCTTGCTGCCAATATCTTCCGAAGGCGAGAACTGGCCGATATCCCAAACCTAAAGGAAATGCTAATCTTGCTATATAAGAATGTTGTAGAAGGCTCACTAGAAAAATTCGTCTCAAGCATCTACAATGAAGAAGATTACGAATCCATAGACCTCATAGGCCGCGTCCTAGCCGTAGCTATAGTGATAGCGAACGGCGGCGACGTAAAACGTTCTTTAAAGGACATGTATTACAAGGGCTATAAATCCATAAACTCAATTGCACTTATAGAGCCAGAACGCTTCAAACAGCATATAAACACTCTTTTCAGCAACAATGCTGGCTGAAGTTGATTGCCTATGAAAGTATATCTAATCATACCAGCTTATAACGAGCAGAGCAGGATAATTAATACCATGAAATTTTACGAGGATGTTTTTAGGAAAGATGCCATAAAGCATTCGATAATAGTAGTCTCCGAATCCACAGACAAAACAAACACCATCATTAGGAATATCAAAAAAAAGCATGGCGATGTTTCGCTTATATATTCAAAACACAGGCTTGGCAAGGGTGGGGCCATAAAGAAGGGCTTTTTGTATGCAATATCAAAATCTTCAGGAAACGATATAATAGGGTTTGTCGATGCAGATAATGCTGTTCATGCTACAGAATTCATGCGCATGATACGTTATCTGGAAGCTAATAAAAGCATCAAAGGCGTCATTGCTTCCAGATACCTAAAAGCCAGCAAAATCGTAGGACATCTTGCATTGTCACGCTATTTGTCAAGCCGGCTCTA
>JAVYSI010000045.1:0-5142 GCA_038729265.1 Methanothrix sp. | reverse complement strand
AACAGGGACAAACTCCTCGAAGAGCTTTCAAAGCCTGTAGAAGGCGAATACGTAGTAATAAAAGAGGGCAACATGCTCACGCGCATAAGGAAGGAAGAAGTGGACGCATATATGGAGCTGAAGAGAAAAAGGGCCGAGGTCATGCTGAAAGAGTATAACGAGTACCTTTCAAGAGGCCCAACAGATAAAAATGGTTAGCGAGGCAATCGCAGCCACAGAAGCTATTTATTATTTCCCATGCCTAAATACATGCTATAATTCTTAATGTACATCATCGATGTGCATAGACTTGGAAGGTAAGATACAATGGTTACATATTGTGAAAGATGCAAAAAGGAAATATACAGGCAATACAAGTGCGATTACTGCGGCAGGACCATTTGCAGCAGCTGCATAAAAAGCTCGCAGACTGCAACGAAGATATTGAAGCTTACGATATGCAAGGACTGCTGGAGCAACATGCCGAAGCGCAAGGCTTACAAATCGAAGAAGCTTTTGGTCGCACAGCTGCAGAAGTGAATTGCACATAGCCTTTTTATAGGATTAATCCAAAATCCTTCTAGGTGCTGGCTGTGTTGGACCTTAATGCTAACGAACTTGAGATGCTTAACTACTGGAAGGAAACCGATACCCTGGGAAGGCTCAGGGCAAGAAACAAGGGCAGGAAGCCTTTCTATTTTTTGGACGGACCGCCTTATACAACAGGGGACCTTCACCCGGGACAGATGTGGGTCAAGACAGTAAAAGACATAACGCTCAGATACAGAAGGATGAAAGGATATGACGTAAGGGACATACCAGGATACGACGTGCACGGGCTTCCGATAGAAAACAAGGTCGAAAAGAAACTCGAGCTCAAGTCCAAACAGGACATAGAGGAAAAGATAGGCGTAGCGGAATTCATAAAGCAATGCAGGGCGTATGTGGAGGCAGGCATAGGCCACATGGACAGCGACTTCGAGCGCTTCGGGATAACCCTTGACTTCGCACATCCTTACATACCGTTCAACAAGCAGTACATAGAGACTGGATGGAGCATATTCAAGCAGATAAGCGACAAGGGCTTGCTTTACAAGGACACGAAGGCTACGCTGTATTGCCCGCACTGCCAGACTTCGGTTTCGCAGGGCACAATGGAAGCGGAATACATGCAGGACAACGACCCTTCGATAGCAGTCCCGTTCACTGTAATAAAAAATAGCTCGAAGGCGAGGATAAGCCTTGAAGACGGAAGCTATTCACTTCTCATATGGACCACTACGCCATGGACGCTCCCAGCAAACGTGGCTATAGCCGTCAACCCCAAAGAGCTTTACGTCCTTGCGAAGTTCGGCGGCAATAGCCTGATAGTCGCCAAGAAAAGGCTCGACGACACAGCTGCCATGCTCGACGAAAGCCCGGTTGTCTTAGAGGAATTCTACGGCTCCGAATTGGAGGGCATGGAATATGCAAATCCTCTAGAAGAAAATTCACCGAAGCAGAAGGAGCTAAGGAAATACCATAAGGTGGTGCTGTCGGAAGAGCTCGTCACGATGAGCGACGGAACAGGGCTTGTTCACATTGCACCGGGCCACGGGCTCGAAGATTACAACCTTGGAAAGAAATTAGGGTTGCCGATATTCTGCCCTGTAAACGGGAAGGCTGAATATACTGATGACGCGGGAAAGTACAAAGGCATGAAAGTCCCAGAAGAAGCAAACAAGGCTGTAATGGATGACTTAAAGGCTTTGGGTGCACTGCTTTACAAGGGCAGCATAACGCACAGCTATCCGCATTGCTGGAGGTGCGATTCCAAGCTAGTTTTCATAGCCACGCCGCAGTGGTTTTTCAACATAGCAAAAATAAAAAAGAAGCTGCTTTCGGAAAATTCCAAGGTTTCATGGCATCCTCAAGAGGCTATGCAATGGCAGGCTGATGTCCTCAAAAGCTCGCCGGACTGGTGCATATCCAGGCAAAGGTATTGGGGCATACCTATACCAATATGGGAGTGCGAAAAGTGCGGGAATACCAAAGTCATAGGATCTATGGAAGAGCTCATAAAGCATGCAACAAACAAGGAGAAGGCAGAACATCTCGACGACCTGCACAGGCCCTACATAGACGGGATAGAGCTTAGATGCGAAAAGTGCGGAGGCACGATGAACAGGGTCAAAGACGTAACAGATGTCTGGTTCGATTCGAGCATAGCATCGAGGGCGAGCATAGATTCCGAAAAGGAGTTCGAAAGGCTTTTCCCCATAGATTATATAATAGAAGGGAAGGACCAGCTGAGAGGATGGTTCTCAGGGCTGCTAAAAATAAGCGTGCTTGCGTACGGCAAGAGGCCGTTCAAGAACGTAGGAGTAGATGGCATGCTGCTGAGCGAGGATGGTCGTGAGATGCACAAGAAGCTAGGCAATTACATAGCCATCGCCGACCTGCTAAAAATAACCAATGCAGATTCATTCAGGATATGGAGCTCGGGGCATACTCCTTGGCTAGACCTTTCATTCAACAGGAGCGAGATAAGGGATTCGGAAAGGACGATAAATGTGCTATACAACGCGGCTAACCTCATAGACGAATACAGCAAGTTAATAGGTACGAAACCAAAGTGGACGCTCCCAAAATCCGAAGGGCTTGAAAGAGAAGAATTATGGATACTTTCAAGGGTGCAGAGCCTCATAGAGAAGGTAACCAATGCTTTAGAAAACTACGAAGCCCACAACGCTGTTACAGCGCTGAAGGAGTTCATAAGCGACGACTTCAGCAGGTTCTACTTGAAGGTGGCTAAGAAGAAGCTGCTAGGTTATGACAAAGCCCTGCAGAAAAAGGTCCTTAACGTGGTGAGCTACTGCCTCAACACTGTGCTGACGCTGGCTTCTCCCGTGATACCGTTCACGTCGGATTACATAGCGTTGCGCATGCTGAAAAGTACCGACGACAGCGTCTCCATGCAGAAATGGCCAAAGGCGAAGAAAGAGCTCATAGACACAGGCTTAGAAAGCACGTTCGACATGGTAAAAGAATCGATAAGCGCTTTGCTTAACAACAGGGAAGCCGCGAAGGTACCGCTGAGATGGCCGGTCAAGCAGGCGCTCATAGAGACGACAAGCGATGAGGTTTACAACACGCTGTCTAGGATGTCAGACATAATAGGGGATTATACCAACGCCAAGGAGGTATTGGTGAAGAAGGTCAGCAGTATAGGGCTTGAGGCTAAGCCGCAGTTCCAGCGCATAGGGCCCGAATTCAAGCAGAACGCTTCTGCAATAGCCAAAGGCATATCCGAAGCCAACCCAGAAGAGATAAAGGCAGCGCTTGATTCAAAAGGCAAATACGCTGTGCATACGGAAAAGGGAGTCTTTGAGATAGGGCCTGAACATGTAATAATATCGGAATTCAACACGAGCGAAGGGATGAAGAAATTCAAGTACGGCTACGTCAAGATCGACAGCGAGATAAGCAGGGAGCTCGCGGATGAAGCCTTCCTTAGGGAATTGGAGCGCAGGATACAGATGGAGCGCAAGTCGGAAGGCCTTAAGAGATCCGACAAGATAGATGTTTACATAAGCGCCGACGATGATACTGTTTCCACTATAAGGAAGTTCTCGCAGCAGTTCTCAAAGGACATAAACGCCAAAAACGTAGAATTCGTTAGTGAGATACATGGATCGCTGAAGCCAGTGCCGCTAGACCTAATAGATACGAAGCTTAGGATTGCTATAAAGAAGATAGAGATGTGACAATGCGTGCGATGAGCACGGAAAGCTCATACAAAAGCGTCGAGAAGCTCCTTTTTTCCAAGGGTAGGAATCTTTACATCATATCGCCGTTCATAAGCACTTATTACCTAAAGATCCTTAAGAGAATTTCCTCAAGAAAGAACGTTTATTTAATAACAAGCGAAAGTGCATTCAAGAAATCTGTAGATATAGCAAAATCAAAGAGCATTGGAAAGCCAAAGGCTGCTCACGCGGCCATTATCCTTGCTTTGTTCGCGGTTTCGTATTTTATGCGCGAATATGTCATCGCACTGGTTTTTCTTGACGCGATCGCAGCATGGTGCATGTTCTATCCCATCGGCGTTGTTGGCAGGTCAAAAAATGGCAAAATGCACGTCAGAATTGTCAGGGGCAACTTTGTCCACGAAAAGGTTTATATATCCGATTCGGCGGCGATAACGGGCAGCGCGAACCTCACTTATTCTGGCATGCACAAAAATACCGAGAGGATAAGCATAATAGACGACAAGAAGGAGATAGCAGAGCTTAGAAGGCATTTCGGCGAGCTATGGCGTAGGGCAGATGAGTGAAGTCACCAGCCACGCAAGATATAATAAACTTGTTTGCTTTTTGTATTTATGGCATACCAGCAAAAGGTTAATATATCTGAAAAAAGAAATGTTTATAATGGTGGTGTAGTGGGTGGTGGGCCTAGACCCAATTATAAGGGTCAGAGTGCATTGGAGTATCTGATAACCTATGGATGGGCAATACTCATAATAGTAGCTGCAGTTGGGATGCTTTATTTTTACCTTATAGTTCCGATGTCAATTCCACCAAACAATTGCGATTTTATAGTCGGAGTGTCATGCTCAAACTATAACGTTGCGCTCAGCCCTGTTTCCAAGAACATGGTAAACGTCAGCCTTATGCTTCAAAACCCTGAATATTACCCGATAGAGGATCCGGTAATGGTGGTAGGGGTTGGCACGAGCAACTATAGCTCTGCATGCTCACCGACGTTCGTAAATCCTGGAGCAACATATGTGTGCTCTGCGCAAATGCCTGACAGTTTTGGCGCTCATCTGAAGGCAGACGTGTATATAAAGGAATATAACTGCGGGTTGAGCAAATACGGAGAGTTCAACGGCACATGTGCCGATCCGCCAATGCAGATTTACAAGGGTGCAATATACGACACATTCAGCCAGAACATAACGATGAGGCCCACATATATGGGGATAAGCCCGAAAGTGGCAACGGTCTCAGTAGGGCAGTATTACAACATCAACAGCACGTTCTATTTCGCAGGCGTGCCGACACATTCAATAACGGTAAATTATACGCTGAACAATACCAATGCAAGGCTTGAAAACAGCAAGGGGTTCACTGGCTCTTCCGGGAATGCTACAGACACGCTTTACGCAGTACATCCTGG
>JAVYSI010000044.1:0-5167 GCA_038729265.1 Methanothrix sp. | reverse complement strand
GCCATTGCACTTATAGCAGTGTTTTATAGCATAGACAAATGGTACGCCTTCGTGATTTTGGGCATAGCGGCTTCCTTGCAGGAGCTCCTGTGGGTCCCAATACTTTTTGTGTTGGTCTACATCGCCGCTGTTAAAGGGGCCTTTAAAGGCGTTAAAGCGATGGCAGGGTCGATTGCAGTATTCTTGGTGATAAACGGGTATTTTATGCTTGAGAACCCAGGAATCTTTATAAGCCACGTTCTGGCTCCGGTAAATGGCTACTTATTGCCATTTTTGCTTTCTCCGATACCGTCGCTGCTCATGCTCTTTTACCCGGTTTCAATGCATGGCCTTGAATTGATATTCTATTGCTCAATTGCGATTGGAGCCGTAGCAGTCTATATTGCAAAGAACAAAATATTCATAGCCTCCATGAGCCTGTTTGCATACTTTTTCTTATATCACACATTGGTCGCATACTTTGCGCTTTCCATAACGATGCTGTTTATCATAACTGTGATTGAAACCGGGAAGACCTCTTCGAAGCAAACCGGAAGACGTTACGTGAACAATTCTATAAATGAGCGAAGATTAAAGGCAGGCTATGTTATTTTGGCAGTGCTTGCTGTAGCCCTTGTTGCGGTAGTCATATCTTCCCATTATTCTTATATGCACAATTTCGGAGTCAGCGTTTCGTATGAAGGAATTGCTGCGAACGGGACTTATGCAATACTTGGAATTTCCAACGAGGGCAATATGGCCCTCAATGCGAGCGTTCTTGAAGTTTATTCCACCAATTCCATTGAGGAAAACACGCTAGGGCTTAGCGTTTCAGAACCGAAATATATAACTAACATGAGCACATGCAATACTTTGTGCATGGAACGCAATTACATGAATTACAACATCCTGCAGCTATTTCCAAAGAGTGTTTATAAGGTTAAACTTTTTCTACAGCAGAATACGTCCTCTATGCGCTGCGAGATTTATACTAAGTATTATTATTACGAATGCCCGCAAATTATAATTAATAACATAAAAAGGCAATAGTGTCGTGGTTTGCATGAAGCCAAATCCAGGCAAATATGTAAAGCTCGTTGATGGTGTGGAAATATTAGGGTTCGATGCTAGCGACGGCCTTATGCTCTACTCGATGCTGGCCAGGCCTCGAAAGGTGACGGACAAAGCAATATTGCATATACATGGATTAGGTGGCAGCTTCTACGGCAGCAACAGCATACCTGAGATATTGTCTGAAGCAAAAAAGAAGGGCATAGCTTTCATGTCTGTGCTAACAAGGGGGAGCTATATAATAGAGAGCTTTGGATACAAGTCAGGAGATAAGGAACTTTTGGCAGGGAGCGCGCTCGAGCGTTTTGAGGATTGCGTTTATGATATTGACGGAGCCATAAGCTCGTTGCGAAAGATGGGATTTAAGAAAATATTTTTAGAAGGTCACAGTACTGGATGCCAAAAAATCCTTTATTATATGAATTCCAAAAAGGCAAAAAATTCGAAGAACGTTAAGGCAATAGCGTTGATCAGCCCAGTAGATGACCACAACTACGATTTATATAATATGGGAAAAGCAAGGTATTCAAAACTTATAAGGATCGCAAAAAAGGAAAAGGGAAAAAAATTGTTAATGGATACCAAAAGCATGGGCTATTCGGAAAGGTTGATAGGTCCTGAAAGATTTCTCAGCACAGCAGATTTGAACAATCCCGAAGCACAAGCATTATATTATGATGGCAAAATGGATTATGTGGCAGGAGTAAAGAAACCGATGTTCGTGGCTTTCGGGGAGAATGACGAATTCATGAAAAAGATAGATGCGAGAAAGGCAATAGATATCATTTCTAAGGCTTATACTGGCAAAAGGTTTGGATCTATAATACTCAAAAATACTGGGCATACTTTAAAAGGCAAAAGAAAGGAGCTCGCAGTATCGCTTACAAAATTTTATTCTTCCATTTGAAAGGCTTATTTCGTGAGTATCTCGCATCCGTCCTTTGTGACAAGCAATGATGCCTCGAATTGTGCAACCTGGGTGCCGCCAAGCTCTACCAATACTGGATGTGACTCTATTATACCAAGCCTTTCAAGCTCAGATAACCCGGAATACAGCTCGAACCTGTTTGATACCACACTGGAGAGCCATCTTGCCGCGAATGGCTCCATGCTAAAGTCTTTTCTTATCAATGATAAAAGATTGCGTGAATTTGGCATTCTGGGTTGCGCCACATCTCCAATAAAACTGAATATTTCTTTAATGTCGCCGTTTGAAACCAGGCCCCTTCCGTTTGGCATTGTGGCGAACGGCTCTATTGCTATTATTGTGTTTTCCTCAAGTTCTGTTTCATCGCCATTGTCGTAGTTCGGAATGAACGGTTCATCGTGGAGCTCGTGTATGCCTACCCCGTGCCCACCTAGGTTCTTTATCGGCTTGAAACCCTTTTTTTCTATTGTAGTAGCTATCTCCTTTCCTATTTCACGCACCTTGGCTCCGGCCTTTACCAAGGATATTGCGTTATCGAGCGCCTCTTTCGATGCGTCTGACAAAGCGCCATAATCGCCCGAAAGGTCTACAGTAAGTGCACAATCGCCCAAAACCCCTTCCTTCGACGCGCCGAAATCAACCTTCACGAGCCCCTTGTCTGGAAATATGGAATTGTCTCCCAGAGTTGGGGTATAGTGCGCAGCGTTTGAGCCTATGGAAATGTTTATCGGAAAAGCCTTTCCAAATCCAATGTCGCTGAGGAATTTCTCCGCCTCTTCTGCGGCTTTTAGAAGCCCAGAACCTTTTATTATGTGCTTTTCCGCTTCCTTTATCGCGGAATATGACGCCTTGCCAACTTCCCTAGCAAGCTTCTGGAACTCCTCGTCACTCATTTCCTCTTCATTCGTGTCCCTTGTTTCTTCCTCCATAGAATCATTCTCCCAATTTTTTTTGTTTTCCGAGGCCCTTTATCTCGTCCTCGCTGTAGTTGAGCTCGCGCAATATCTTCATCGTGGCAGGCACCACTTGATTGTTTATATAGTAGTCAGGATCATAATCGGTAGCGCGCTCCAAGAGCTTGGCCTTGTCCGATATCGAATCGCCATGCTTGGTTATCACGTAACTTATCACTGCATGCTCAACCTCTTCCTTGGTCTTTACCCCAGACTCTACTGCGTCCTTCGCTGCCGCGAGTTCAGGAGACTTGGAATCGTAACTGTCGATCCCTTTTCTAAGCTGCGTGCTTATGGCAAGGTCGCCCAGCGGCACCTTGCCCTCCCTGAGTTCTTTTATTATGTCTTTGACTATTTGGATTGCCTTTTCAGGGCTTCCCTCCTTAAGTATTGTCTCGAGCACCCTCCTCTGCGTGTCCCTAGCGACCTTTGACCAGTCCCTCCTTACGAGCTCGAAGCCCCTGATCTTTATGTATCCACTCTCGGTTATCAGTGCATACTTTTTCTTGGCACCTGTTATAGCGCCCCTTTCGGTCTTCTTGCCTACGAATATGCCCCTTTTGTAAAAATCTTCAAGCTCGAGCTCCATCGACCCAGGGAGCTTCTTGTTGAACTCAGCAACAAAGCCATTGGCCTCGTCCTTTGATTTGTCACCCAGCAGCATCACTATGGAATCGGTGTCGCCGTATATTACCCTGAACCCGTAGGATTCGGCCTGCTCGATGGTGTTGTGTATGTATTGCCTGCCGTATGCGGTCACGCTGGACGCACATTCCCTGGAATACCATCTGGAGCGCGCGTAGCCTAGATAACCATAGAAAGAATTTGACGTTATCTTCAACGCCTGCGAACGCGAACCCAGGAATATGCTTCCCTTGTCCTTCTTGTACTGCTTTTTTACCTCTGCCCTCTGCTTGACTAGAAGGTCGAGTATCGTGGGCATTATGACCTTCTTGTTCTTCTCGAATCTGTCTCCAGTAGGGGATTCGTAATAATCAGTGCATGTGCTGCACAATGCAGAAGGATCTATGTTGTGCGATATTATTATTGATGGGTAAAGGCCCCTGAAGTCAAATATTGCAAGGTTCTCGTATATGCCAGGATCAGGTGTCTTTACGTAGGCGCCCTCTATCGGGTTCATGAGCCTGGATTTTATCTCATGTTCGGTCGGCTTGTTTGGTATCAGCTCGTTGAACGCGTGGGCATATCTCATCAGCATGAATTCCACGAGCTGGCCCGTAGTTGATACCGCCACATCGCTAAGGCTGTTGCCCGTAGTCCTTGAAAGCTCCACCATTATCGGCACGAAAGTTTCATACACCTTCCGCAGCGATTCGGAATCGCTCAGGTTGTAGTCCGCGAGCAGCTCGAGATCCTCATCGGTTCCGTTCCAGAGTTCGTTTATGTCCTTCCATTTCTGGCCCTTGGTCTTCTCTACGGTCAGCTTTTCATCTTTGCTAATCGCGTCGTAAACGTTCTTAAGTGTGTAGCTGTTGAGCTTGAGTATGCTCTCAGCCGCGCCGACCACAGCTATGAACTTCACCACAAGGTACATGTCTATGTGCACGCGACCGCCAATCTTCACCTTGTTGACCAGCCCGTGGCGCTCTATCCTAGTTTCGCCGCTAAATCTACTTATGTTGAAGTCTATTCCTAGAGCCTTTGCCCTCTCTACAAGGTACCATATGTCAAAATTCGCCGAGTTGTACCCTGATATTATGTCTATGTCCAAATCCGATACCCTCTCTGCAAATCTTTTGTAGAGTTCGGGCTCGTCCTTCACGTACTCCGCGAACTCCCTATTTATCTTCTTTAACGCTATCACCCCGTTGCCCTTCTTACCTTTTGAAACATACGAGTAGCTCAGCATTATAACCGGATCCTTTTCAGGTCTTGGTATGCCTAGCGGGCTGTACGTCTCTATGTCGAAGCACATGGTGTTAAGGCTAAGCTCTGTCGGAGGTCCGGATTTGGGCTCATAACCAATAAAGATAAGAAATTTTTCGGTTTTCTTGAGCGTAAATACGGAATCAGTCAATGGCGACATTTCCTTATCTATTAGATAGCGCTTTGCGAAAGGTATGTCATATTCATAGATGTCGCCAGTATTCCTCAAGCTTTCCGCTACCTTGGGTACGTCAGTCGGATTGTTGACATATACCCTATATGAGTTTACAGCTTTTCCTAAAATGCTCCTCGGTTCTTTTACAACTTCAGTTATGTGGCTGGAGTTCCC
>JAVYSI010000043.1:0-5203 GCA_038729265.1 Methanothrix sp. | reverse complement strand
CTTCCAAGCAGTAATAATGCCCATTCTGCTCTACTATGTCTTCGAAGCAGAACGGCCTATGGCAATAGTTGCATATTGCATACGCAGGCCTCCAAGGATGCCATACGCACGATAAGCCTTCCGCAGCCTCTTCGCTTTCCTCTTCGGAACGGCTCTTGCCCTTTTTCTTTGCCGACATTTGCGACATGTTGCCGCCAGCGGCTTCTACGGCTTCTTCTATTACGGCATTAGACACGTTGGGGCTAACGAATATTTGGGTTTCTTCCTGCTCCCTAAAATTTGAAGCTGGCTTTCTGCTCTCTGGAGGTGGCATGTATCTGGGTTTCTGCTGCGGAGCTTGCGCTGCCGCTTTTGGTTGGGCCTCGGTGTGTGCCTGCTGCTGTTTTGGCTGCTGGCTCGGCGTAGCCTGAGATATCTGCCGCGGCGCCACTTTCATGTTGGGTGTCATGTGCCGCATCCTGAATATCAGCATATCGTCAGGATCTACTGGCATTCACATCATTTTCTTAGATCTTTCTATAGCCTTGCGCTTTTTCTGCTCGAAGATTCCCCTGTGCTTTGCACAGCTTATGCAGTAATAGACCTTCCTGCGCTCGAAGAAGCGCACGTCGTTTGCCGTCTTCAGGTCCGTGCTGAAGCTAATCGATTTCTCGAATATTACGGCCTTGTTCCTGGGGACCTTCCTTCCGCATGACTCGCAGATTACTAGTGTATCCTTTCCTCGCAATTAAACACCTTGTTATTGTTATTGCAGGTTAATTAATAAATATTAGCCATATAATAAGATTAACTGTCATTACTTTATTCGACCTAAAAATCCTCAAAAGGTGCATGAAATTGAAATTTTACATCTCATCTTCCGATTCTGCTGCTGCGATAAAGCTGGCTAATGCAATAAGCAAGGTAGGTGACAACCCGATAATATCAGAATCAGAATCTACAGCTCCAGAATCTGTAATATCTGACATAAGCAACAATGTAGATGACCAGACAATAGCCATAGCCATATGCCAGAATCCAATCAAGCTTGCGCTCATGGCAAACAAGAGCGGCTATTTCAACGCAGTGGCGTGCAGCACCTCTGAGGACTTCAGAACGGCTCTTGAGGAAGGCGCCAATATGATAACGGTGCAGGATGAATCAGGGATAATATCCGATATAGCTTCAAGGTTCTCCGGTGCTTTGGGCCAGCAGATACAGAAGCCTTCAATCCAAAAAAGGCAGCAGAAACCAATGCAAAGACCTGCCCAAAAGCAAAAGCTAGCATTTGGCTTCGGGTTTCCCAAGAGCCAACCAAAACCTGAAGCACCTAACGACGACAAGCCCCTTTGGGAAAAGAACAAGGGAATAAAGAAGAACCTAAAGGATATATTTGGCATAGAGTGATGCAATGCAAATGCTGTGCGAAAAGCTCACAAAATTTTCGATACCTGCAGTAAGGATAGCACTATCCGATACCCTTTACGGCAATTACAAGCTCTCCCAAAAGGCAATCGCTTCGAAGCTCGGAGTGGCGCAGCCAGCTGTATACAAATATTTAAGCGGAAAATACTCGGAACGCGTGTCAAGTGTGACAAATTTCATAAAATCCAACGGAATACACGAGCCCATAGCAAAAGCCATAATTTCGGGATCCAATACCTCCAAAATACAAGAAATGATAGAAAAGCTGGCTTCTAGCAAAAAGGTCTCAATATACTGCAATTCGCTTCTGAAATCCAGAAAGTGAGTTAGCGCCTCAGTTTGGTCTTGTCTCTGTAATCCCTGAGCGATTGTTCTATCTGTTTGATCTGCCACATCCTTAATCCCTCAGTTATGACCTCGCTTACTCTTTCGTCCTTCAGCGAAACGTCAAAAAGCAACCCGACTGCCGATAAAACATTGTGAACTAGCATGTTGTACTCCTTTACATTGTTCGCCTTCATGGAGCTTGCTGCTATAACAAGCCCTTCTATTGAACTGTTTATTGCCCTCTGAAACGCGTTGTCGTCTCCATGCGCATTTTCCTTCAGCTCCAGTATTGCTTTTGCTACCGTGTCACTGCAGTCGTGTTTTGGATCTAGCACAATGCGCTTCAAACTGCTTCTGAATTCATTTATTGAGGACAGTATTTTTTGCATCTTAGCACGCAGCACAATGCGATAATAATGAATTATAATGCTGGTGTGCACAACGTCAATTGGCTAAACCTTTAGGCATGCTCAAAATGGAGCAGCTCTGTGGTACAGCTCTCTATTAGGGCTCTTGCAACATCCTGTTTGCGCCTGAATCCTGGGAGCACATGCTCCTGGTAACGTATCCCAGCGCAGGCGTCATACATGTCACGCATCACTTTTACGTAATCTTTGGCAGTTGCCGCATCGCCTTTAGAAAGAGATTCGAACACTTCCCTCTTAAGTTCTCCTATTGCATCCATCATGCCGAGCAGGTAAGCCCTGTCTCCCACACCTGTTTCTGCAGAATCCGGAACTTTACCATTTGATATCACCGAGTAAAATATGAACGCTTCAGCGTACTCCTGTAGCGAATTAAGTTTCATGTTTTCGTTAGCCTCATCCATATTCATCAGCGAAGCTGCAATGGCTTTTGCGTCTTCCAATCCTTGAGCGGCGCCATCCTTGCGCCTATGTATATTTGTTATTATGATTCCGCATACCCTTACGAGCTGCAGCGAAAGCTTTTCCGCATTATCAAGCCTGGCCTCTAAATCTCTGAGCCCTGCGTCTATCCTGTCTATCTCACCAAATATGTAGCTCATGCAAACACCGTGCTCACTATTTTATTATTTACCAATTAATAACTATTGCTTGTTTAGAAGTGGTGTATGGCAATGCATAATTTTATGACGGTGCTCATACTGGCAATGGCGATGCTCGCATATGTGTCGTTCGGCGCTACAGTGAGCCTTACAGGACAGTGCTCGTACTCTAGCATATCTGCCAATACTGTAAATGTGACGTTCTCGCTTCAGAACAGCGGAGATTTTCCTGCAACTAGCGTATCACTGATACCGAGAGGCTTGGGCATACTGTCTTCAGCAAACATAAGTTCGTACAGCATAGGCTCGATATATCCGAACGTTACAAAGTCGGCAACATTCAACTTTAGCGATTTGCCAATGCCCGGGAGTTACATACTCGAAGTTATAGTATCATATTTTCAGGGTTCGTCCAACTTCTTCGCCGCGTTTCCATGCAAGTTCAATTACAATTCTGGCAACCTCACTGACTACATAGCGCCAATCTCAGCTGGCTACAGCTCTGGCAGGCTAAGACTAGGCCTATTCAACATAGCGTCAAAGCCAATAAATACCACTATATACATAATAGCGCCTCCGCAAGTGCGCTATTCTCCAAACAACAGAACTGCAGCAATAGCTCCACAATCAGATTACAATACTAGCTTCAACGTATCTATCAGCAAGTTATCAGGCCTTGCCAATTCAACGCTAGGCGTTTCGATGGTTGCAGGGTATGTTTACGATGGTAAATATTATTCCACGCTGGAAAACTTATATTTGTCTTCATCCGGATCAAGCTCGACTACGATATCCAGCAGCCTTTTGATAATAGCAGCCTTCATAGCAATATTCGTTATCCTTATAGGTTTGATAATATTTTCAGTAATTAGAAAAAGGAAAAAAATTAAATGAAGGGCAATAAGAATATCTGGTTACTCCATGCAGAAACCATACGTAAGTATAATAATACCGACGCTTAACGAGGCCAAGAACCTCCGAAGCCTTTTACCGTTGATAAAAAATACCCTTAAAGGCTATAGGTACGAGATAATAATAGTTGACAAAAATTCTACTGACGGTACTGCTAAAATAGCAAAAAGCAATGGAGCTAAAGTGCTATACGATAACAATGGCAAGGGCAGCGCTCTCATAAAAGGTTTCAGGGAAGCAAAAGGCTCGATAATAATATCAATGGATGCGGATCTTTCCCACAGGCCGACAGAGCTAAAGCTACTCATAACTGCCATAGAAGCCGGCTATGATGTGTGCATGGGTTCAAGATTTCTCACTGGCGGCGGTTCTGATGATATGCCAGCTTTTCGCAGGTTCGGAAATAAAATATTCGTCTACATGGTCAACGCGCTTTATAACGCCCACTATTCAGACTTATGCTATGGATACAGAAGCTTTAGCAGGGCAGCAACAAAGAAGCTGAACCTCAAGTCATCTGGATTCGGAATAGAAACAGAAATAAGCATAAAAGCTAGGAAAAAACATCTTAAGGTTATAGAAATTCCAAGCTTCGAGAAGAAAAGGGGAACTGGCGTAGGCAATCTGCACTCGTTTAGGGATGGGTACATAATACTAAAGACGATATTGAAAAACATCTTCGATTGAAGCTATCCAAACCGTTCAGCTCGAATTGTATCCGGTTATGCGATAAAACCCATATGTAAAGTTGTCGTTAGGATAGGTGGCTGTTGCTATTGGTGAAGTTTTGTATTCAGAAAATGCTTGTCCACATATGTTGTCCGGTGTCCCACACCAATATCCATAGTCTAGGACAAGACATTTGTATTCTGCACCAATGGTACTCATGAAGCTTTGATTATATACATAATAATATTGTACGGATGCTTTTCCTACTATGTTGAACAGGGTCGGATCATAGCTGAAAACTAAGCAATCATTTGGTATCTTGTTGCTGCTGTTGTATACGAAATTTTCATAAAACCTTGCACCTCCTGCCTGCGCTATGTCTGACGGCTTTATTGCAAGTTCGTGTACCTGCAGCAAAAATGAATATGCCAATATTGCAAGCATTGCAAAAATAATCGTCCAATAAACTGCCTTTTGCACGGTTTTCCTATCAGTCACTGCCATCACCCAAAAACGTAGAAGCGGTTTTGGCTATCCCGTAGATTCCATATCCGCCTAGTATTGCTGCCGGCGCAGCCAAAGAAAGCATGAACCTCCAATCGACTCCGTAAAGGACACCGCCGGCGTAAAACGATGTGTAAAGGAAGAAGAACAGTCCGAACCAAACTGCAACGGCGAGCAATTGCCTCCTGTACCCCGCTGCAAGCATGAATGCCACGCCTATTATTGCAAAAGCTGTGAATGCTAGTGGCTGTATTATATCTATGTTTGCGTAATAATTCAGCCAATAGTTTACGTTAGAGCACAAGTTGGCTTCGAAGTTTTGCAAGTCTATCGGCCTGCTCGCTACGACGCTCGGTTGGT
>JAVYSI010000042.1:0-5208 GCA_038729265.1 Methanothrix sp. | reverse complement strand
GTATTTTTAAATACAATCACAAAACAATATGGATTCCAATGCTAGAACTGGCCGTACTCTCAATACTTTCAAACGCCTATAGTACAATAAACGCCTTAATGGCGCAATATGGGTACTTTGCGGTATTCGGTTTGATGCTTCTTGAAGGCTCTTCGCTGCCTGTCCCAAGCGAAGTGGTCCTTCCACTGGCTGGGGTTCTCGTATCCCAGCACACGCTCTCATTCATACCTGTTTACGTAGCCGCCCTGCTAGGTAGCATCGGTGGGCTTGCGATAGACTACTACATAGGATACTTCCTGGGGAAGGATGTTGTATACAAGCATCTGAGATTATTCCACATAAGCCAAGAGCAGCTCGATGCGTTCGACAGGTGGTTCGACAAGAACGGTGTGGCTTCGGTATTCTTCACCCGCTTCATACCTGTGCTCAGGACCATAATGAGCCTGCCGGCTGGGTTCGCCAAGATGCCACAGAAAAAGTTCTACACCTATTCAATACTAGGCACTGGAATCTACGACATAGTGCTCATAATATTCGGGATGAAAGCGCTTACGACGCACAACGATATAATAACCATACCAGCCATAGGTGTTTTTGCAATAGTGCTTTATGCGATATACAGGGTTGCGATGTCAAAGATGACAAGGCAAAAATAGTTTTCCGCAACCACAAAACTTATTTATAACCTATAATGCAATTCATAGCATATGATGAATGAGGTAATCGCTGAGCTAAGGCTATGAAGAGAGGTAGGCGGGCTGATTTATTGGATGCGTTGCAAAGGCTGGGCAAAAAAAGTATTCGCGCTACTGACATAGCTGCGCAATACTGGTGCGAAAAGCAGATGGAACTCAACTACCTCGTGGGTCCATCAATAACCAAAGAGATAATGAAGGGAAAGGAGATACACGAAGAGATGGAAAACGAAACGAACATTCCGATAGTGCTTCAGACAAAGAGCTATGCCGATTTCATGTACAAAAGCCTGTACACCACGTACGAAGCCCTGGAGACTCTGAAGAAAAACAAGAAGTCGCGGGAACTTCTCTTATATGGTAACATGGGCAAATATAAGGTCGTTGGCAAGATTGACGAACTTATAATATCCAACGGCAACGTTGTGATAGTAGAAGACAAGACAAGATCAACTGATAAGTTGCCGTCGGAACCACAGACAAAATCACACAGGGCCCAGGTGATGCTTTACAAGAAGCTTCTGGGAGACATAATATCTGGGGCATACAACGAAGACGTTTTTTCAAAGGAATACGGTATACACAGGCTCGCAATTACAAAGGAGTTCGAAAGGCAGCTGGATGCCCTAAAAATACCGAAAAACATGCAAGCGCTTCAGGAAATGACCGAAAAATTCTTCAAGATGTACAGGAGCATAGGGCATTTAAGCGAAACCTTGGTGATAAGGTACATAAACCAATACACCGGTAAGAAGATAGACAACTACAAATTCAAGGCATCGGAAGAAGAAGTAGAAGGGACAATAAATTTTGCTTTAAAATATTGGAGCGGAGAAAGGGAGGCGCTTCCAGTCCCATACGAGGAGAAATGGAAGTGCGATTACTGCGCGTTCTTCGGAAAGCAGTGCAAGGTGTGGTTCGCGCAAAAAACGCTTTGAGTGATAGGCATGCTCGACAAAGAGTCATTAAGGAAAGAATTCTCCGAAAAGCCGGATCTTTATTATAAAACAAAGCTCTTCGAAAGCGAGGGCTTCGTACGCAAGCGCTGCATAGGCTGCGGGAAATTTTTCTGGACTGCAGATGAATCTAGGCAATACTGCGGGGATTCTGAGCACGAAGGGTACAGCTTCATGAAAAAGGATCCAGAAGACGTACCGCTAGAGCAATTCTGGTCTAAGTTTGCCAAATTCTTCGAGAACAATGGTCATGCGATAATAGAGCGTTATCCTGTAGTAAGCAGGTGGCGCCAGGACCTTTATTTTACTA
Source organism: Methanothrix sp. (assembly GCA_038729265.1). Taxonomy (GTDB): domain Archaea; phylum Micrarchaeota; class Micrarchaeia; order Micrarchaeales; family Micrarchaeaceae; genus Micrarchaeum_A. The sequence goes on along the minus strand of JAVYSI010000042.1, from coordinate 3,247 downwards.
TAGCAAGCATACAGGATTTCCAAAGGATAGAAAATGGGAACATGAGCTTCGAATACGCTGCCAATCCCCTCCTCGTGCCACAGATGTGCCTAAGGTTCAACGACATACCTAATACAGGAGTTACGGGCAGGCACTTCACATCGTTCATAATGGCTGGGCAAACAGCTTTCAATTATCCCAAGGAGGGTTATTGGAGGGACAAAACCATAGAGCTAAACTACGAAGCCCTGACCAAAATAGTCGGAGTAAAAAAGAAGGACATAACATATGTAGAAGATGTATGGGCGATGGGCGACTTTTCGGAATTCGGGCCTAGCCTTGAAGCTTTCTCCGGAGGCCTAGAAATGGTTAACAACGTTTTCACACAGTTCGAATATACTGGGGGCAAAAGGCAAGAACTCCAAGGCAAGGTCGTAGATGTTGGATGGGGCCTGGAAAGGTTAGTCTGGTTCAAGAGCGGAGCCCAAACTGCCTACGATCCGGTGTTCAAAGAAGCCCTTGCTTATATATACAAGAAGAGCGGCATAAGGCCCAACAGAGAGCTTTATTCAAAAGTTGCTGGGCAATTTGGAAGGATAGACTTGAGCGAAACCAAGTCCTTCGAAGACGTAGAGCTAAAAGCCGTAGAAGCTGCAGGCATAAGCGATAGAGACTACGCAGCAATAATAAAGCCGATGCAAGCCGCATACGCGATAGCCGACCACGCAAAAACGCTTCTTTTCGCCATAACAGACGGCGCCCTGCCGAGCAATGTGGGCGGCGGCTACAACCTAAGAATAATACTCAGGAGGATATTCGATTTCAGGTCTAGGTACCATATGGACTTCGACATGAGGGAGCTGATGGAGATAATAGCGAAATCCATGTCTAAGATGTATCCGGAGCTATCAGGCAGCATAGATGAAATGGAAGATGTGATAAGGGTAGAAAAGGAGCGATACGAGAACACAAGGGCATCGGCAATAAAGACTGTAAGCAGCATAATAGAAAGGCACGAAAAGATAACTCCTGAAAGGATGAGGGTACTCTACGAGAGCAACGGAGTAACTCCAGATCTGATAAACAGCATAGCCGCATCAAAAGGCGTGACTCTGGAGCTTCCCGAAAGCTCGTATTCTAGCATAATAAAGGGGGACTTCACGGAAAAGGCAAAGAAGAAGGATCATTTCGATTTGGACGTTTCCGGAATCAAGAATACAGAAAAGCTTTTCTACGATTTTGCCCTGGAATCGGATTCCAAAGTGCTTTTGTGCAGTTCCGACATGGTAGTTCTAGACAAGACTCCTTTCTATGCTGAAAGCGGAGGCCAAGAAGCAGATCATGGTACAATAGACGGCATAAAAGTAAGGGACGTCCAGTCACAGAACGGTGTAATAATACATTTGCTTGACGGAAAACCAGGCTTCAAAACAGGTTCAAAGGTCCATTGCATAGTCGACAGGAAAAGGAGGATGCAACTGATTGCGCATCATACGGCTACGCATCTTGTGAGCGCAGCCGCGAGGAAAGTGCTCGGAAAGCACGCATGGCAGGAGGGTGCGCACAAGGGAGAAGAGAAGGCACATATAGACATAGCGCACTATGAAAAATTGAGCGGGAATCAGATAAAAGAGATTGAGTCAGTTGCAAATTCATATCTTCAGAACGGAATAAAGGTCAAAATGCAGGAGATGGACAGAAAGGACGCTGAAACAAAGTTCGGATTTTCAATATATCAGGGCCATGGGGTCCCAGTTGCTAAGCCAAGGATTGTCGAAATAACAGACATGTACGGCAATCTCATAGATGCAGAAGCTTGCGGGGGCATACATGCGATGGGCATCGAGTCGATAATCGGCACTATAAAGATAATCGGCTCACAGAGGATACACGACGGGATAGACCGCTTGGAGTATGTTGCCGGCCTCGCCTCCTACAAGTACATAAATTCTATGGAGGAAAAGCTTTCCGAAGCCGCAAAGATAATGGGCACGGACAGTTCAAAGCTCACGGATACGCTGTCCCAGGTATCAAAACAGCTCTCAGAATACAAGGTTGCTATTGAATCGGCAAAATCAAGTGAAGCTTCACATGCAGCCGAAAAGCTTTTATTATCAAAAGAAAAGGCGATAATAGAAGAGATGGATTACGACATGGATACGCTAAGGCAGGTAGCTACCAAGGTAGTGGATGCAGATGCATCAAAAATAATAATACTTTACAATAGATCAGGGAATGTGGTATGCATATCCGGAAACGATTCCGGAAAAGATGCAAACGAATTCCTGAAGGCAAACCTTTCAAAGCTGAAGGCTAAGGAATTCAAGGGCGGCGGTTCAAAGCGCATATCCCAAGGCATGCTAATAAAGTAAAGCGACTGCACTACCTTGCTAATGATTCACAGGCACATGTGTGCGAATACCTTGGCGTCGTTCACCATATCATCTATCCTGCAGTATTCGTTTGGCTGATGCGCCATATCTTCGAATTCTGTACCCCATGCTACAGAAGGAAAACCCTTGTGCCTGAAGAATGCCGCGCATGTTCCTCCTCCGACACCCATCGGCTTGGCATCTATGCCTCTAAGCTCCTTTATGCTGCTGAGAAGCAGCTTGACAACTTCTGAGTCCATGCTGGTGGGCTGCGCTGGGTCTTCCCGGCTGAAAGTCTCAATGTCTATCTTGACCTTTTTGAATTCATCAGTACTGCATATATTTTTTACGTCATTAAGCACGTCGTCGAGCTTGTATGTAGGCAAAACCCTGCAGTCAAAATAAAAGATATCTGAACCCGGAACTATGTTGACGCTGTCTACATTTTTTTCCCTTTTTGTAGGTTCGAACGTCGAATATTCTGGCTGGTATATTGAATCCGTTGCACTATATTTCGCGTGCAGCATTTCGTCTATTTTGGTTATGAGCTTCGAAGCATACCTGTTAGCATTGACTCCAAGCGCAGGGGTGCTCGCATGCACCTGTTTGCCGTTTACCTTTATCTTGAGCCAGAGAGAGCCCTTTTCTGCTATCTCAACCATTGAGCCGTCCTTGCTCAGATAATCAGGGACCACGAACATGTCTTCGTCGCCGAATATGCCTTTTTCTTCAATCAGCTTCTGTATCCCATACTTGCTTCCCAATTCTTCATCCGCTACCAAAGCTATGCCGATATTATATTTTGGGTTAAGCCCGGATTCTTTTATTGCCCTAAGCGCGTAGATTGAAGCCACAAGATCCTGGCCGTTGTCATTTGTCCCCCTTCCGTAAATTTT
>JAVYSI010000041.1:0-6038 GCA_038729265.1 Methanothrix sp. | reverse complement strand
CCAACCTTTATTACCTTAACCAGCGTCGGGACTATTATGCTGCTTGGCCCGGAAAGCGCGAAGCTGAATATGAATGATTCTGCTATTGTCCATCCCAAAGTATAATGGAACGCAAGGAAAGTAACTATTCCTACAACAACTCCAGTGGCTGTTGCAAGCTCAAACGTGAAGCTAGTAGCTTTTTTGAATACGGTTTTAAGCTTGTTTATCCTTATGTTTATTCCAACGTCAAAAAGTATGAAAGAAACTGCCAGTGCAGTTACATAAGGAGTCAAATCCGCTATGGTGCTTCCGGTACCGGTGTCCACAAAATGGAATACCGGGCCTATAAGCAAGCCTATGAGCATCAAAGGCAGCACGCTAGTTATGTTAATTTTATCGAAAAGCGCATTGAGTATGAACCCTAGGAATGCGACTCCTGCGATGAATATGAAGACTATGTCGTAATCCAACATCTTAGAGCTTCACCTGCCCTACCTTTTTTCCAGGCCTGTATTTACCGCTTTCTATCTGCTCTTTCAGCTTTATAATTGTATCGAACATCCTCTTCTCCCTAACGCGCGATATCATTAGGTATGCCTCATCCTTCGTGCCCTTCGCCACGAGTATGACTACTTTGCCTATCCTGAACCTCCCGGTCCTTCCCCTGCGTTGTATATTTCTTATCTCGCTTGGTATCGGCTCGTAGAAAACAACATAATCTACTGCAGGTATGTCGAGCCCCTCCTCGCCAACTGAAGTTGCCACAAGAACGTTGAATTCACCATTCCTAAATTTGCTTATTATACTTTCCTGTTCTGCCTGGCCTATGCCCTCTTTTTTACCTACAAAACCCCGTGCTTTAACACCGTTATCGGTGAGCAACTTTACTATACTGCGTATGGTCGACCTGTACTGCGCAAAAACCATCGCGCTTTTTCCATCAAGCTCGGTTTTCAGGAATTGCAGTAATGCACCCATCTTAGGGTGTTCTTCTCCAGAATCCAACGCTGAATTGGCAGCACTAACTGCAGCAATGAGCTGCGGGTTCTTCAGTATGTTGTCTACCACCTTGCTCCTCTTTTCCCTAGTGCGCAAGCTATCTACGTAATTCACGAAAGGATACAATCCCTCGGTCGATATCAAATCGTACGCGTGCATCAGGTCTAGAACATAAACGTAATTGAATATCGCTGCGAATTTATAGTTGCTCGAATTGAGCCTTTTTATGTGGTCACCTATCATCAACAGCCTCTTCTTAGGTACGCGCTCGAATTCCGGTGTAGGACTAAGCCCTACCTCATAAAGCTTCCTGAGCCTTTGATTTATTATGTTTTTGAGTGTTGCCATTATCGATTTTATCATCCTGGAATTCTCGACATATATAATCTGCGTGTCATTGCCCTTTATGTAGGGAGCGACATCAGCGTCGAAAGAACTCTTTGCTTCTATCTTGGTAGCTCCAAGAGCGTCTATGAGTTCGACCACCTTTTTCCTGTCGCTTCCGGGAGACGCTGTAAGCCCTACAAGCTGCACTCCTTTAAACTTGCATTCATCTGCGATATAAGTATAAGCGTACCTGCCTACAGTATGGTGGCACTCGTCCAACACTACAATGCCGAAATCACCTATGTCGATACTCCCCCTTCTCAGGTCGTTTGACACAGTCTGCGGCGTCCCTATTATAACCCTGGCTTTGGAAGCCATTTCAGAACGCTTTCCAGCCTTTGTTGTTCCGGTAAGCAGCAGTATGTCGTCGGGATTGAGCTTGAGCATCTTGATTGCAGATTCATAATGCTGCAAGCTCAAGGGTTTGGTAGGTGCAAGCATTATCGCCCTTCTGCCCTTGTAAAGGGCCATCGCTATCGCAAACACTGCTATCACGGTCTTTCCGAGCCCTGTGGGGAGCACGATGAGTTCGCTGGCTCCTTCCTCTATTGACTTTATTATGCTGATCTGGTACTGCCTTGGTTCTATATCGTCAGTATTGACCAGGTCCGAATACGGCTTTAGTTCTGACCATGCTATCTTTGTGTCAGGTATCATAGGTATGCCTCATATTGAACGGCATGATTAATTTGCCAAGAATTCTATAATAGCTTATGCAAAACGCGTTTTCTTGCTTGGATATGTTGCGCTGAAATGCAGCGTGCGATTCCAATTGCAACTATTTATATACTTTATTAAGGAATAAACCTATGCAGCGCCGCTGTAGCTCAGTGGGAGAGCGTTCGGCTGAAGACCGAAATGTCGTCGGTTCAAATCCGACCAGCGGCAATCAGTTCTGCTGCCTTTGCAGTGATTCATTGTTAAAAAAATCATAATGGCCGTAATAAGTGATGACGGGATATTGACTGGAGTAGGCAGGGCGCCGAGAGTGGCTATTATACATACGGAAGACGGAAAGGTAAAAAAGATAAATGAAATAGAAGTCAAGTGGGGAGAATCACATGATTCAGAGGAGGAAGGATTGCATCATGCCACGATTGCAAAATTCATCAAGGAGCATGAAGTAAAGGAGATAATAGCAGGAGGTGCAGGGCCTGATATGCAAAAAATGCTAGAAAGGCTAGGTGTAAAAGTTAGGTTTGAAAGTGGCAATTACAAAAATTTTATTGATTGACTCTTACTTTTATCTTGCAGCAGTTTTTCAATAAGAGCAATAAGTATAATTCAGATTTCCTCCGCAGTTCATACATCTATAGCTCCCATCTTCGTTTTGATATTGGTACCCGTCATCCAAACAGTACGTGTTGTAACACTCATCGCACGTAAAGCACGGTTTTCCTTTGTCTATCTTTTTTCCGCACGCAGAACATATACCCATACAAAACACTATTATAATCAAACAATAAGTATATTTGGTCTGCCAATAATTAATATTGTTTCTCAAAATGTTAGATGGATGAGTTATCGCTATATTTTCAAAAAATAAAAAATAACTGGATATTTTTGTATTTCTGAAAATATAATAGATAAATTAAACCTAAAAACAGAACGAATGATAATTTACTACCAATAAAAGGCAGCAAAATGAATTTTACACCATTATAACTAAAATATAGTAAAATTTAAATATGATTATAGCGGATTAACTCCAATATCAATCAAACTCTTCAAGTGTTTTTATCAAAAAAGTCTTTTACATTAACTTTTAAAAGTGATATAAAATGGCAAAATACGTATTAGTTTCGGATTCAAGCCTATCGGCATCGTATAGGCATTTTCCATTACTTGAATTTCTTCCGAGTGCACCTGTGCAAGCGATACCAAATTCGATATATTACTTCCTTAAGGGTCCGCTGTATAAAGCAGATGCAGAAGGGCGTTCTACCATAACCACGTATGCGCTCCGCAAGCTCGAGGCTGCCCTGCTGCAGAAGTACAGCAGAAGCGAAGTTGTGATAGCCCACGAAGATAATCTTTCGAATTTTGTGAAGGATGACACCGAAGTAATAGCTGTTAACACCATGGATCCCCTTGGGTTGGGGCCACTTACCATGTCATACTTCGTACTGATGGGAGCCCAAAAGGGTGCCTGGGTGGCCAAGGAATGGAGAAGGCTAATACATAAAATAAACGTAGCGAGAAAGGGTAAAAAAGCAAAACTTTTGGTCGGCGGCCCGGGTGTATGGGAATTCACCCTACATCCAGAAGAACTTGACAAATCCAACATAGATTACGCTTTTCAAGGAGAATCAGAAGATATACTATGCGATCTGTTCGAGCAGATAAGCTTGGGCACCATTGACAAGGAAAAATTCTTCGAGGGATACATGACTATTGATGACGATTTCCACAGGAGTTACGTCCAGAATCCTAAATTTATATCTAGAAGCCCAAAGATTGGCACGTCTGTCGCACTGGAGAAAATTCCTCTGATACAGGGTCCAGCACATTCGGGCATGGTAGAAATAATGCGCGGTTGTGGCATAGGGTGCGATTTTTGCGAGGTCACACTGAGGCCGCTTAGGTATTATACGAACGAAATGATAAGGAAGGAAATAGAAGTAAATGTTAAACAGGGAGGTTTTGACAACGCATGGCTTCACACTGATGAATTCTTTGGCTTCAAGCATACAAAGCCAACATTTGAACCGAACGAAGATGCGTTGATAGATCTTGTTACAAATATCATGTCAATACCTGGGATAAAGAGGACAAATCCTACGCATGCAAGAATATCACCGGCAACTGCATATCCCGAAATGATTGCAAAGCTTTCAAAGATAATGAAAGCTGGGCCTTCTAACTGGATAGGCGTACAAGTCGGCGTTGAGACTGGCAGCGACTCGCTGGCAAAGAAGCATATGCCGAATAAGACGCTTCCGCTGAAAATAGGCCCTGATGGCAGCTGGAGTGAAATAGTATGGAAGGGCACCAGAAATATGACTATGAACTATTGGAGGCCGGCATTTACTATACAATCCGGTCAGCGTGATGAAACCCCAGAAGACAACTGGGATACTGTGGCTCTGATAAACAAGATGAGCAATTCATATGTCAATGGCAGACCATTAGAATTCACTGTTACCCCGATGCAGAACGTGCCATTGGGACTAATAAAAAGCAAGGGCTTTAATGCCGGAATGCTCACAGAATCACAGTTCGCCATGTACTACGCAAGCTACAGGCATCTATACAAAATGGCACTAAGGAACGCAAGGAAGGAGAGCAAGGGCAATCCTGTGGTGAAGGCCGGTGTCTCATCGACGATAAGCCTTGGCGGATGGGTGATGATGAAATTTGTCGAGAAATTAGCCAAAAAGGCTGGAGTAGACATAGAGAAAGTAAAGCGCTATGGCCTTGATAATGAAACAGCAAGGATAGAAACAGCTATTCAGTTCAACAAGTGATTCAACGGAAAACAGAACGCTCGAGGAGCGCATAAAATCCGCAATAATCAATGTTCCAGACTACCCAAAAAATGGAATAATGTTTAAGGATATAACTGGTCTTTTTGCCTCTCATGAATTGTTCAAAGAAACAATGCATGCGCTCGCATCTAAAGTAGTCTTGGAACTGGGTTATAAGCCAGACTTTGTTGCAGGCATTGAAGCACGTGGGTTCATAATAGGCACAGCCCTTGCCAACGAGCTTGAGGCCGGATTTGTACCAATAAGGAAGGCAGGCAAACTGCCAAGAAGCGTAGTAAGCGAGTCCTACAATTTAGAATATGGAAATGCCTCCATCGAGCTGCAAAGGGACGCGATGCCGAAAGGTTCTAGGGTGCTTATAGCTGACGACCTTCTAGCCACAGGCGGCACTGCCAGTGCAGCGGAAAAACTCGTAAAAAAGCAGGGTTCTGACCCGATAGGTTTCGCTTTCATAATCGTGCTCTCTGGTTTCGGAAGCAAAGACGCGCTTGGGCTTCCAGTGTTTGAAATGGTGAAATACTGAACTAAATCCCGAAAAGTCTAATAATGATTAAGGCCAAGTGAAAATGATGGAAGACTTCGAAGTCATAGAATATGCCATGAATTCCGAAAAAATCGAAATACTCAAAGCAATAAGCTACAAGGAACCTACATACATCCGCATAGAATCGGAAAAGAAGTTTGCAGTGGGAACAATGCTTCAGTCTGACGGCAAGGACGTTTTCGAGGCTGGAGTGAAGATAGGTACCGTGAGCGAAACGAAATCTAGCAAGGACATTACCATAAGCACCGATTATGACATAAAATATACAGGCGGCTATTCAAAGGATGGGAAGGTGATATACGTGGCAAGAACGCTCCCAAAGGAAATAGAAATAAATGGTAAGAAAGTCAGCCTGATAAATTCCATAGGAATGCACCACGAACTTGTGGAAAAGTGGCTTGTCGACGATTTATACCAATATCCGTATGCGCATGAAGTGGCAACGAAAATAGAAAAGCAGTACGTCGAATCTCTCGGAATAGAATGGCACGATTATGACGAAGCAGTAGGGAAGCTTCTCCACGAGAATTACGAAAGGAAGCTTGAAAAGAGCCCAAAGGACCTGGACCTTTCGCCATATATGGCGTCGAACGACACGGCAACTATAAAAGAGATAAGGGATAGTGCCGAACCATGAT
>JAVYSI010000040.1:0-6122 GCA_038729265.1 Methanothrix sp. | reverse complement strand
AACGTCGTTTCAGCAGACTCTCTTCTCATCAAAAGTCAGAAATACCTCGTATCATCACAAACGACAGGTTTACTTTCTCTGTTCTATCGGAACGTATGGTATGTCGATTTGGCCATTGTAGTAATCCAAAGGCCTTATCAGCCTGTTGTCTTGCCAGTACTCAAGCATGTGGGCACACCATCCAGGGCTTCTGCTAGCCGCAAAAAGCGGAGTAAACAAAGATTTTTCTATTCCTATGTAAGTGTATACAGGTCCTGAGAAGAAATCGACATTTGGCCATATGCCCTTGCTCTCCCCAAGCTTTTCGACCATCATCTTTTCAGCTCTCAGCGCTATAGCAGTAAGGGTTTGCACTTCCATTGTAGAGCCATTTTGTATATCCTCTAAGTAAGCCTTTATTACCTTAGCCCTTGGGTCATAAGCTTTGTATACTCTGTGCCCGAAGCCCATTATCCTTTTTTTGCCTTCAAGCGCATCGTTTATGTACTTTTCAGTATTATCCGGAGTTCCTATCGCTTTCATCATTTCAAGAGCTTTTTCATCTGCACCTCCGTGCAAAGGCCCTTTCAAAGCGCAGATTCCCGCGGTTATTGCAGAATAAATATCTGCAAGCGTTGAGCCTGCGACTATGGTGCAAAAAGTTGAGGCATTTGAGCTGTGCTCTGCATGTAAAAGCATCATCACATCAAGCATCTTCGCAGTCTTATCATCGGCTTTTTCGCCTTTCATCATATAAAGTATGTTTTGTGCAACGCCCAAAGAGCTATCAGGCTGTGTGTATTTTTTTCCCTCTAAAAGTGCACCCATGGTTGCAACTATACCGCATATCCTTCCTATTATCTCAATACTCTCGTTTATGTGCTGCTCGGAATCGCTTTGATAAACTTTTTTCTCCGCAAATGCTGGGAGGCAAGAAACTACTGTTCTAAGCACGTCCATTGGCAGCATTTTTCCGTTCAGGAATGCTACCATGTCTGCAACTTGTTTTGGAAGATCCATTCCAGAAACAAGCTTTTTCTTAAATGCGTCAAGTTCATCTTTGGTTGGTAAGTTTCCATATAATATCAAATAAGAAACCTCTTCGAAACTAGAATTTTTTGCAAGGCTTTCTATAGAATAACCTCTATACCAAAGCCTGCCCTTAGAACCGTCAACCTTGCATATCTTTGTTTCTGTAAAATATACGCCCTCAAGCCCCTTGATTATTGTGGGGGTTGTATTATCAGCCATTTCAACACCAATAAGTAATATAAGGCAAATTTAATAGTGCTTTTCTGATTTTCAAACAAGCAAATATTGGAGAACACTCAAAGCAACAGTATACAATGCGTTATAAATTTTCCCAGATATTTAAAAACGGTGTTTGAATGGATAGCAAAGGAAATGAGTCTTTTATTGCTAAATTCAGTCTTGATTCTGGAAAGGAGGTCAACTACTATTCTCTTCCTGCCCTGCAAAAAAGCGGCTTTGGCAACATATCGCGGCTCCCGTTTTCAATAAGGGTTGTGCTGGAATCGCTACTCAGAAATGTTGATGGTGTCGGCATAACAATGGACGACGTAAAGGCGCTTATCGATTGGGATGCCAAGAATCCATCGGATAGGGATGTTCCGTTCAAAGTCTCAAGAATACTGATGCAAGACTTTACCGGTGTTCCTGCAGTGGTGGATCTTGCTGCAATGCGACAGTTCGTGGTTGATAAGGGTATGCCACCGGAAACCATACAACCCACTATAAACGTCGATCTTATAATAGACCACTCTGTACAGGTAGATTCATTCAATACCATCCAATCAATGGCAATAAATCAGGAAAAGGAGATAGAAAGGAACGCTGAAAGGTACAAGTTCCTTAAATGGTCCAGCTCTGCTTTCAAGGATTTCAAGGTATTTCCGCCTTCAGCTGGCATATGCCACCAGGTAAACCTCGAATACTTGGCGACTTGCGTTACCATAAAAAAATCGGACGACAAGTATATTGCATTCCCAGATACGCTCGTCGGGACAGATTCGCACACTACAATGATAAACGGGCTTGGAGTGGTGGGATTCGGCGTGGGCGGCATAGAAGCAGAGGCTGCGCTCCTGAGCCAGCCGGTATCGTTCTCGACCCCGAAAGTTATTGGAGTCAAGCTAACTGGCAGTCTGAACGAAGGTGTGACCGCTACTGACTTTGCTCTAACACTAACAAAAATACTCAGGGACCATGGCGTAGTCGGAATGTTCGTTGAATTTTTTGGAGATGGACTGAAGAATCTGTCACTTCCAGACAGGGCTACGCTCTCCAACATGTGCCCGGAATATGGGGCCACGATAGCAATATTCCCTCCAGATGAAGAGACTCTCAGGTACATGAAGAGCACCGGCAGGAGCGAAGAACAGGTCGAACTTGTAAAGAAATATTATACAGCCCAGGAATCTTTTGGGATAGATTATTCCAAAGTTGAATTCAGCGACGTGATAAACGTCGACCTTGGCACCATAATACCAAGCGTCTCAGGACCAAGCCAGCCGAAGCAGCAAATACCGCTAGGAGAGATAAAGGACGAATTTACGAAGTTGTTTTTAAATGAAAACGCTGGCCTCAAGGCTGAAGAAAAAATGAGCATGGAAGACTATACTCGCTGGTCAGAAGAAAGTGAAGTCCCAGAGAATGGTAAAATAAAGGATGCCGTAGTAAGCAACGATGGAATAAAGCACGCGAAGATAAAATACAACGATGGTCACGAAGAGATAATCTCTGACGGCGATGTGGTGATATCATCTATAACCAGCTGTACAAATACTAGCAACCCATCGGTCATGATAGCTGCTGGGCTACTTGCAAGGAATGCACTGGCAAAAGGGCTTAAAGTCAACACGCGCAAGGTGAAGACTAGCTTCGGCCCAGGCTCCAGGGTGGTAACAGAATACATGAAGGCCGCCAATCTTATGGAGCCGCTTGAAAAGCTAGGCTACGAGCTAGTAGGTTACGGATGTATAACGTGCATAGGCAATAGCGGGCCTTTGATAGAGGGTCAAAGCGATGCAATAAACAAGAACAATATTGCAGTGGCATCAGTCCTTTCTGGGAACAGGAATTTTGAAGCAAGGATACACCGCGATGTTCGTGCCAATTACCTGATGTCACCTCCCTTGTTGATAGCTTTTGGCATAGCTGGAACGGTGATGAAAGATCTGACTAAAGAACCGCTTGGCAATGGTTCTGATGGCAAACCAGTCTTTCTGAAAGACATATGGCCCAGCAATGAAGAGATAGCAGAAACTGTTCATAAAGCCATACGTGTTGACATGTTCAACAAGGAGTACGGTGCAAACATATATGACGTCAACCCATATTGGAACAAGCTCGAAAGTCCAAAAGGAATGGTATACGAGTGGGAAGATTCAAGCACATACATAAGGCTGCCACCGTTTTTCGACGGGTTAGACAAAATGGAACCATCAATAAAAACTATAGAGAACGCAGCAGTGCTTGCGGTTTTCGGCGATTCAATATCGACAGACCATATATCTCCTGCAGGTGCGATAGGTGTGGACAGCCCTGCGGGAAAATACCTAATAGAACATGGGGTCAAGCCACAGGATTTCAACACATATGGTTCAAGAAGGGGCAACCACGAAGTCATGATGCGTGGCACCTTCGCAAATAACAGGATAAAAAACGTAATGATGAACGGTAAGGAAGGCGGTTATACTATATACTTTCCAGAAAACAAGGAGATGCCCATATATGATGCCGCGATGAGATATATTAAAAACGGCACCCCTACGGTTGTATTGGCACTTAGCGAATACGGTTCGGGAAGCTCCAGGGATTGGGCCGCAAAAGGCCCGAGCTTGATAGGCGTCAAGGCAGTTATCGCAAAGAGCTTTGAAAGGATACATAGAAGCAATCTAATCGGGATGGGTATAATACCTCTGGAGTTTGAGAACGGTCAGGATTATAATACCCTGAACATAGACTATAAAAAACCAATAACAATAGAGCTGAATCCAGATATGGCACCAAGGTCAACAATAACTATAAAGTACACAAGCAAAAAAACCGGCAGTATAGAATCAGCACAGGTCAAAAGCAGGATAGATACGCCAATAGAACTAGAATACTATAAATCCGGAGGGATATTAAATTATGTCCTGAAAAAGATATCAAAGGAAAATTGAGGTGCCTATTTGGAAGATTATTATGACCTTATAATAATCGGTGCAGGCATAACTGGGTCAGCACTCTCCTTTGTGGCTTCGCACTATTCGTCAATTAAAACAATATTGGTTATAGAGAAGTATGGCAAGATAGCTCCGCTGAACTCGGATTCCAAGAACAATTCGCAGACACTGCACTTCGGGGACATAGAAACCAACTATACGCTTGAAGAAGCCGCCCATACAAAAGAGGCAGCCGAACGCGTAATCAAGTATGTTAACATGATTCCAAGAAGCGAAAGCGAAAGGATAATATCCAAAGTACAAAAGATGGTCTTGGCGGTTGGTGATGAGGAAGCTGAAAGGATAGACAAGATATATTCCAGCGGGATGAGGAAGCTCTTTCCTGGATTGAAAAAAATAGACCGAAAAGGATTAGAAAAGATAGAGCCAAACACAGTAAAGGGCAGGGACAGATCCGAAACCGTATCGGCATTGCTCTCGGATAAGGGTTACATGGTAAATTTCGGACTTCTTGCCAAATCATTCTATGAAAGGGCAAAAAGAAAAGGAGTCAAATTCATTTTTAATTGCAGATGTATTACCGCAAATCCAATAGAAGATGGCCATGAGATAATAACAAACAAGGGCAATTTCAAAGGAAGGTTTGTCATATTTGCTTCTGGTACCTACAGCCTTTATTTCGCAAAATCGCTGGGTTACGATAGGAACCTTTCGATATTGTCAGTTGGAGGGGGCTTTTATATAGCACCGCGTGTGCTAAGAGGCAAAGTCTATAGAGTACAAGCAGGCGGAATACCGTTTGCAGCAATACACGCCGACCCCGAAATAACAAACCCAAAGATAACCAGATTCGGGCCGACCGTAAGCTTTCCACTTTCCCTCGAAGTCAGGAAGAAGGGCACAACAATCGATTATCTTAAGACATTCGATTTTGACATCCCAACGATACAAAGCCTTTTCAAGATAATAAGCAATAAGGACATACGCAGGATAATGCGCAAGAACATGGTATATCCATGGCCCATCATAGGAAAATCCCTATTCATAAAAAACGAGGTTTCGAAGATAGTGCCATCGTTGAGCGCTGACAAGATATACTTTGACAAGAATTACGGAGGTATAAGGCCACAGATAATAGACGAAAACAAGAGGTTCCTTAGCATGGGTGCATCAAAGATAAGGGGCAACAACATAATGTTCAATATAACCCCGTCGCCTGGGGCTACTTCAAGCCTGCAAAGCGCAATAGATGATATCGTATACATATGCACACTCATGGACATAAAAGTTGACGAAAAAAGGATAGAATCAGAACTTGGGAAGATAGACTACAAGCACCTTAAGGAAAAGATAAATGGTCACAAACAAATCTGAGCGATCACATGAAATACTACTTAGAATGCACTAACTGCGGCTCAATATTTGAGAGCGATTATGACTCTCAAATATGCCAAAAATGTTCAGGTATATTGGAGGTCGTATATGGGGGCAAGATTCCAAAAATTGGCAGCATAAACTCTTTTTGGGACATGGAAAAAGTTATGCCTTCCGGCAGATATACACATTTCTATCTCGGGAATACTCCGTTAATGGAATCCAAATATGGAGACAGCCTTAAGCTTAAACTGGAGTTCTTCAACCCTACCCATTCGTTCAAGGACAGGGGTTCAGCCATAGAAGTTGCAAAGGCGATGGAGTACGGGTTCAAGGAAGTAGTGTGTGCATCCACCGGTAACATGGCGTACTCAATAACCTATTATGCCAAGCTATACGGGCTCAGATCACAAGTATTCATAAGCAGCAATGCCAATACAGACAAGATAAACGACATAAGAAGCGTTGGCGATGCGAACGTGCATAGGGTAGATGGCGATTTTACCAAGGCGCAAGGCATGGCGCTGAAATATTCAAAAGAACACAAGGCGTTCCTCACGGGCGATTATTGCTATCGAA
>JAVYSI010000039.1:0-6372 GCA_038729265.1 Methanothrix sp. | reverse complement strand
TGAATTATGCGATCGTAGGGTTGCTCTTTTTTAAAGTTTTTATAGACCCTCTTGAAGTTGTTTTTTACTACTTTTTTTATCTTTTTTATCTCCTTTATGTCTTCGCTGCTTTTTATAGCCTTTAGCAATTCGTAAAATTCGTTTTTCGAATTCTGATCATTCTGATAAATTAACGATTTGATTATTTCCTTTGAATTAGATATTAGCTGGCTTTTTGTTTTTGTAGTTTTTGGAACATTTACTGCTACAGTTTTTTGCACATTTCCAATATTTGGCTGCTGAACTTGAGCTTGGTTCTGGTTTCCATTCGGTTTTGTTGCTTCTACCATAAACATCACTATATTTATGAATTTATTATAGTGCTGTTCAAATATTTATAAATAGTCTTTTCTTGGATTTAGCACTAAACATACAAAAGCAATCAACAACAATCAAATGGGTTTCATTTCCAGAAGCGTTTCTTTTTGCTTTGAGAATCGCCCTCGGTTTCTGCATATTTCTTTATGAGTTCCTCCTGCTCTGGGGACATCTTTTTAGGCAGATCCACTTGTATGCGTATTATTTCGTCCCCTACTCCAGACCTGTTGAATCTAGGAACTCCCCTGCCATTTATCACCACAGTATCACCGCTTTGCGTGCCTTGGCTTATCTTTATGTTTTCGGAACCGTCTATAGTTGGTACAGATACTATGCCTCCGAGTATTGCAGTATAGAAAGGCACATGAATCGTAGTAACTAGGTCATCTCCCTTGCGCTTAAACCTAGGATCCTGTTCTACTTCTATATCTATGTAAAGGTCGCCCTTCCTTGATGTGCCATAGTCCCCTAGGCCGCGCAGCCTTAACCTCGTACCGGTGTCTACACCCTTTGGTATTTCTACCTCTACATTTTCATCCTTCTGTATTCTTCCGGTACCGTTGCACTTCCTGCATTTCTTTTCTGGCACCTTGCCCGAGCCGCCGCAAGTAGGGCATGTAGTTATTGTCTGCATTACTCCGAATGGGGTCCTCCGTGCGTTTGCAACTTGGCCCCTGCCATTGCATGTGGGGCAAGTTATTACTTTTGATCCTGGCTCTGCGCCGGTGCCATTACATCTATCGCACTGCACTATGTGCTTTAGGGTTATGGTCTTGCTAGCGCCTTTTACAGCTTCAAGCATGGAAAGCCTGACCCTCGCGAGTATGTCGTTTCCTCTGGTGCCCTGACCGTATTGTGAACCCCTATTGAATAGATTATCAAATATGTCATCTATGCTACCAAAGCCTGAAAATCCCTGATCGCCTACATCAAAGCCCATGTTCCTGAATATGTTCTGGAAATCGAATCCGCGGAATATGTCTTCTTCGGAGAAACGCTGATTGAACTGGTCTGGGCCGTATGCATCGTACTGCTTGCGCTTTTCGGGATTACTAAGCACAGCGTACGCTTCGTTTATTTCCTTGAATTTTTCTTCTGCTTCTTTGCTCTTGTTTCTGTCCGGATGGTACTGCAACGCGAGCTTCCTATAAGCCTGCTTTATCTCGTCTAGAGAAGCACCTTTCTTAACGCCCAAAACGTCGTAAAAATCCTTTGCCATTTCTTATTACCTGGGGATTCCTCTTATTTTCCGCACTTTATTTATAAACGTTTTTGCATGGGCGTAAGGCCCATGCTGCATTGCTTATATGTCATTTTACCTTGAAATCTGCATCTGTAGCTCCGGTACCGTCGCTGGTCCCGTCAGGTCCTTGCTGGCTATCTGGCCCTGCAGCACCGTCAGAAGGGCCTTCGCCTCCTGGTTGGCCTTGAGAGGCCGAGCCGTACATCGAAGAGCCAATATCTTCTAAGGCCTTCTTGAGGTCCTCTGTCTTTGCTTTTATCTCGTCGTAATTGTCGGTTTTTATAACATCCTCAAGCGCAGCCTTAGCCTGATTCACTTTGTCCTTCTGCTCCTGCTTTACCTTGTCCTTGAATTCTTCGAGCGTGTGCTCTGCCGTGAACACCAGCGATTCGGCGCTGTTCTTTAACTCAATCTGTTCCCTAAGCTTCTTGTCTTGCTCTTCATACTGTTTGGCTTCGCTCATCTTCTTTTCTATTTCGTCTTTATTCATCTTGTGCGGAGCTACTATGTCCATGCTTTGCGCTTTGCCCGTTGCCTTGTCCGTAGCCGTTACGTGCAGTATGCCGTTCGCGTCTATGTCAAAAGTGACCTCTATCTGCGGCACACCGCGCCGTGATGGAGGTATACCAGTTAAGGTAAACTTTCCAAGGTCTATGTTGTCCTTAGCCAAGGCTCTTTCCCCTTGGACTACATGTATGTCGACGCTAGTCTGGAAATCTGCCGCTGTGCTGAAAATCTGGGATTTCTTGACTGGTATGGTAGTGTTCCTGTCTATTATTGGGGTTGCAACTCCTCCAAGAGTTTCTATGCTTAGCGTAAGCGGTGTGACGTCAAGTAGCAGTATGTCCTTTACTTCTCCTGTAAGAACTCCTGCTTGTATCGCAGCTCCGAGTGCAACTGCTTCCATAGGGTCTACTCCGCGTTCTATCTTCTTGCCAAGAAGCTGTTCCACGTATCTCTGCACTATTGGCATTCTTGTCGGACCGCCTACCAGTATGACCTTATCTAGCGCATTGGGCTCTAGCTTAGCGTCCTTCAATGCTTGCATCACAGGTTTTGTCGACTTTTCTATTATCGGCACGACTAGGCTCTCGAGCTTGGCCCTGGTGAATTGATATGTGAAGTTCACAGGTTGGCCGTTCTTCTGCGCGAGGAATGGAAGGTTAACTTCGGTGGTCAGCACAGTTGATAGTTCTATCTTTGCCTTTTCTCCTGCTTCCCTGAGCCTCTGCATTGCCTGCATGTCCTTGCTTATGTCAATACCTGACTGATTCTTTACCTCCGATTTTAGAAATTCTACTATGGCGTTGTCCATGTCCGTGCCTCCCAGCTGCGTATCGCCGCTTGTCGATTTGACCTCAAAAACCCCGTTGCCGAATTCCATTATCGTTACATCAAGCGTTCCACCCCCGAGGTCGTATACGAGAATCTTCATCTCTTTGTCTGCCTTGTCGAGACCGTATGCAAGGCATGCTGCAGTAGGCTCGTTCACAAGCCTTACAACATCCAAGCCAGCTATGGCCCCAGCATCCTTAGTGGCCTGCCTCTGATTGTCGTTAAAATATGCAGGGACGGTTATCACTGCTTTTGTTACTTCCTCGCCTAGGAACGCTTCGGCATCCTTCTTTATCTTCTGGAGCAGAAGCGCTGAGAGCTCCTGCGGCTTGTAATCTTTGCCATATATTTTGTATGTATAATCGCTTCCCATCTTCCTTTTGAATGCAGTTATTGTACCTTCAGGATTTGCCACTGCCTGCCTTCTAGCCGGCTCCCCTACAAGGCGCTGACCGTCCTTAGTGAAAGCTACGTAGCTGGGGAATGCCTTGCCATATAGCGAAGCGCCCTCGCTGCTCGGCACTATAGTAGGCCTTCCGCCCTCTAGCACAGCTGCGGCTGAATTCGATGTTCCCAAATCTATTCCGATTATTTTCATTTTTACACCTTTTAGCGTTTATTTTATATATCAAAGCAGAATTTCACTTGCCATTTTTGTTTTCTTCATCCTTTTGTATTTCTTGCGTTTCTTCCGATACTTGATCGGTCTCGCTCCTGGGCCCTTTGGATATTATAACTGATGCCGGCCTTACAAGTATGCCATTCATCTTGTAACCTTTCTTAAGCACCTCCAACACCGTTCCGGGCTCCTTGTCCGTTTCCTTAACCATAATTATCTCATCCGTATAAGGATCATATTTTCCGTTTGGCTCCAGCTCGCTAAGCCCTTCAGCCTTTAGGGCGTCCATCATGTTTGCATATACCATTTTTACGCCTTTGGAAAGATTTTCGTCTTGGCTCTGTGCTGAAGATATCATCGCCAGTTCGAACTCATCAAGGACCGGAAGCATCCTCTTGAGCATCTCTGCCTTTCCTATGTTTTTTGCGTTTGCGACATCCGAAGCAGAGCGCTTCTTGTAGTTATCGAACTCTGCAGCTAGGCGAAGCATCCTCTCCTTGATGGCTTCGTATTCGGATTTTGGCACGTGCTCTTCAGTAGCGGCTTCCTGCATCTTGTCCTGAGCGCGGCTTTCACTCTTTTCCGAGGTTTTGCCGTTCTCCCTGCTGTTTTTATCATCTGTCATGTTCAGATTCACCTTTTTGCATTTTTTTCTTGGATTGCATCTCGCGCATTTGCTCCATTAGCATTCTATCGAATTCCTGCGCTGCGTCGTGAATCCTCGAAAACTCCCTATCTATGTCATATTCCATTTCCTTTATTGTAGACGCCACGTCTATGGCGCGCAGATAATACTTTCTGCCCTTTTTGGTCACCAACCCGGTATTTATGAGCCTGTTGAGGTGGTATATGACCGTGCTCCTGGCTATGCCTTCCTTTTTGCCTATTTCTGAGCTAGTTATGCCAGTATTGAGTCTTGACGCCACTATGAGCTTCTCAAGTATCTGCTGGTCTAGAACTTTTGCACTTTCACTGTTCTCAGCAAGGTCCAGAACCTCGCATAGCCATTTCACAAAGCCCGTGGGGGTCTTGTTAGACGCCCTTTCAACCGTCTTTATAACTATACGCATACAATCGCAGATAAGATTATGAAACAAAAGATATAAATAATTTTCGGTTTAATTATAATATAATTAGATATGTCAAATAAAACTTGACAAAAGGTGAGAAAATGGAGAAGGACGAAAAGACAAAGAATGAAAAGGAAAAGAGGCTAGACATATACAGGCCATTTGAGGCCCTTGATAGGGTTGACGACTTTTTCGACTACGCCATGAAAATGCCATACAAGCTGCTGAACAATTACTTTTCCAGCTACAAGACACCAGATGCTGACGTCATAGACAACGGCGACTTCTATACGGTGAAGATAGACTTGCCAGGGATTGACAAGAAAAATATAAAGCTGAAGGTATTGGGAGACAGCATAGAAGTAAGGGCCGAGAAGAACGAGGAGAAGGAAGAGCGCAAGGGAGGTTATTATTCTAAGGAAAGGGCTCTCATGGGTTATTACAGGAGCATACCTTTGCCCGAAAAGATAAAGCCTAAAAGCGCCAAGGCCAAGATGGAGAATGGAACATTAAGGGTAGATGTCGAAAAGTCCGAAGAAACGAAGGGAAATGAAGTAAGCGTCGAATAAACTGACAGTTTCTTTTCTTTTTATTTTTTATTTTCGCAAATAATAACTAGTTTTGCACACAAAACGTATCATGCTTAGAAAAGTACCTATTGACATTTACGCGATCCTTTTAATGTCAATAGCGTTTGTTTTCAATGCCTTAAATGCCGTTTATTATTACACCACATACAGCATATACGCTGGCCTGCTCATAGTAATAGGATGTGCTGGGCTCCTGGCACATTATGAGCACGACAAGATTAGATCTAGAAATGTAGGAAGTACCTCTAACCGCGTAATATACAGGCATGCAGTCGCTGCTACGGCTTTCGCCGAAATAATAATAATGGTGCCAAACCTTTCTTTCCAGTATGTGTCTGCGCTTTATATAAATCCAGAACTTGCAGCATTTACGTGCCTGGCAATTATAATAGCTCCATTGATGGCTTACTCTATACGGATAAGCCAAAGCAAAATAAGCAGATCAAAGAAGGAACCTTTGTCTTACCTTTACATAGCTTCGGTGATGTTCGGGCTTCTTGGGCTGTATTCCATGACATTTTATTCAAGCAGCGCGTATCTCAACTCGCAGGCTTTCATAAGCACGGTGCTTTTCATGAACGAGGGCATACTTTTCGCGCTGCTTTCAATGTCGTTGTTTTTCTCCTGATTCCCATGCCTAAATCATGTATTTATTTATTGCTATCTTAATAATCAGTATATGGCGCTTAATGGCAGAAAGAAAGGGCAAATCGCCCTTGAATTCCTGATAGTATACTCTTTGGTACTCCTGATATTCGTTATAATATTCGCTCTAGTAGTCAACCAGCGTGCAGCATCTTTGGGAGAAGACGAATACCAATCATTGCAGCTAGCAGCGCAGAACATAGCAATACATATGGATCAGGCAATAATCGCGGGAAATGGGTATTCGGCGATAATATCGATACCACCAGTAACCAGCGAGAACCCTTACAGGCTTTTCATATCCACCAGTGGAGTGGTCGAAGCAAACATAACGATAGGGATAACCAAAGCCGAGGCGATTGCTTACAGCTCAGCCAGAAGCCTTATAATAAACGGGACCTTGGTGTCAAGTTCCGGAGGAGTATCTCTTTACAACGTTTCCACTTACACTGGAAGCATAGAGATAACGAATGCAAACGGGAACATATATATAGACGAGTTGCCTCCGAGCAC
>JAVYSI010000038.1:0-6411 GCA_038729265.1 Methanothrix sp. | reverse complement strand
ATTTCAACGGTGATAGCAGTTACGATAACGCAACAACAGCTGAAACTTATGCAAGAGGGATAACAATATCAGCATGGGTAAACAATACAGGCACAGGCACTTATTGGCAAAATATAGCTGAGGTTTCAGGTGAACCTTACACGTCAGAAACGTTCGATATAGGAATTACTGGCTCAAATGGCGCTGCCGTAGCAAGGTGGAATAATCAGGCAAATAATATTCCTAATGCCCCACAGCCTAACGGAGGAACGCTAGCTGCCAATACGCTTTATTTAGTGACTGGAGTTTGGAATGGCGCCAATAATACAGTAACAGTTTATATTGATGGAAAACCGGTAGCTTCCAGCCCGGGAAATGGAACAAGCGCAGTTGCAATAGGCAAAATAAACATAGGAGCTGCATATCCCGGCATGAGTGCTTTTAGCGGCAGGATAAGCAATGTGCAAGTTTATAATACATCATTGCCGCTTAGCTATGTACAGCAGATATATAAAAACGGAATTAATGGCGCACCAATAAGCAACGCAGGGTTAATTGGATGGTTCCCGTTGGACGGCGAGCCGAATGATTATTCAGCAAACAACTACCCGACAACCTCAAACAACATAGCGTATACGAGCATGTCTATGGTAAGCAACAATACTGGAGTTTCAAACAGTGCAAATATTGCTAGTTTCAACGGAACTAGTTCTTCAAGCTATATAAAAATTCCACCATTGAAGATCCTTAACGGGCATTATTCATACAGTATAAATGCATGGCTGGAATACAAAGGCGGTTCCCAGTATTTCAGTCAGAATCCATATCCAGTAGGATGGCCTGGATGCCATATGGGCTTCATGTTTACTCCCCCTTCAAACATAGAATTCTTTGAATGGTATACATCAAACGCCAACAATCCTCCGGGCTGCCCGACAAGCGGTGGTGGAGTAGTACCTTCCAGTGCTACCATTATGCCTGACACGCTTTACATGGTCACTGGCACATATAATTCAAGTACGGGTAAAATAAACTTTTATGTTGATGGACAATATTATTCCAATGCAACAGTACCTAGTGGGGACTACTTGAGCAATTATACTGAAACAGGTTATATTGGGGACGCTTTAGATGGGAATACAGGCACAGAGTTCTTTAACGGATCCGTAGCTAATCTGCAGATATATAATGTAAGCTTAACGCCTTATGAGATAAAACAGTTGTATGTGGCAGGATTGCCTCAAGAAAAGAGCTTTAACTTTTCAGCGGGTTGAATGTTATGTTGAATACAATCCATAAGAATGCGAAAAGGACTCACTTTAAAGCACAGTTCTGGAGCTTCGACATAATATTTGCAATCGTGATATTTACTGTAGCAATGACAATATTGGCTTACACATGGTATAACATAGATAACCAACTTTCCTTAAGCTATGGAAGTGGTGCCGAAACTATGCAGTTCGAAACGCAGGTGCTCACTGAGAGGTTGCTTACACCTGGCACCCCTTCTGATTGGAGCGGACTTATAAATACTTCAAATCCTTCCACGTGGAAAGACTTTAGCGTAGGCCTGACCACTTCATCAAACAGCAGTGAAATATCGCCGCAGAAGATATATGCGTTGATGGCAATGGCCAATTACAACACTTCAAACTACGAAGCAACAAAACCAGTTATGGGAATAGGCTATGATTATTACATAATAATATCTGGTAGGAATGTAAACATGACTATAGGTGAAAACCCTGCGACCCACAACGCACTCACTTCATATGTATATAAGGCTAGAGCAGTAATGGGAACAGAGCCAGTATTAATGAAGGTAATAGTTTGGACAAACGAGCCCATAGCAATAAGCTGATTGCCATGCAAAGAAAAGAAAGAAGCAAAAATTACAGGGCGTTCATATTTACGCTAGACGCGGTGTTCGCATTGATAGTTGCAAGCGCTGCAGTCTCATTGCTTCTGTACGTGCATTTTACTAGCCCAATAACCCCAGCAGCAGCACCCACAATAGAGGCTCTAAGCGTGATGCACAATATGCTTTCTACGCAGCTTTCAGGAATATTGCAAAGCGGCGTCGCTCTACCGCCATTGCAGGCATACAAGCTGCCCAGCAGCAGCGAACCATTTGGGTATTCTGGGTTCCTTTCAAACGGAAGCTATATATATGCGCCCACGGAACCAGTCAGCAAACAAAGCTTCACCGTATCTTTCTGGGTGATGCCAATAAAGAACGGGCGTTATGTAGACGGATGCGGCACTGCCGCCCCTGGAAGTGACAATTCAAGCGTAATTATGTATTTCGGCAACAATACGGATTCTATAGAAATAGCCTACAATTCAAGTGGAGGCATATATGTAAGCGGATTTAATGAAAATTGCTTTGCTTCGTCCCCAGGAAGCGTGCCACAAAACAAATGGACAAATGTTGTGTTGAGACAGAATTCTACCACAGATACACTATTCATAAATGGTATACAGATTGCTACAACCGCAGCTTCGACTGCAGGGACAGTCCATGGAGCCTTATTCGGGAGCTCTTTAGGAGGAATATCCTCGACTGGCAACCTTGGCGATTATAATTTTACAGGATACATAGCTAATGTCCAGCTTTACAATTCTTCGCTTACACCCAGCAAGGTATACCAGCTTTATAAAAGCGCAATAAACAGCGTTCCTATAGGAAATTCAAAATTAATAGGATGGTGGCCTATGGACAGAAATGCAAACGATTACAGCGGGAATGGAAATGATGGAATTCCACACAATGTAACATTTGTAGTTACAGATTACTTGCCAATAGGAGATTACAACGCGAGCATAAATGAGAGCATAGCTGAAACGCTGGGCGAGCTTTACTTAAACAATGACAGCATGTATGCGGAGTTTCTTCTCAACGATTCTGTACTTGGACAGCCAAGGGCTGGAATATATATAAATGGAAACTATTCGGGCTCCGAGAGCGTTTCTCTCTTCAATACCACAGCAGGAAGCTACGGCTTAGTATATAACAACAGCCTTTTAAACGTCGGAGAACCGAACATGACTATATCTGCATGGATATATCCACAGGGATTGGGAACCTGCGGCAGCACTACACCTACATGCGTTGTATTAAGCAAGCAGGGAAGTTATTCACTTGCAATAAATGAGTCAGGTAGCGTGTGCATACAGCTTCAGGGCACTAGCCTTGGAAGTTCATGGAACTGCAGTGCTGGAGTCGTCCAGGCTAGAACGTGGGCACAGATAGGATTCACTAAAAATTCTTCATTGGCTAACATTAGCTATGATGGCGGCATCTTGAAAAACGTCTATGTTACAGGAAACGTGATAACTTTTAATGGAAACACAATAATAGGAGCGACTGGAAATCCTGGCAGCATCACAGGCACTTTCAATGGATCAATTACAAATCTTGAAATTTATAACAAGACTTTGGACCCCAACGAATATTACAATTTATACCTGCAGGGCATAAGCGGAATGGCGCTAGGCAATTCAAAACTAGTAGGGTGGTGGCCTCTTGACGGCAACACGAACGACTACAGCGGGAACGGAGATGCTGCAGTACCTTACCTGATTAAGTATATTTCGATACCATTCACCCCACCTAGCTTGATAAATGCTTACACTATAAGCAAATCATCATTACCTATTGCTCTTAAGAGCAAAACAATAGTACAAACCGACAATCTAAGCGTGGTAATATGGCGCTGAAGAAAAAAACCACAAAGAAACCAAGGACAAAGAAAGGCATACTGCTTACTCTGCTCACTCTTGTAGTATTCATACTCATGCTTGGGGAGGTTATAACCTATGTGGTGTTGAACATAAACTATGACAACCTTTCTTCCAGCGTTGCTCAAAGCCTTGCCTCAGGAAACTTCGCACAGAATCTGGATTCAGGAATGAACGCGTTCCTGTATTCTAGCCTTTCCAAATCTATAGGAATACTGGTAGCTTTCGAAAGCGACCCTAGTATTAGGATGGACAATTTCATAGCTAATTCAAGCCAGGTTCTAAATACTCTTTTGTACAACGGCACTCTTTTAAACAACACTGCTTACTATAACAACAGCTTCAAAAAAGCAGTTAAGGAATTCGAAGCTGAAGCTTTGACCGACGGATTTACGGCTAATCTTTCCAACGTAACAGTAAGAATAAAACAGACCACACCCTTCAGGATAGGCGCATATGTAACAGGGCTTGCAGCGTTAAACACAAGCAGCGGGATAAGCTTGGATTATCCGATAAATGCAAACACCACAGTAAGCTTAAGCTCGAAACCTTCTTTGATAGGCGCAGAGCAGGGGCTTAACGGAACGCTGCAAAAAGCACAATTGCCTGTGGCTACCGTAGTAGGTAATCTTACTGCGGAAAGCGGTTCAACAAGCCCATATATGTTTGTATATGGAAAGGTGATTTACATACCTGGAGAACCGACATGCTCCGATATTTCGAGCGCGTATGAAAATGAGAATTATATACTTGCTACACCAAACGCAGCGGATATAGGGCAGAATGTATGCGGAATGGGTGGTTTGATAACAAACATATCAAATTCAAGCACACCACTAAAGCCTTATTTAGTATACAAAAACGACACAATAATGAGTTTCCTCCAAAGCAACCCGAGCTTATTGCTTGACGGCGCTGCGCTTGAACTCCTTAATACGTTGCCGATACAAAGCAGCGCTATTGGAGGATTTTATTATGCATCACCTTATACTGCTTCTTACCTGCAAAGAGTCGAAGGAGAACCATATATGCAATCTTCAGATGGAATATTCTCTTTCAGAAGTATTGACAGGAATGCAGCAAATTTCAGCCTTACTACGCAGAATATATCTATACCCTCATTATCAAAAATTAGCGGCAGTACAAATGCGACAATTTCTGCATGGATTTATATTAGGAGCATGCCTAACCACCAGATAATATTCTCAGATGACTGGAGCACGAATCAAGTATTACAAATGTATGTTCATACAAATGGGCGCCTTGAAGCTGATTTTGGTTCTGGCAGCGCATGGATAGATGCAGCTAATACGAGTGCAGGAACTATAGAGACTGGAAAATGGTATTTTGTATCGGCCACATGGGCCAGCGGAAAAGGAGAGAACATATATGTCAATGGGGTAAAAATGCCAATAAGTTACATTGTAGGCAATTCACTTTCTACTGGAACATTGGGTACTCCTGCGACTGGTGATATAGCAAACAACCAAGGCAATGGGGGTTATTTCGACGGATTTATTGCAAATGAACAAATTTATAATACTACACTCAACCCATACCAAATCGAAGGACAATATAGGCAGGGTATAAATAGCATGCCAGTAAGCGGATCTGGACTTGTTGCGTGGTATCCTTTAAATAGCAATGCAAATGATTACAGCGGAAACGGTTATAACGGGGTTCCAAATAATGCTATATACACGAATATTAATGGATATACAATAGACCCCACAGAACAACATATGCAAAATTATGTTTCACAAGCAGCAGCATTTAATGGTACCACCAGTTATATAAATGGAAATGCATTCGCATTTCCTTTAACTGCAACTGCATGGATTTATCCTACAAATTACCAATCAACTGCATCGAATTTAAAAACAATAATGGAATTTGACGGATCGCCTGGATCTAATGGAGGAAACTACCAGTTTTTTATAAGCAGACCAGGTTCTAGCTATTGCAATGGTAATCCAGGAGTATTGTTTCTTTGGAATTCGAAAGCAAATACCTGCACAGACCTTTATGTACCTCCAGATAAATGGAGTTTTGTTGCTTTCACTGTAAACGCCACCGACATGAAAATTTTCCTGAACGGGAACATATACAATTATCCGTCGACTAACTTTGTTTCTACCAGCTCAAATACTGTATTTGTTATTGGAGAACAGGGTGGGAGAAGGTATTACAACGGATCCATGGCAAACATACAATTGTATAATGAAACATTAAACTTTACGCAGCTTGAAAGGCTTTATAATGAAGGCATAAATGGTGGTCCTTTGCAAAATTCAAGCGTCAGACTTTGGATGCCATTGGATGGAAATGCTAATGATTATTCAGAAAATGGAAACAATGGAACCGCTTATTACATAAATTATATTCCGCTTGAGCTACCAGCTTCGACAAGCCCGCTTGAAGGTGTGCTTGGTTGCGACAGCATGAGCTCGTGCAACAGCTCTTCGCAGAGGCTTTACCTTTCTGGATTGCCTCTCGAAAATGCAGTCCTTGGCAGCATGAATGCAAGCACAAGCTTAGGCATGCAAGATGGGTTGATTCCTGCGGCATCGCAATTCAACGGGGTTGGATATGATTATGCAGGCATAGGTTCTTACTTCGGTAAAAACAACAATCTCACAGCAGAAGCCTGGGTTTATGCAACCCCAAGTACAAACGGGCCTATTTTCGGTG
>JAVYSI010000037.1:0-6439 GCA_038729265.1 Methanothrix sp. | reverse complement strand
TCAGAATCCTTCGAAGCGTTTGAAACGAAGGCGTTCTCTATGTCGCCCTTTTGTATCATTGCCTCTATCTCACGGAGCCTCTTGAGGTTTTCTATTTCCCTCTTCGAATCCTGTTTTTTCTGCTTCATAACCCCTTCACTGGACGGCTTCGAAATATCGAATCCGCTCATATTTAAACAGAAGGTTATTTAAAAGCTGTCCGTGAAGAACGGCAAAAAAGGTTCAAGCACGGTTACATCATACTTCAAAGGAATCTCCTAAGTTTGGAACTGTAACTTCATACTTCTTCGGGAGTTCTTCAAGCCTCGATTTTAGATATTCAGACTTTCCGCGCTCTCCGTGCACTATGAATATACGCTTGAGGTCTGCTATCTTGCCAGGTATGCTCTCGAGCTGTTTCCTGTCGGCATGTGCAGACATGTGGTATGTCTCCACAGCCATCTCTACCCTTATCTTGGAATCGTTTATCGTTATCTCCCTGGCGCCTTCCTGCATGGCCCTACCCATCGTGCCTTCTGCCTGGTACCCTACAAGTATCATCTTGTTGAGCGAGTTTCCAGACATTTTCGTTAGGTAGTACATTATGGGCCCTCCACTAAGCATTCCGCTTGTCGTGACTATTATGGAGCTTTCGTCATTGGTCGCTATTCTTGTCCTTGTGCTCTTCTTCTCTACGGGTATGAAATTCTCGCTCTTGAATGGATCGGCATCGCTCATAAGTATCCTCCTTTGCAGTTCTTTCCTGCAGTATATCACGTTGTGCCGGTGTATCCTCATTGCTTTGCTTATCATGCCGTCCATGTAAATGGGTACCTTTGGTATGACGCCGGAATTCATATAATCGTCAAGCAGGAAAAGAACCTCCTGTGCCCTTCCAACTGCGAAGCTCGGAACCACCACCTTGCCTCCAGCCTTAATTGTCTCTACTGTGCTGTTTACCATGTCCTTTGCAGTTTCCTTTTCGTCGCCGAACAGGTCATCCTTTCCTCCGTAAGTGCTTTCCGTTATAAGTATGTCAGCCTTGAGCCCTTTGAGGTCAGCGCCGTCCAAAAGCCTGGTCTTTGTCAGGTTTATGTCCCCTGTGTATATGAGCGTCTCCTTTCCGTCGCTCACTTTTATTAGCGCGCTTCCGAGTATGTGGCCAGCCGGTATAAAAGTAATCATGAAATCCTTTATCTTGAATTCCTTTTTGTATTCATGCAGCGAGTAGTTCTTGCCCAGCTGCTGCAGCCCCTCCTTGGTCACGTTGCTTGGGTTTGATATGTGCATGTAATCGTTTATAAGTACATTGGCAAGCTCTGATGTCGGCTTTGTGACATAGGTCTTGTTCCTGTACCCTGCGCTATATATATGCGGAAGGTATCCGCAATGGTCCAAATGTGCGTGGGATATGACTATCCCGTCTATTTCCTTCAATTTTTCGTCTTCTATTTTTGGGTATTGATCGTCTGATCCGAGCTTGACTCCTGCATCCAGTAAGATGTTGGTGCTTCCGCTCGAAACCATTATGCAGCTGCGGCCTACTTCGCCCGCAGCTCCAAAAAAAGTAATTTTCAATTATTTCACCTTTAAATTCTGTATTTGTTTCGCTGTTTTGCATTTTTCTATTCTTTATTTTTCTTTTTGTTATTTTGTTATATTCTTATTTACGCATGCTACCTGCTTTAAAAGGTATCGCACACGACATATAAAGGAAAAGATGCAAGGGGTTATTCCGCCTTGCCTTTCTTCTTTATTACTGCTATATCTTCCATGTTTATCTCGGGCTGTTGCATCTGCTGTGTCTGTTTCTTCCTTACAGGCCTTTGCTGCTCCATTCCGCGACCGCCGTGTATTCCTAGCGCTTTCCTGACTGCCAGGTAGAGGTCGTCGAGCTTAGTGTCGAGTTCGCGTATCTTCCTGTCAGTCTCGTTGAGCTTTTCAGTATAATTCTTTATGTCATCCTGTATATAGCCTATCTTGCGTTGCAGCCTCACGAACTTAAGCAATCCTTCTAGTTGCCCGTCTATCTCGGCTATTTTTCTTATTATTCCCTTTTCGTCGTCCAGCGACATCCTTGCTTCAGTAGAAAGCTTGAATTCAAGCCTGTTCTTCTGCCTCTTTAGATATCCTATCTTCTTGACTTCGACATTGTCCTTTTCGCTTTCCACGAATTTGGTTATGGCGATGTTTTCCGCTTCCTTATATTCCAGTTTTCTGCGGTAGTCCTTTATTTCAGTTATGAGGGTGTCCCTCTCCTTCCTGCATTCGTCTATCTGATTTTTTATGCTAAGCACTTCGGGGTTGTTGGATTCCTTTATGAGAAGGCTTAGCGATTTCCTCGCCCCCTGCCCGTTATCTGCAACCTTCGGGCTATGCGCCTGCGTTGCTGTGGTGCTCGCTTGCTGTGTCTGTGCAGTTGTTTCCTCTTTAGCTGCTACGTTTTCATTGCTCTCTTTCAAAAAACCGCCTTTAAACTGTTATTTTTTCTTTTTGCAGATTCTTCAATTGCCGTCGAATAAGTCTTCAAGAGTCCATCAGTGACCTTGGCTATAGAATACTCTCTGGCAGTTTTTACACACTCTTTATAAGAAGATAAATTATTTATAACCTTTTCTATTTTCATGGCACAATCTCTATAATCTAGCGGTCTGAATTTTTCCCCGTTTTTGCCGTCCACTATGAGATCCTTGAGCGCCAAATAATCTGCGCCAACTACAGGCTTCCCGGAAGCCATCGCCTCAAGCGAAACTATGCCCTGGGTCTCAAACGTCGATGGCATGCAGAGGATATCAGCTGCCGCATAATATTTCGGGAGTTCCTTCTCGTCCACAAATCCAACGAATTTGACTGTCTTTTCAAGGCTATTCCTGTGTACGTACTTTATATACTGGTCCAACGCAGGCCCTGTCCCTGCTATCACAAACTTTATCTTTCTTTTTTTCTTGCTAAGCATCTTCGCAGCGCCCAGCATCGTGCCTATATTTTTCTCCTTGCTTATCCTTCCTATGTATAGCACCAGGGCGGATTCTTTGTCCCCCACTAATATATGCTTCAGTTCCGAGCCTTTGACCTTTGGGTTGAAGCGCTTCGTATCTACGCCATTCGGGACCACATCTATGTTGCCGCTGACCTTCTGCTTCATAAGAAGGTTCTTTATGCTCGTGCTTGGCGCTATCACCCTTGTGCAGCTTCCATAGAAGAATCTTGCGTATGGCCATGCATACCTTATGAACAGCCTCCTTGCAATGGGGTTCGTGACTCCATATTCCTTTATCACGTTGTTCTTAGTGAAAAGCGTGTGGAAGGACCCTACGGAAGGTATCTTACCTATTTTAGCTACGAGCAGCCCGTATGTGCCTACGGTGAAAGGCGTCTGCATGTGCACTATGTCGGCGTCGTAGACTCCTATCTTGCTTGCCGCCATGAATGGCATCAAAGCGAAATTGTACTGCGGGTACCTCCTGAACTTGACGCTAGGCACCACTATTATGCTTTTGTCGTCCTTGACAAGGTCCTTTGTCTTCTTGTTCCCAGATGCTACAATCACTACGCTGTGACCTCTGGCTTCCAATTCTTTCTTAAATCCAAGCATGGATGTGACTGCTCCATCGACAGCTGGAAGGAAGGTATCTGTATAAAAGAAAATGTTTAAGCTTGATTTCATGTTTTTGCCGCTGAAGTTTTGAATGCCGTGTGCCACGGCATATGGTAAACCATCATTCCTGTTTGCCCATGGTTATGGCTTCGCCGTTGGCCTTCTTTATCTTTTCGACTGCCTTTTCGGAGAAGGCCTCTGCTCTTATCTTTGCCGGAACCTCGAGCACTCCGTTGCTCAGGACCTTGTAGCCCTCGAGTTCTATCTCGTTAGTTTTGGACTTTTTGAGCATGGCGTTTATGGCATATAAGCTTACGCTCTTGAGCTTCTTGGGCATCCATTTGGTGAATCCGTGCTTCCTTATCTCTTCTGGGTGCTTTGCCGTTAGATAGGTGAAGTTGTGCTTCTTATGCGCATTCCTTCTTCCAACGCCTCCCCTGTCTCCTGCGCCCCTGGCGTTCTTTATGTTTCCGACTCCCCATCTCCTGTTGCCTAAGTATTTTCTGCTCTTCTTCTGATGCCTTACTACCATCAAATCATCCTTTTTATGAGCTTGTTTATGTCGCTGCCCATGTAACCAAGGTCTCCGCCCTGCTTGTAGCCTAGCTTGGTGCTCCTGTACCCGTGGGTTGGCGGATGCAGCCTTACAGGCATTAGCTCTTTTAGCTTCTTCATGTCGTATTCTCCGCTCGCCACTTTCTTGGCGTCGGCGTCAGAACCGGCCTTCTTTAGCAGCTTGTCCAGCACGTCTTCATCGAGCTCGCCGTATGCTACATAGTTGTTGCACGTCTTGAGCATGCCTTCGTAAGCCTTGTTGACTTTCAGTATTGTGCAGTTGCTGACCCTCTTAAGCCTGAGCCTCTCCAGGGTTTCTGCTGTATCATGCCTGACGTTGACGGTGCCCCTTATTCGGACTACGCCAACTAGCTTGTTGATAACGGATTTTGACATAGAAATTCGCCTTTAAGCGTTAAGTTTGCTATCTAATAGAAACAAAATATATTAAAGCTTGTTGAAATGCAATAAGCTTAGCTTCATTAAAATATAAAAAGCTGCGTGTATGTGCCGCGGAACCGGCTTGCCTTTCAAATTGCTTTTTTGTACTTTTCATAAGTCTTTAAGTAATTCTCACCTTTTTGCTTAAGCATTTCCAAATATTCTGGAAGATCCTCTTTCTTTATCGTAGAAAGCATTGTTTCACTATCACGGATCACAACGAATTCGCCTTCGACGGGTTTTGAAAGCTCTTCGAGGAGCCTGTCCTTGTTAAAATGTTTATAATACCAAATTTTAACGCTCATTTTATGCACCTTTTGAAGTTTATATAGCTAACAAGTGTGCCGTAATCCTTCGAGATATTTTTCTTTATGTAATCTGCAACGTCTTCCGGCTCTTTTTCTCCGTCAAACCTCGCCTTTACCATGAAGCCTATGGAACCCTCTGTGGCATAGACTTCCAATACGTCAGGAAGAGATATGAGGTTATCAGCAAGTGTGTTGATATCCATCCCATGTTTTGGCTTTATAAGGAAGAATTTATGGTATGTTTTGCCATTTCTCTTAATTACGAACTTCTTCCTTATATCACTCTTATTCATCTGCTTTGAGCCCTGTTTCGCAGGGCTTGCGCTGTTGTTATTCTTGTTATTCATTCCCCCACCTTTTACTTAACGCTTATTATCAGCCCAGACAAACTGCCAACTGTTATCTGATATCTGGACCATCTTCACAGGCCTTGTCTCGTAATCATCAGGCCTTGAATTATTCTTTCTGTTCCAAAATTTCATTTTTCCCACCACAGATTTAAACATAAAAGTTTGGGATCATTCCAATGCACATTAGGATGGGTTGTGTAGCGAAAAGCTTTAACAAAAATGGGTAATACATTATTTTTGTTTGCATTGAAACGACCCCTAAACCTGTTGAATAATAAGGAATACCGTTTATATATA
Organism: Methanothrix sp.; assembly: GCA_038729265.1. Taxonomy (GTDB): domain Archaea; phylum Micrarchaeota; class Micrarchaeia; order Micrarchaeales; family Micrarchaeaceae; genus Micrarchaeum_A. Next base: position 911 of record JAVYSI010000037.1, on the reverse strand, counting down.
CATTCCACATATCAGTCAAATCAATAAAGGCGGCTTTTTTGAATATATTTTTAATAAATCTATAATTTAATTTTTTAAAAATATAAAATATACTAAAATCTAAGTTAATTTTAATTTTTAAAATAGAAATGTTTATTAAATATTACATATCAAATAAATTATGGAACTCAATAACGCTGTAAGGGCTTCTTTAGAAAAGCTCAAGAAATCGCACAGCCACAGCGTAAGTATAGCTAAAATAAACGGCGCATTTTATGTATATGAGGTAAAGTCTGAAATGCGCAACGGCGTACGCAAAAGCACAAGCTTTTATTTAGGCAAAATAGAAAAAGACGGAACATTTGTCCCTGCAAGGCATAAAAAAAGGGAAACAGAGGCAAACTCGTTAGATGAGGCAATCAAGCTTAAGTACGCTAGCATAGACACAACACTATATCCTGATAGTACGGACCTTGCCATATTGGAAGCAATAAGCGCCAACGGCAGGGCGAGCATGGCAGAGGTGGCAGACTATGCAGGCATAACTGTTGCGGTAGCAAAAAGAAGGCTAAAGCTCCTGGAATTAAAGTATGATATAAAATACATACCTGAATTTGGGCCAAGGCCATTCGGGTTTTTCAGGTATGTTGTGTTTGTAAGGTTCTTCAAGGGCAAGGTCCCGGATGTGCATAGACTAAAAGAAATACTGGAAAAGGAGCCAACAATACAGTTTGCCGCAATGCTGAAGGGCCGATATCATTTGTTCATGTACGTGCTTGCGGAAAGCACCCAAACGTTAGAGGATACAATATACAGGATAAGATCTCAGCAGCTGTTCTCAGGCGTACGCTCTTTCTGGCAGGTTAGTTATATGACATATGCTTACGGGTATACTCCAATACGGCAGGAATTTCTTGAAACGCTTAAAAGCA
>JAVYSI010000036.1:0-6555 GCA_038729265.1 Methanothrix sp. | reverse complement strand
CTCGTGCTCATACCGTTCCTGTTCTATGCTCCGACTTCGATAGTGATAGATGATATCAAGATAACTAGGGCCATCCGTCACAGCCTAAGCTTCATGAAAAACCATTTCAAATATTTCGTCCTGTGGGTTTTAGTATCGTTCGTGCTGCTTAGCCTTGTCGACTACATATCTATAATAGGTTCGGGCTCCTACATTTCGATGTACGCGTCGCTGATCATAGATTCCTTCATAGTGCTTCCGTTCCTTATAGTGCTGCAGAGCGAATCATATATAAGGCGATTCAAGATACTGAGCCATACATAAAAGTTCCATCCAAAACCTTGCTTTCAAAGAACTCCAATACCAAGGACAACGATACATGTGCACGACTATTACACAACTAAATACTTATCCTTAAAAATAGTATTATGCGAAGTGCTGCACTTTTGCTATTGGTGACTGTAGCCACCTTATTGATTGGCTATTCCAACGCATCTAGCACAAATATAACGTGCGCGCTTACCGGACAGAGCGTACCGATTTCGCAGGCTGGTGTGTGTATAGAAAGTGCAATACCTCTAGCAATAATCGGTTTGCTGGTTTCATTCTCAATGGTTGCTATAGCTTTCATGTTTGGCAACGTTTTCAACCTGCCTTCTCTGAAGAACTGGTATAAGGGCGAGCTCTGGGAAACAACAAAAACCATAATACTGATAGCGCTAATCTTTGCCGTACTAATAATATTGGGGGCTTTGGCTTTGGGCCTCACCGGCAGCAGCATACCTGTATCTTACATACCTGGATCCCAATCCGGAATAACAAATGCAGTAGGCGAGAATCTCAATGCCTTATACTCTTCAGTATTGCTGAGCTATGTAAATCCTGGAATGTCAATGACTAACGAATCCTTCTACGGCCTAGAAGGCTTAGCTACAGGGACTGGTGACCTGAAAAAGACGTCAATAAACGAATGGATACCTATACCTATACCTTTCGTAGGCTCAATTCAATTCGGTTCTTCTTCGGTGCTGCTTGCAAGCTCGGTCATAGAGTCAGATACCTCGCTACCGACATTTTCTTTCATAAAGGACATAATAACGGTTGTGCTTATTCCGGTCTACATAGTCTTCAGCGTGCTCAGCGTAGACTTTTATTCTATAGTGATTGCGGGCCTTACGCTTTTCATACCAATAGGCATAGTCTTCAGGGCTTTCCCGTTCTTAAGGGGGCTCGGAGGCTCATTCATAGCCATAGGCATAGCGATAGCGCTAGTATTCCCTGCATTATTGGTAATGTTCAATCTTCCGATACAAAACTTCATACTGCCGCTTATATTTGATTCCAGCGTAAACTATGCGCCGGTACAGTACTGCACTTACACATTCAACTTTTTCGAAGACATAGCCTGCGGGCCTGCCAAATTAGCATATGGCGTAGCTTCAGGATCCCTGATAGGAGCCCAAACTTTAAATCCTACTTATACTAGCGCATTCAACAACGGGCAAGATTCGGCCCTGGCCACCCTGTTTAATAGCAATGGGGGTTCGATATACCCATCCATAAACTTCATAAATTTTTATACTTATGGAGTTTTGCTGCAATTGATACTTTTCATATTCGATATAGTGATAACTGTAGTGGTTGCCGGCGCGCTTGCACAGATGCTAGGCGGAAAGTTGAGCCTTGGAGTAGGCAAATTCAAGATAGCGTGATTGCATGTTCATATTGGCTGCTACAACACCTGCGATAAACTACTGCCAGCTCTTCGGAGGCCCGGCATCCCCTTACATAAGCGGATGGCTTCCTCTAACATATCTCGTTATAGCGCTGGGTTTCCTAATCGTAGCCATACTTTACATGGCTGGCAGGCTGCTCCCATCTTCGGCTAGCAGCAAGATTCGGGAGATTACGAAATCCGAGATAGCGCAGATATTCATTAGTATATTCATAATACTAATACTTCTTTCAATGACAACAACTGCATGCAACCTCTCAAGCAGCCTAGGTTCACAGGTACTTTCAAGTGCTGGAGTACCTAACTCAAATGGCTTAAGCCCCTTCCAATATGCCGATTACTATATAGGTACTTTGGCACTTAACCACGGCATAAACCTGCTGGGATACATATACACTACGTCAATAGGTTATGCGATAGAAGCAAGGGTCATAACTGCGCTGTCCAAAGACTTGTCGTTCAGTACTGGAGGAGACGCCGTTATATCATTCGGCATCACGTACGAGCATGATCTCGGGTCTCTTTACGGTGCGCTTTCAGATGTCTATTTCGATGCGCTCTCTCCGATATTGATCATAACGATAGGTATGCTATACCTGCAATATCTGGCCCTACCGCTTCTGGAATATACTGCGTTCACGGTAATACTACCTGTTGCTATACTGATAAGATTGATACCTTATGGCGGCAATGGGCTCAAGTCCGCATCCAACGCAATAATAGCCATAGCGATTGCGGCTTACATCATATATCCGCTCATGATAGCCTTCGACAGCTATATGATTTACTGGATATACAGTCCGGCCCTGAATCCGGCATACGGCTGCACCAACTGCCTAAGCACTGCATACACGTTGCCAAGCATTCCTTCATCGTCCTTCCTCAGCACCAAAGTAACCAGCAGCACCAATAAGGAATTGGGCAGCATAACAAGTGTGTTAGGCATATCTGCGCCTGCGGCGAACAACGTGCTTTCGTCATCGTTCTATTCGTCGCTTACATTGGATCCTGAACCAACAGCAGCATACATAACACAGCAGATGTCTGAGTTTATATTCGTCGCGGTATTCCTTTTCGGACTTAACCTTGCAGTCACCATCGGATTCGCGATGGGGCTGGCAAGAGGACTCAACGCTGGCATAGAAGGGTCTGCATCGTTCTGGGAGAGCTTATGATAAATTTGTCGCTATTGTTACCGATTCTTCAAATCACCAGCTACAGCTCTATCTCTACCGAGATGTTCCCGATAATAGCCATAGCCATATTCATAGATGCCGCAATAGTTGCGCTGTGGTATTTTGCCGGGGTCGTGCTCAACAACAACAAGGTAAAGTCTACGGCGATGGGCGAATTCTATCAGGTTTTCGGCACAGCGCTCCTGGTTGCCGTGCTTGCCGGCATATTGGTTATATTTGCAAATACGTTCTATTCTGTCACATCTTCAACGTCGCTTATGTCGCCTTCTGCGATATTCAGCATGTGCAAAGGGATAAACACGACTTCTATGCTTACACTTCTGAATTCTTCACTATCTCCAACAGGATCGTCGCTTCTGTACTCGTCAAGTGCAACCGGGTTTCCTGGGCTCTGTGCTTTGGTAAAACAAAGCAATAATCCTACATTTACAGAAAAGGTAGACTATCCGCTTGCAGCTACCGGAGTGATAATAGCCAACGTCACAAACCAGACTGCAACCAGCCTCAATTCCTTCTTCATATTCGATTCATATATGGGTTTTCTGGAAAAGCTGTCTCCATCTATCAACATATGCATATCGCCCGGCGAACCTCCTTCGCTAATCATACCAGAATGCGTATTGCCGTTGCCAGAACCTCCTCCTTTATTACTGATACATTACGCAATAGTGCCATTTGCAGGATATGCCCTGATATACAAATCTCTGGCGGCATTGGGAGATTTGCTAACTGCAGCGCTAGAATCATTCATAGCCCAGCTTACGCTTCTATCAACGTTCATATACATATGGCCCTACATGCTATTTGCTGGCATAATACTCAGGGCTACTCCGTTCACACGAAAAATTGGCGGTCTGCTCCTGGCGATGGCTGTTGCCGGTGTTATATTCTTTCCGCTAATATATTCGATAGAATATCTATCTCTTGCTAATGGCCTTGGCCCGTCTTTGGGTTATGTGCCACCTTCGGGCTCTTCGGGCTCGCTTGTTCCAGGATCATATTCTGCAAATGACATAGGCAGTTATTACGGATTCGGTAATTTATTCACCAACAGCACATACTTCATTCCAAACAGTACTAAAAAACCCTATGTCACAAATTTCTACATAATGCCTAACATAACTTCTATAGCAAGTTATTATGGTTGCTGGCCACACAACGGCAACCTATTTGAGACAGAGCAAGCAGATACGCAGGACCTTCTCATACCATACGCAAATGGGGGGGTAATATTTCACTCTATAATGGCGTTCGCGGACCATAATCCAACTCCGCCAACCGGTACTTTAGGAATCCCCTATGCATGCAACAGTACAGATGCGCTTAACACCAACTATCTAATGGTGAGGTCTTATGGCGTCTTCGGAATAAGCGCATACTTCCTCCCAATAATAAACATAATAATAGTCCTCACGGCAATAATCGGTGTATCCGGCCTTCTGGGCGGTGACACTTCCCTTGCTGGGCTGTCGAGGTTGGTATGATGGCATTTGGAAAATCAAACATGGCTGCAAAGGGCATACCTTTGTTAGCATTGCTTTTGTTTCTAATTGCAGTTTTTCCTGCCTCGGCACATGCTGCGGGCTACCAGAGCGAGGCCTCTTTGTTCTGCACTGGAATAATACCTTCTTCAACTTCAATAACCTCTGGCAATGCCCTTTCCAGCGGTGTTTTTACAATATCCATATCTATAATCGCGCTTATCTTCGCCATAGTCGGAATGGCTTACGCTATAGGTTACGCTCTAGGGATAAACCTGCTTGTCAATTTTTCAAAAACGGAAATCGGAGAGATAGCAATAACGCTTATAATACTGGTGGTGCTGCTTGGCACAATGGCAGCGATAACCGGCGGCACATCCCCTGGAAGAATATTTTCCAACTATAATTTTTATGGGATTTTCAGCAATGACTGCTATACTATGACACTCACAGCCCTAAACACAACATCAGATTTTAGATCGTTAACAATAATACAAGATTATTACAGCCTAATTTCCCACATGACAGTGAGCGTTGCGCCTAATTATTTTGGGTTTTCGTTCATGCCATATGTTGGGCTTACTGTTGTCAACCAGATAATAAAAATGATGATGGAATTCACCGGCATAATAATAGCTTTGTTTTTTGGTCTTTCAATCTTCTTAGCCATAATATACGGTTTATTCCCGATATTCCTTTATGTCGGAATCGTGCTCAGGACCATACCATGGACACGCGCTGCAGGCGGGGCTTTCATAGGGCTCTTTATCGGCTTTTACATACTGCTTCCGCTGCTGCTCGGCTTTGTAACTAGCGTGGCATTTTCGAACGTGGCAGTTACTACATTTGACACCAAAATATTCAGCTTAAGCTCGCTTGCCGGGAACCCGATATCAAGCTTTTCATATTTATCAAGCTTCATAAGCGGAGACATGCTTATAAGTTTCATAGAGGGTGTTGTGGCACCAAGCATATACGTCATAATAGGTGTAGTGATATCAATAATTCTGTCGCTCGACTTCGCCGAGACAATGGGCGATTATCTGGGTGCGCCGAGCCTTTCAAGCGGAAAAGCCCTCAAGGGTCTGGTGTGACAAATGAGAATTAGAATGCTAGCTGCAATTTTCCTGCTGTTGGCAGTGCTTGCTCCATTCGCAGGAGCTTCAGGAACCGGAGCAGGAACAATAAGCCAGAATGGGTTGCAGGAATATTTATCTCTACATTCCGTGCTCCTGGCTCAAATAAAAGCAGCTCCTGTGATGCTCACCAGCATAACTCCTCCGATAGTGAGCATGGGCCTTGCGATAATAATAGTCTTGATAGTGATAACGATCTCGGCATTTATTTACATAGTCGCAGGCGTGATTAACAGTTTTAATGCCAAGAACTGGGCAAAAATACAGATATACGAAGCTCTGCTTTCAATAGTGCTGCTGCTTATATTTCTAAGTCTGTTTTATATATTCCTTATAAATCCTTCAACATACTATAATTCCGTTGGTTTGCTGCCAAAAGAATGCAACACACCTAGCATAAACACGTTATTCAACCTGTCCGCATGTGACATAGGCACGTTCTCCAACAACGCTCTTGGATATTTTGACCTTGTTTCTGTAATAGGTTTGGCAGCTGGTTCATCTCCTGGGTTAGAATTAGGTTTTGAGCCCATTGAAGGTCTTGGCATATCCACTGAGCTTACAAGCATAATGCCTGACGGCCTCGAAGGCATGCTTGGCACAGGGCTGTCAGCTTTGATATTCTTCCTGGTTCTGAATAACTTACAGCTAATACTCATATCAGGGTCCATATTATTCCTTACATTTTTCATAACGCTTGGAGTGTTCGCGAGGCTCTTCGGCGTAACCAGGACGTTTGGGGGCGCAATGATAGCCTTCGGCCTAGGCCTCGGGGTAATATATCCGCTACTTATAAGCCTTACCTATGGATTCATCGATGCAAACATGATATCCGCTTCAGGAGCTTTCGCACTACTCCCTTCCGCAATAGTAGACTTTATAACATTTGCATATGGGAGTGCTATACCACTGCTTCCCAGCGGGCTTATACTTGGGCTTGGATACGTTATAGCAGGACTGACATTCATACCGTTCATAAACTTCATAATACTGGATGCTTTTATAGTAGACTTTTCTAGGGCTATAGG
>JAVYSI010000035.1:0-6688 GCA_038729265.1 Methanothrix sp. | reverse complement strand
AGCTCAACTTTGATTTTGATTTTTTATCTATTTCATTATTTGCTACGAGTATATATATGTCGTAAAGATCCCTAATATACATCCTGCTTTCATATGCTTTTATTTTTTCTAATATGAAATCGCTTGCGGAAAGCGTATTTACGAACATTTTCGTACCGTCAGTTTTTGTATATTCGATCTGTACACTTTTTATCCTAGTCGGCTTTTTGAGCATTTCAAGTTTTATTAATGCCTCCGGATTATGTACTGTTATTATTCGTTCTGACCCTATTGGGTAGTCCATTTCGGCACCGCGCTTATGGAGCTCCCATGAAAGCTTTTCTAGTATAACTTTTACTTCGGCATTGCTTGCATAAAGGTCTATGTCAAAAGAAAACCTTTTCCCATTATAACACCTCCATATCGCTGTGCCGCCATGCATTACTATTTTTTTGTCTATAACCAAAACCGATTCCATGGCAATGTCTTGAAGCCTTGCTATTGCTACCTGTTTTTCCGACTTAAGCCTGCTTTCTATCGACTCCATTTTATTACCTAGGTTATAATATAATATAACATAGGTAAGTAAATATATTTAAATCCTTTTGGTGCTGATATGGCATATGATAGCATTACTTGCTTAGGCATGTAATTATCATGTACCTGTATAATGGGCTTTTGTTTCTTATTCGATTTACCCTTTTCGCAAAACCCTCTCAGATAAGTCGCACCTATTTGGTGCTTTATTACAAAAATGATAAATTTTGCCTTTATATTTTTTTATGTAAAAGAATTCCACCTCCTTCCCGCAGTCATCGCATCTTACCCCTGTTGCAATTTTTGTGTCAAAACTTTTTACGAACGATTGCAGATCTCCATTTTTAGTTCTGAACCAAATTCCCCAGCTCTCCGTTAACCTGATATTTTCCTGCTGGTATTGCAGAGGTTTATAAAGCGTGCCGCATGAATCACATATAAGGCCAACAAACTCATTTCCGCCATCCAAAACAAATATGCTACCAAGATTCGTATTTTGGTAGTCAGCAGCATACACATTTTCCTCTCTGCCCGAAATAGTAAAGCTGTATCCTATTCTGGGAGATTTTCTAAGCAGGGTCTTTGCTCTGCTGTCACCTTCCCAGGTGTCTATCGCAGGTTCAAAGTGATCTTCAAATTTAACCCAGATAGGTATTTGTGCAGAATGGCTGTTGCAAGCCGGGCATGTTTCGATTATTGGATTCAGTTCAACGCCTTTCAGCTCAATATTTGTTTTTGTTATCATTTAACTCACAACAATGTATAAATATTTTCCCCTATATAAATTATTCTGATAATTATTTCTTTATAGGAAAGTGTTTGCCATGGAACCGATACCTAAACTCGAGAGCATAACTGCGCAGATAAAGAATGCAAGGCAAACTGTCGGGATAACTTCCGGTGCGCTTGCAAAAAAGAGTGGAATAAGCCCTTCTGCAATGTCAAAGTTAGAAAACGGCAGGCTGAAGCCATCTTATAAGCTGGTTTATGATGTAGTTGAAGCTCTTAATATTCTTATTATGACACAGGGCACAGCAGCGCGAATAGAAAATAAAATGGCAAAAAACGTAAAGAGCCTTTACCTTGATTCTACAACTTCCGAGGCGAGCAAAGTAATGAAAAACAAGGGCTTTTCGCAATTACCAATTTTGGACAGAAATGGCCATCTTGAAGGTATTGTAACTGAAAGAAGCTTATTGGATCATCCAGATGCGGCTGTTTGCGAAGATGCATTGGAATACGACTATGCCATTGTTGATCCGGATAAAAGCTTTGAGAAGGCGCGCAAAATTGCCAAAAATGTTCAGGCGTTATTGGTTATGAAAGAGGGTAAACTTGTAGGAATACTTACCAAATCGGATTTCATATAATTTTACGGTCCATTGCAAGTTTGGGACAAAAGCCACACGCAGCAACCAATTCAGAATAGTTTGTACATCACGGCAATGCAGCTTATTGCATCATCCGCTTTTTTACCGATCTTACCATGCCCTTCAACAGTATTCTTTTTTATATAGCCTGAGGAATATCGAAACGTCCACGGCGTATTGTTGCTTATCTTATATTATTTCATAGCTTAGGCAATAAAATTAACCAGTAGAGGACAGGTTTAAGTCGGAAATGTTGACATCGATAGTCAGACTTTCTAATATAAGTCAGATCGCTGCCTTTTTAGATTTATTCTCTTTTACCTTTAGGCTCTGATATATCTTCTCTATCTTTAAATTTGCATCACTGATATCATCTTCTATTTTGCCGCTTGGCTTGAAAGACGCAACATATGTATTCGACGTTGTGGCTTTTGAAACGAGGTAGAGCTTAATATTATATTTTTTTGCCTCTTTTATCATCTGCTCTGGGCTTACGTCCATTGGCAGCGATGCAGTAATCTTGTAGTCGCTGCCGTATAGCGCGGTCGCATAAGGTCCCAAAATCACTATATTGTTTTTGATTTCCCAATAAGCTGCATCTATAGCCTTGTTGGCCTTGTCTATTTCAGAGTTTATATCGGCAACATCTTCAAAATTTATTATAACGTGCAATGTGTTGTTAATGCCGTTTTTTGATGCAATATATATGTTTTTATTTCCGAGTTTCTTCGCGGCGTTCGCTATCACCATCTCCAGTGGAACATCGGCATTTACCAAAACGTCCACCGGGTACTCATAATGACCCTTGCTATCTTTGTATTCTATTATTATGCTGTTGCCAAGAAGCGCTGAATTAGGTATGCTAACCACATTTCCGTCTTTGGTGACCATTTTGGAGAACAGGGTCTTTACCTCTATTATCTTTCCTATGGTATTCAAGCTCCATATCCAAGAATTGATGTTTACAATATCCCCGTATTTAATCGCCCTAGTAGAAGAGACAAAAAGCCCGGCGAGAAGGTTGGATGCTATCGTTTGCACAGCAAGGCCCAGTACTACGCCACCTATGGCGCTTCCTGCCAAAATGCCAGTAATGCTTACCTTGAATATCGAGAGTATTATGGCGAACAGTATTACATACATCACAATCCTTATAATTAGGGCTACACCGTACATGCTTGCTTTGGTGGTCGTGACCTTTTTTTCTACGTATTTTATTATGGAGCTCGTTATGAACAAACCTATTATCAACACTATTGCCGCTTCAACTCCTTCGTTGATTAGGCTTTCGTAAGGTTTGTATTGCGGAGCAAAAGATGTTAGTATGTGGTCAGTGATATAGCCGAAGGCTATCGCCACTACGATGCCTATAACGATTGCTGCAACTATCTTCCATATCTCATTCGTATTCTGTTTGCTTTTATCGATGAAATTCACCATCTGCTGAGTAATATTGGGTTTTTGTTTTGGAATTGATCCATTCTATCTTGCCTTATGAATCTTTTTATACCTTTTAGATTGCAGGACCGTGAAGGCACATGCCTTTTATGGTTATCCTAATTCCTCTTTGAGCTGCTTGGCTATATTCCCGAAAAGAGGCTCGTCGCTCTTTGTTTTCAAAAGCGCCTCTGCGAATGCCCTTGGATCTTTTTTATATGAGAGGAACCTTTCAAGGTGCTTCTCGAACGTTTTAATCTGTATTCCCTTTTCCTGCGAAAGGTCAAGCATGTGCCCCAGTTTGCCAGTATTTATGTTGCCGCGAAGCCCTATGAAGCCTATGGCTATTGAGATATCCTTTTCGCTTATGCCACTGCTTGCCGCAAGCAGTTTCTTGTAAACTGCCAGCTGTCTCCTATGATCCGGTGCCTTGCTCTCGTCCCTGTCGGTTTTATAATCGAGTATTATGTATTTTTTATTGCTTCCTGCTCCAGACTCGTATACTGCATCGAGAAACGCTTTGAACCTTGCGTTTCCGTCGTATTCATTATAGATATCTTTTAACGCGGCGCTTATTTTGACCTCTGCACCGGTTTGAACGCTTTTTGTCTTCGCCATAAGCTCGGAGTTTATATATTTTATGTTCTCCAGATATCTTTTTTCTTCTTCTGCTAAGGTGCTTTCATCGAGCGTGCCTTCATAAAGCATCTTGGCAATTTTATGGACTCTGAGGCCTTTGTTTATCGGAACCGTATGCAATTCTGATATGTTGAGTATCTTTTCTTTCAGGAACTCGTATGGATCGCTTACGCTTTCTACTGTCGAATAGGACAGGTCCATATCGCTTGAAAAATAATCTTTTATCATCGGAAGAAGCCAATTCCCACCTCCATTTATTGCTTTCTTTGCTTCTTCCATTCTCCCGTTAACGAATAGTGCATAGGCCTCGTCATATTTTGTCGTTTTAGGTTCATCCTCTTCCTCCGAATCTATCTGTGAAACTTCAAAACTGCCTATTTTGTAAGAATCCCCATTCTTCTGGTTTGCAACCACATAAAGCCTGTTTTTAGCCCTGGTAAAAGCAACAAAATCGACCCTTGCCTGCTCTTCGGCGAGCTCTTCCCTCACGTCGGTCCCTACAGTTGCCTTAATTATTGAATATACTGCCATATCTACGAAGCTTTCTTTTTCCCTTCCCGATATCGGAACGTATATTACATTGTCGAACTCTCTGCCCTTGGCTTTGTGCACGGTTGTGAGGAGCAGACTCTTTTCCTCTTTCGCAGGTTCGTAGTTCTCTTCGAGTATTGAAAGGTAGTCGAAAAACGCTTCGACGCTCCTGTCTGGTACAAGCTCAAAGAACTCCGAAGCCCCTGAATTGAGCGCTTGAGCTGTTAGGTAATAATCCTTGCCTATCTGCATGGAAATCGGCAATATAACTTCATTGAAGAGGCGGCCAATTTTGTCTATTGTAAGCTCTTTCTTCCTGTCAAAGAAATGTTTAGCAATCTGCAAGACCTCTTTAGGAACTTCGTTGCGCTCGTTTTTGCTGTACATGGGCCATTTTTTCGAGACTTTGAAGGCTTCTTTTAGCGTTATGCCTGCGAACGGGGTGAAAAGAGCGCTTATTACTATGTCCCTATCGTCATAAAGCAGCCCGCTGAGGTATGCGACTATATTCGTCCTTGCGCTGTCGCTGGTGGAGGATCCAGCCGTTGTGCTGTATTCTATTTTCTTCTTATCCAAAAGCCTAGATATCTGGATAAGCTGACCGTTGGTCCTCGTTATTATCGCTGTCCTTTCTCCTAAGCCTATATCCATCTCTGAGAAGAGCTTCACGGCCGCATTTATTTGCTTCGATGCCGTGAAAACTTTGACTTCGGCTTTTCCCTCTTTCCTGTTGGATTTCAGGCCTTGCAGTTCCTTTTCGTAGCTCGGATCAGCAGTATTTGATAGAAAGTGTTTTTTGGAATAATCAAGTATGGGCTGCAAGCTCCTGTAGTTTAGGACCTTGCTCTCTTTCCTGAAGTTCTTGTCGTTTTCGAATCTTTTGAATGAGCTTAAACTTCCGCCCTGGAAGCCGAATATCGCTTGCTTCTTGTCCCCAACCAAGAAAAGGTTATCTCCTGAAAGAACGGCTATCTCTGCCTCAAGCTCATTGAGGTCTTGAAGTTCGTCGACAAGCACGTATCTATAGCGCTTCTTGCCATCATACTTCTGGACGAACTTTATGAGCATGTCATTGTAGTCTATGTAACCCCTGGAGCCTTCCTTCTCTTTTTCGTACCTAGCGTAGGCGTTGACAAAGTATTTGAGGAATTCCTTTACCTCTTCAAGCGTTACATTGGAAAGCGGATTCGTAGCGTAAGCAAGCTCCACTTCCTTTTCGGCCTTGTTGATGTTTATGTCTTTGGGCAATATCCCAAAGCTCTTCACGTACCTTATCGCGTTCTCTGTTTTCGGTACCAGATCATCCAATATGTAACCGTGCGAATAATTGAAGGCATTGTCATCGATAAAGCTTTTATATATCGAATATCTAAGCACGTTGTTGCCCGCCAGCTCGTAATCAAGCCCTAATCTGCTGAGATAGTCGTATGCATAGCTGTGAAAAGTATGCACTTCTATAAGATCTGGCCTGGCATTGATGCCAGCTTCTCGTATCTTCTCGTCTATCCTAGCCCTCATCTCACTTGCAGCCTTGTTGGTAAAGGTTATGCACAGTATGTCAGATTCTTTTGCTCCACTGGAAAGCAGTTCAACTACTCTATTTGCCAAAGCTGTAGTCTTCCCTGTGCCAGGATTCGCGATTATAAGGACGTTTCCATCAGTGCTTGATTTTTCATCCATTTAATCGCCAAAACCTTCAAGACAGATTTTCGTGCCAGTTTAATTTATGTTGGCTTCTTTTCTGTCCAAATCGTTTTGTAACTGCTGAACCCTAAAAATTTGCCGATACACTAATTTGGCATTTTTCAGCCGCGAGTTTTTTTTCAGCTTCAGGACTTGCCATTCTCTTCGACAAACTTCTTTATCTCGTCTATGTTAGCCATTATCAGCTTTGCCTTTCCGAGCCCGAACGTAAATGGGCGGGTGTCCTGCTCATCTTTCAGCAAACTTATCGTAGGAAATCCTTTGTATTCTCCAGTCTTTACTGGCATTTTAATCACATTTTAGGTTATATAAACGAAAGCATTAAAACTTTTGGATAATTGTACTTTTAGTCTTGGGGACGTAGTTGCTTTCATTGTTGCTTTTATTGCGGCGCCATCGCCTTCGACACTGTTTTTCACTGCGATAACGTTCGGGCTTGGCATATTTATCGGAATAATAATGATAGCGAACATATCGGGCGGGCACGTAAA
>JAVYSI010000034.1:0-6886 GCA_038729265.1 Methanothrix sp. | reverse complement strand
GATCTGATTATTATTGCCTGTTTTATTTCCGACAATCAAATTCCCTTGGTGTTCTTTTTATTTTGCGGCTATTAGCCGCGACAAGACATATTTATTGCAATGTTTGTATTTTATGCCTTGCGTGTCTATGCCAAGGCCCATAGTATGGGCTGCATGTTCTGGCACTCTATGAATATATAATGGTTTTCTGCGAAATTGGTATGCATTCGAAAGTGTTTATAATGGACGCACTTGTTTACGCCATATATTCTATTATTATATACCCGATAATATACATCTTCCCTGCATACGCTGCAAATGGCGCCCCGGTGCTTTTCGGGGGCGGAAAGCCCCTTGACATGGGCAGAAAGATAAACGGAAAAAGGATATTCGGGGATCATAAGACTGTTAGGGGTACAGCGTCTAGCTTAATAGCTGGCATAGCCGTTGGGCTCATAGAATACCCGTTCTTGCATTATATGCTTCCGGTTGCAATACTCCTTACCATTGGGGCTAACTTCGGCGACCTCATAGGGAGTTTCATAAAAAGGCAGCTTGGGATAAAATCCGGCAAGAGTTTTCCTGTAATGGATCAGTATGGGTTCTTCATTTTCGCCCTAGTTTTTGCCTACGCTGTTTACCCAGTAGGAAAGCCAAGCTTGTATGGTCTTGTCTTCTTGGTCCTGCTGACCGGAATAACCCATCTGATGACTAATATCGGCGCCTACAAGCTGAAGCTCAAAGAAGTCCCTTGGTAACAGCTCTGCAAAAGGGTTTAAATTTTAATAAATATAAGAAATAATGCAGTGTAGCAAGTTGCGTGACGGCATAGTGTAATATGCGGCGCAGTAACGCAGCAGGTATTTCGGATGCCAAAAATAGGTAATGAGGAAGTAAAAAGCGAAAGAGTACGCAGAATACTCAAGCAGGCAAAACGCGGTCCGCTATGGTACTACAGGATAAAGGACTTGTTAATGAACATAAGGTCAAACAAGAACTTCCTCGATGCGATACTTGTAGCACTTGCCTTCGTATCTATCGCATACGCATTCCCTTTTTATCCATACATAATACTCCTGCTTATAATCATAGGGCTCTTCGCCGCCGCTGAGGTACACCCATTCCTGGGGTTCATACTCCTGATGCTTTGTATGGTGCCAATATTGGTGTATCAGACTCCAGCCTTGGCTTGGATATTCCTTTTCATACTGAGTTTCTCACTCATATACGGCTATTTGCATTACAGGACAATATTGTTCACTTACATACTGATTGCTTCAGTGTTTTCTGCGATAGGCGCAATCATCGCAATACCAGTAGCAATATTTGCTGTGCTTACCGTAGGGTTCAAAAGATCTGTTTTGATGTTCTTGCTTGTCGTACTCGGCGTTGCCGCATTTTCCGGAGTAATGGGTATTGGGGTTAGCGCCATAGTGCCGTTCAACGGCCATCTGGTGCATAGTGGATTCAGCGCCAAGGATTTCGGAAGCGAGCTCAACTATACTTATGAAAGATTGCCAGTGCTTGGACTCACGAATTTCGCCAAGGAAGCTGGAATAGCAGGAAATAAATTTGTTTCCAAAAATGCAATAGAAAGCATAGACGTGACATTCTCGATGATGTTAAGTTCTCTTTCAAAACAGATATTTTACCTTTTAGTAATACCTATATATATTCTTGCAGCGTTCATCATCGAGAGAATTGCAATAAGTAGCAGATCAAAATTAAAGGGAGGCAAGGCGGCTATAGCTGGAGTGATAATCCCTATAGGGTACATTGCAGTTGGTTTTTTACAACCAATAAACATAAGCTACGTTTACCCATTCTTCAGCTTCGCAATAGCCCCTATCGGAATTGGGATAATGGAGCTCTACAATGTGAAAGTAGTAAAAGCGCTTGATGTTAAGAAGCAGGATACAAGAATGAAATTTGGAGAAGCATTTGAGGATTTGCAGCAAGGCAATGTGACCGAGACTTTTGACGACATAGGAAATTATGAGAACACAAAAAACGAGCTCAAGGAGGCCATAATCGCACCGCTGGAGCGGAAGGGAATTTCCAGAGCATACAACATAAAGCCGGTCAAGGGGATAATATTTTTCGGCCCTCCAGGAACAGGAAAGACGCTAATGATGAGAGCCCTTGCCAACGAAATACATGCAAATTTCTTTTACATAAAGGGAACGAGTATAATATCTGCATATACTGGTGAATCAGAGAAGATACTTAGCAATATATTTGGAATAGCAAACAAGAACACTCCATGCGTTCTTTTCATAGACGAAATAGACTCTATTGCCATGAGCAGGGATACGGAGACGGACGAAGTGCATAGGCATATATTGTCACAGCTTCTGCAAGAGCTTGACGGATTTCAGAAGCTTGAGCATGTGATAATGGTTGGAGCTACTAACACGCCGGACAAACTTGATCCTGCACTTCTCAGGCCCGGTAGGATTGACAGGGCGATATACATGCAACTCCCAGATTTCAACGGGAGGAAGAAAATATTCGAGATATACCTTAAAAAATTGCCAGTGGCAAACAATATAAACTTTGACCTGCTGGCAGAAAAAACGCCAAGGTATACCGGTGCCGACATAAAGGCAGTGTGCCAGAGTGTCGCACAGATGGTAGCCCAAGAAGCGGCAAACGAACATAAGATACTCGAAATAACTATGGATGACATGCTGAGCGTCATAAAATCAACCAAGCCCTCAACAACGCTTGCTCAAATAGAGAAATACAATACGTTCAAAGTAGATTTCGAAAGACGTATGGGAAACGACACTACACCCAAAAGCGGAGACGAAATCACGCTAGATAAGGTCATAGGACTCGATGCTGCTAAAAAAGCCATAGTAGAAGCTATACAGATACCACTGATGCATCCTGATCTTCTTGAAAAATATGACATAAAGACAATAAATGGCATGCTTTTGTTCGGCCCTCCAGGAACAGGAAAGACAATGCTAATGCGGGCAGTAGCCAACGAGCTGAAAGGTGTAACCATGCTTGAGATAGACGCACCCACTCTGCAAAACGAGGGCATAGAGAATGCAAATGCGAAGCTGAAGTCGATATTTTATAGGGCAATAGAAAACAAGCCATCAATCATATTTATAGACGAGATAGATGGGATAATAATAAACAGGCAGAACGCTAGCGAGATAAATGCGCAGATAACCACAGAAATGCTTAAGGATATGGACGGGCTTAAGCAGATGAATAATGTGATAGTAGTAGGTGCAACCAACAGACCCGACGTGATGGATCCCGCCATACTAAGGCCTGGCAGGTTCGATAAACTTATATTCATAAAACCTCCGGACGAAGAGGCGCGTGCAAAAATATTTCAAGAGTATTTGGAGAAAGTGCCAAAATCGCCAGATATGGATTTCAAGCTGCTTGCAAGCATGACCAAAAATTATACTGGGGCAGACATAGCCAGCATCTGCAGGGAGGCGAAAACTAGGGCGATGCAGCGCGCCATAAGAAGCGGAGAAGACTCTAAGGTTACAAATGAGGATTTGGAAAGCATAATAAAATTAACAAAGCCTTCCGCGCCTGACGTGGTAATGAGCCAGTACTTGTCGTTTTATGCAAAATATGGGCAAAGGTAAGGCAACCGATTTATTTAGAAAGAACTGCAATTCTGGATAGGTCTCCAGCATGTATTTCTATTGAACCTTTGTTTGCCTTTGCGTCGCAGAATTCTATTCTGACCATTGAATTGAGAGGTAATTTTGAAGCCGCCTCGGCAGAAGAGCCAGTGCATATTACACGTACAGATGTTTTAGCGTTGCTTAATATTAGATAAGTAGAGGCAAGTTTTTTTGCCGAAGAAGTTTGAATTATTTTGATTGGCCCTGCTTCTATCGCGACTCCAGCAATATTGATATTTTTCATTCCTGGAATTAGCAAAGACAAATCATTTATGTTGTTGCCTGCAGCTGTTATTCTTTTTATCGAGGTTTTTTGCGTAGACCTGAGAAGCGATTTTCTTATATCCAACATCAGCTTTGTGATTATTATGGTGTCGCCCCTAAGAAAATGCCCTGCATCTATAATATCTGAGATCTTACCATTAAGTAAGACATTGACTGTGCTCCCTTCTTTTCCAAGAACTAAAATTCTAGAAACAGTAGTTGAGTTGTTAAAATCCTTTTTTACAGGATTGAAAATGCGATAGATTTCATCTTTAACGTTTATTTTTTCCTTTTCCAGACCCTTCAATATTCCAGTCGCTCCAGACTCCATTATAGTATTAATGTATCCGGCAGTCACAGTTTCTTCTTTGGTTGATAGATTGGCTTTTGATTCGGAGTACAACCTTTCAGCCTGCTCTTTTGTTAGAAGCCCGTCGAAGCTATCTATTATATCGTCAGATGTTTTCATCATGAAATCTGCCTAGACGTGCGCCTCCAAAAGTTGTACAAATTCGGAGTATTGCATTGGTTTGTTTATTACCTTTTTAAGTATGTTGTCAGAGCGGTAAAAATCATATCCTAGCATATCTATCTGCTCTCTTTCTATAATGCCTGCACGTGCCAATATTGGAGACATTGCCTTGAAAAGCAACATTGGGGCCTGGTGCACTGGCTTTTTTCCGAACCTTTTCCTGAATATGTTGAACATGTCACCAAACCTTAAGTTCTCAACTCCACATATGTTTAAAACTCCGATTGTGTCAATCTTGGATTTCACAACGTTGACTATGTCGTCTACGTATACAGGATATATCAGGCCGGATTTTGGAAACAGAGGAACATTTTGGTTTATAAGCTTATAGAATTGCAAGGTCAGAAAATCGTATTTGCCATATATTATCGAAGGCCTTATTATCAAATTGTTTTTGTATGCTGAGATTATTTTTTCTGCTTCTCTTTTTGTTCTGAAGTATTCAGTATTTCCTTTTTCGGCGTTTATTGCAGATATATATATTATTTTAGGATCGGTTCCAGAGGAGGATGCCGCATCGATTAAATTTTGCGTTCCTGTTATATTCACCTCTGAATGTTTCTGTGCTTTCTCATTTATCAGCCCGACAAAATCGAAAACGTAGTCATAACCTCTTCCCAATACCCTTTCCACGTCTGTTTTTGAGGTTATGTCACCTTCAATCCAGTCCTTGCCCTGCACGATGCTATTATCGTGCTTGAATCTGGACATTACTTCTACGGAATATTCACTGGATAGAGCTGAATACATATGGCTTCCGAAGAATCCATAGCCACCGATCAATAAAACTTTCCTCATCAAATCATGTCTTTATATGCCAATATTTGTTTTTATGTAAAATGTATTAAGGCTTTTATATATTTCAGGGCAAAATAATCTAGTCTCTTGGGCTCGTAACTCAGTTTGGCCAGAGTGGGAGGCTTTTAACCTCTAAGTCGAGGGTCCAAATCCCTCCGAGCCCGCTTTTTCTTATTTAAAAATGGCATGCAAAACATAGTTTGTATTTGGAAATGTAACAACATTGCCAATCTGTAAATATTTTGAATTCTAATTGCATAGCGGTGATATAATGGAGGATAAAAAGTTTAGCATGAAGGAAACGGCACTGGTCATAATAGATCTACAAAAAGGGATAGCTGCCAATGACAGGAAAACAGAACCTCACGAAACTAAAGAGGTAATTGCAAACGCTGCAAAACTTGCCAGAAGGTTCAGGGAAAAAAGGGCACCGGTTTGTCTTGTCCACGTCTCTTCGATAGACGGCAAGGACATGCTAAATCCGATAGTAGACAACGCACCGAGTTGGGGAGGCGAAAGGCCTGCCGATTGGGATGAATTTGTAGCTGAGCTGAACAAGCAAAAGGGCGACATAATAATAACGAAGAGGCATTGGGGAGCTTTCCACGGGACCGAACTAGACCTGCAACTAAGGCGCAGGGGCATAAAAAATATAGTCTTATGTGGTATATCAACGAACATAGGTGTGGAGTCTACTGCGAGGGAAGCGTACCAGAACGGTTACAACCAGATATTTGCAGAGGACGCAATGGGAGCGATGAGCAAGGAGGAGCATGATTCTACAGTAAAGAACATATTCCCGAGGATAGGGTTGGTAAGGAAAACCGAAGACATACTCGAAATGCTTTCATAAGAGCATGCAAATCCAAAATGCTGGTTTTGATCAGCATTAGAAAAATGAGCGCCGGGGGTGGGAATCGAACCCACGAAGGCCTTTCAGCCAAACAGCTTAGCAGGCTGCCGCCCTTTAGAGTGCTTGCGCATACCTCTAGGCGACCCCGGCATGCTATTCATTTACGTTTGCACTGTTTTTAAATCTTAGCGGCGGAAGCCGGCCTTGCCATGCAAGCAATAGTCGCGTTGACCATACTTCAGCTCAGCCCCGTATCCCGGGAGCGTAGCCTGAATGTGCTTAAGGTTGCTCCTTCCGGCCTGGCCTGGTTCACGCACCAAGCTACCGCCTGGGGCAAGGCATCAACGCCTCCGTCTGGGCGCAAAAACCGCTTGCATAACGCAACCGGCATTAGCCCGCCAGAAAGGGATTTGCGAACGGGAAACCCTTAGCTTCCCAGCCTATCCGCCAAGGCTTATATTTAATAAGGAGTTATAAATAGGTTTGCGGATATAAGAATTATGTAGAGTGCGGCTGGCACAAAATAGCATATGCTAAATATTTTATTCTCTAGAATAATATGCTGGTGATTGAAATAAATGACAAAGAGTATACGGAATTGCTCGACAGGGCGTTTTCGAAGCTTCTGACGCTAGAAGTGGAAAAATCCGACTTCGTAATACCTACGGTAGAATCGATTATGCAGGGAAACAAGACCATAATAAGGAATATGGCAGTTATTGCTGACAAAGCAAGGAGAAGCATTTCAGACATCGCAAAATACCTAAGCAAGGAATTTGGAGTTCCAACAAGCAT
>JAVYSI010000033.1:0-7411 GCA_038729265.1 Methanothrix sp. | reverse complement strand
GAACGAGAACCTGGTGATGCAGGGAGCCATAGCCCTTATAATAATCGTATTCATGCGCAATTACTGGCCAATGGCACTGCTGTTAGGCATAGCTTATGCGCTTTTGATAATAGACACGAAGACCAATATGCTCCATTCTGAGAGGTTGTTAGCGCGGAACGGTACCTTAGGCAATATAATCGAAAGCTATGATGGGCCCTGCCTCATTAGTAGGTCCAACAACGGGTATACTGCAATAGCCGTTTCATCAATAAACGGGCCAGGTAATGGAAAACTGGATAGGGATAGCATGGAGAGCATAATATCGAAGACAGAATTTCCATTCAAGTTCATGGCATCTATAGAAAGGGTCGATTTAAAAAACTTCATGGAAAAACTGCAAACAAAAAAGAGGATAAAGGAAATACAGCTTTCACGCCTTGATAAATCATTGCCAAAATCTGCAGTTATAGAAGCAAGGTTAAAGGCCGAAATAAGCCACTTAAGCGACGAACTAGAAGATTTTATGGCTGGTGGTACTCCGGTAAATGTGCATTATTATTTAATGGTATCCGAGTATGGGGATAATGCTTATGCTGCGCAGAATTCTGCAAAAATAGCAATAAAGCAGGTATCCAGTCTATTCGATTCGGTATTAGGTTCTACTTCGAAAGTTTTGAAGGGCGTTGAAGTAAGCAGGATCATCTATTAGTGGTAAGAATGAAAAACATAATACCTGTCAGGTCACTTGCCATGAAGATTCCATTTTTTGAACCTTCTGAACCCCAAAATCTTTCAGAGGAGTTTGGGGAAGCCGTTTATATAGGTAAAACTTACAAATATAGGGAACCTATATTCTATATCCAAAAGAACCTAATAAATCCCCATATTGCAATACTAGGTACTTCAGGATCTGGAAAAACCAACCTAATGCTCAATCTCATAATGAAATTTTCATCCATTAATGGCAAGTATATTGTAATAGTCGATTGGTCCGGAGAATATGCGGCAATAGCGCGTGTTCTTGCAATGTCAGAATTTGACCCAAAAATTGGGCTTTTGAAATCTCATGGTACATATCTTAATCTGTCTAAATTTGAACCGGAGGTAAAACTACAAAATGCCACACTGTTGCTATCTCAACTGCTCGACTGCATGGGTTCGATAGGAACCATGGATATGTCGATATTCGTGGATGAGATATGGCATCTTCTTCAGTACTCTGAAACAAAGCCGCAAATATCTAGAATATTCAGGGAGGGAAGAAAATATGGAATAGGAATCATAGCCGCGACACAACTTCTTGGGGATGTCAATAATGAAATAATATACAACGCAGGTACCATATTTTTATTCAAGATATACGGAACCGATAATCTAAACTCCTTGAAGTCTTCAATGTTGCTAGATGAAAACGAATTGTCAATGCTTCCGGGCTTGGACAGAGGTTCGTGCTATTGTATAATGCTAAGCCTTGGCGGCCAGCTACAAAAGGCGATTATAAAGCACATACAAAAATTCGAGATAGGTTTCTGTAATTTAAGGTGCAGTTCCATGGAATATACAATTACCAAACGTTCGATAGTAGAAGCTGCGGAGCATATATTTGGAAAGGAGATAAGTTCTAAACTTGATTTCTTAATAGAAAGCGAGCTCAGATCGATTTCTATAGAAAAAATTATTTATACGCTTATGGCGAACGGCTGCACAAGAGAGAAAATAATATACTTTATGCGAAGGTTGGGCATTAAAGATATCATAATCGCGTCTGCCATAAAATACGCACTGCAAAAATCGAGTGAATGAGATGAAAAACGATCATATGATTGTAGAAAGGAAAATAAATATAATTGCGGAACGCCTGGTTTCTGGAAAAGAACTGATACGCGTCATGTCCTTACTACCGAATGCAAAGCTAATCTCTGTAGGTAGTTGTTATTCATTCGATATAGATTTTGGCATCAAGTCGGCAAAACTGAGTATGGAATGTTATCGTGATAATATCGTGCTAGAATTCAAATCAGTTTCAGTGGAAAATTTTAGCCTTTACGATCTTTCGATAATTATATTTTCCATTCTAGCATATCTGAAAGACTCATACTCTGCAAAGTTAGAATCACTTTATCCGATAATAATAAATTCGCTAAGAGCCATGCAAAAGGACAATCAAATGGAACCAAAGAACGAACCAAATATTGTATTATTTGACGAAGTCAAAAGAAACAACATAGCGTTATCTGAAATTGCAATCCAAAAAATACGTGAAAATGCAATAAAATTAATGGACCTGTCAAAATTTTCAGACCTGCTTGAATCAATATCAAGGATATATTGGAACGACGACAATGCAATAAGCAAGTTTTGTGAAGCTTCTGGAGTTGGAATCGAAACGGTAAAGTGGGCTTTGGATTATAAAAAAGGGCTTATAAATGAACCTGTCTAGCAACGAATCGCTTTTGCTCGCATTACTTTTTACAGTACTAGGATTCATATTGCTTCAGTATGGCACGGCGCAGGGATTTCTCCTTTTCGGGCTTTCTGGATTGTTCCTGCTTTTTTTTGTTTCGTTTAAGATAAAAGCAAAAGATTCAATTAAGCTGTATTCCGAGCTGGACAAGGCGGAAAACTATCTGCAATTCAAAGAAATTAAATCTCCAAATTTAAAAGAGGGCCGAATGGCTGCCTTAAAAGAAGAGGTATACGGAATACAAATGGATTATAACCCGCTGCGATTTGAAAACCGCGCTTATGCGTATGGAGCAGCAACATATTCCGATACCACTCCAATAATCTACGGCAATTTTGTAAGCTGCGCTAAAAACTTTCATAAATCTATTGCCTCGAGGTTCGCATATGAAAAGAATCTAGTTTCTGGAGTATGCATAAATGAAAGCAATCCCAAAAAAGTATTGGATATGGCAGCTTACATCGATTTTAGCTCTTTTTTGAACTATTTTACATATAGCACAATATCGAAGAAACTCAAAAAGAGCGGTTTGCTGAACATTGTTATGTGTGGAAAGTCAGACTATGCGGAATTTGAATCGTTTATTTCCACATTTTCAAGGAAAAGCGGCCTGTGCCTGCTCATGTTCGAATCACAAAAGTTGGTATTTTATGATGCTGAAACCTAATCTTTCGTTACTATACGCTATTGCAGATTCGGTTTGCCTTTTCGGAGCGATAGCCTCTGTGTTTTATGGATATACAGAAAAGCATCAAATCAGGGAAATCCTGATATCACTATTGATAATGCTATTTGGCATTTGGATGTTAATCGGTGTTTAAATGCTTTCAAATATCTCAAGGCTATATGGAGGTTCAAAGAAAGGCAAACATATGGTAGTAATCACACTGGCTGGTTCTATTTTTTTCTGCTGGCTTCTATCCTTTCTTTCAATATTTTTAGGTATTAAAGCATTTGTGGTGCCTATTGCAGTTTTAATTGTTACTTCGGCTCTATGCTCTAATGTGCTTCTAAATGGAAAATACCTACGAGTGCCAAGCACCATGCTTCTAGTATTGATGCTTTCATTGCAGTTTGCAGTGGTGATTTTGCATGCATGAATTAAACTTATTTAGATTCGATAGTGTTTCAAGTGATGGATTAAACGGGCAATTGTTGTTGGAGCGCTTGTATACTGACAGTTTTGCAGTCTTATACGATTTTGAATCAAAAAGTACATTTATCCAAATAAACTGTGAAAATCCAGCCGAAAAGATAAATTTGGCATCTAGTACAATAGACGGTCTGTCATTTTCCATAGTAAATAAACAGATCGCTTTTAAAAGGGTATCCGTATTTCTTTTCTACAAATCCTCGGAATCAATCAGAGAAGATCTTTTCTCCGATATATTTAGCATAGGAATTAGATCCGGGATTTTAGGTATAATGTTTGTACCTTTGACCATTGCAGAACTTGGAAAAATAAAATCGGAAATGGAGAAAAACCTAAGCTCTATGCCTAACCGCTTCAATTCTACATGGAGGAATTTCCTTAATGTCGGAAGTGCAGATTCAACATCATTCCAGCATGAAATTTTTAATAATTCTGAGGAATCCGGAATTCTAAAAGAGGCGCTGGAACAAATAAACTTCGCAATAATGAACAATGGAATATCATATAAAATAGCCATATTTTGCCTTTCAGATCCGGAATATAAAAATAAAATATCAGAATATTTGTGTTCGAAGGCACTAGTAATGGGAAATACGGAGATAAACGCCAATAATATCACAGAAGTCTTTGACTATGTGCATAAGACAAAAATGATGCCTTTCGGAAATTTTGCTGCAAGCAAGCTCCTAAAGCCGTATGGCGAATATGATCTCAAATACGTAATTAATTCAAAGCCATCGTTTTCCAAATCTGGCATAAAAATAGGTTCGATAAAATACCTATCCAGTGATTATTATAAAGACGTAAAAATGCCAATAAACCTTTTCAATCTCGGTTTTATAATAAGCGGTCTTCCAGGTACTGGCAAAACAAGTGAAGCTATGGGCATAATATCGCAGCTAAGCAGCCAGGAAATGAAGCCAAAAATAGCTGTAATCGCCCCTACTAACGAATGGGAAAATTTTGGCAAATCACGTGGCATGCACGTCATAAAATTGTGTTCTGACGGAATTCCAATAAACTTTTTTATGCCCCCTAATGGTGTCGAAATAAAAAGATTCTATCAAGATTTATCTATGCTGCTTGCTTCTGCCTCCGAATCCGGACCTTATCAAAAGCCTCTTGAAAAATGCCTCTTGAATGCGTTTAGGCGTTATTATTCCAACAATAAGTCCATAGATCCGATATCAATATATAAGGAAATAAGCGAATCGATAATAGAGTTGCACGGAATTAGAAGCAACACCGGAGTAAAATATACCAAACACGGGGAGAACATAAAGTCTTCTCTAGAAGGCCTTATAGAAATCCTTCAATTTCCGGAATATTCTGGCAACGAATCAATAAGCATTAGCGAGTTGTTGAAAGACGGGATAATATTCGATGTTTCTGAAGTCAGCGTGCAGATGAAGAGCTTTTTCTACGCTCTCATACTAAATCAGCTATATTCCGAAACCTCAAAATTTGATACTAATGGGGATGGGAGCCTCCGCATGCTCATGTGCGTAGAGGAAGCCCAGCTACTTTTCAAAGACCCTAAATCAGCAACGGTAATGGATATACGTTCAAGGATTCAAGATTTCAGGAAATTGGGAGTTGGACTAATGTTGCTAGTCCACAGCATAACCGACATAGATCAGGATATAAGAAGGTTATGCCAATCCAAAATCTATCTAAAGCAACCAACCGATGTTGCAAAAAAGGCGGTTGAGGATTTGGTATTTTTCAACGTTGAAGAAGAACGCATAATAGCTAAACTCAAACATCTAGAATCCGGTTTCGGTGCGTTGAACTACATGGTAGAAAAAGATGGCCTAAAGGTGACTCCAGATACGCTATTCATAAAAACAATTAGCTACTCAGAAATGGCACAGGGACCTTATATCAAAGAGATTCATAACGTTCCAAATACAAACAAAAGCGTTTCTGGACCAAAAAGAAATGCAAAATTGATAAAAGCGAAGGTGTCAATAACACTGCAAGATCAGAAAAAAATGCCAGCTTATGTGCGCCTGTGCTATCTTGGCGCGTTTATAAAAGAAAATCAGATAACTTCAAATAGCATAAATCTGGAATATACCTTAATAAAATCCAGAGAGTACTCATTGGAAATTCTCAGCGACCATAAAAAATTGATAAAAAAAGTCGAATTCAGGGCAAGCAGGCAAATACAACTGAATTTATGACCTATTTTTATAATTTCTTTTTCAAAAGAAATTGTGCTAATATGGAATCAAAGGAAATAATAGTAACAGGTGGTGCGGGTTTTATAGGCTCAAATATGGTAGAGCTGCTTTTAAAGGATGGCCATTCGGTCAAAGTCGTCGATAACCTGTCTTCTACAGGTGACGATAGATTCTTAAGGCCCTTATATGGTTTGGGCGATTTGGAATTAATGAAAATAGACATAACGAAAAAAGAGGAGACTTCAGGATTGAAAGCCGATTTAATAATACATTTCGCAGCGAATTCAGATGTAAGGCATGGTTTTGAAAACCCAGAAAAGGATTTTGATTCTAATGTATTAGGTACGTTCAACATTCTTGAGTCGGCACGAAAAAACGGGATAGGAGAACTTATGTTTTCGTCAAGTTCTACGGTTTTTGGAGTTGCAAATGTGCTGCCGACCCCTGAAGAATACGGACCTCTTCTTCCAATATCTTCATATGGTGCTTCAAAACTTAGCAACGAGGCTATGATTAGCGCATATTCAAATTATTACGGGATAAAATCTACGATCTTCAGGTTTGCAAACATAGTGGGTAAGAACTCCACGCATGGAGTTATATTTGATTTCATAAAAAAATTGGCCAATGATCCTAAAAAACTTGAAATACTTGGCGACGGAACCCAGAGGAAATCATATCTGCATGTTTCTGATTGTGTAAAGGCAATGTTATTTTCACATGCAAAGACCGAGAAGATTGACATTTATAACATTGCAAATGAGGGCACTACTTCGGTAATGAAAATTGCAGATTTGGTAATAGAGCAAATGGGCATCGAAGGCGCTGAAAAGGTGATGATTAAGACAGAAGATGGCGGTGGCTGGAAGGGCGACGTAAAAGTGGCAGAGCTGTCTCCCAGAAAACTATATTCAAAAGGATGGAAAAACACTTATTCTAGCGATGAGGCCGTGAAGATTGCTGTTAAAGAAACAATTATGCAGTTGGGACTTAGCAGTTGATGCTTAAACAAGGTGAATAAATGCAACAAAAATACAAAAAAACCGGTGCAGATGCTAATAGAATAGGGGACTTAGTAAAACCAATCAGCTACAAGTTATTTTTCGATACGGACTTTAAAAGTTTCATATACAACGGAACTGAAGAGATCAAAATCTCAATATCAAAACCTTCTAATTCAATAAAAATAAATTCTAACAAGATAAAATTCAAGGAAGCAAAAATAGCGTCAAATGGCGTCCAACAGGATTGTAAAATAAAAATTGATGAAAAAAATAAAATTGCGACACTAAACTTCAATAAAGCAGTCTCGGGTGACGCTACATTGTTTATACTATTTAGCGGTACAAACAACAATGACATGTATGGCTTTTACAAGAGCGAGTATACAGGCCAGAACGGCACAAAGGAATTCATCCTTGCTTCACAATTCGAAGCCGCGGATGCGCGTGCTGCGTTCCCATGTTTTGATGAACCTGGATTCAAAGCGACTTTTGACGTTACCATGGAAATACCTGAAGATATGCGGGCAATCTCCAACATGCCGATAGAATCTGAAAAGACGAAAAATGGCAGGAAAACCGTTAAATTTCTGACGACGCCGAAAATGTCCTCATATCTTTTGTT
>JAVYSI010000032.1:0-7448 GCA_038729265.1 Methanothrix sp. | reverse complement strand
GTGCTACGGTCCCAAAAGAAACATATAAAGGCATATACAGCGCGCATGCTGAACCTTTGGTGTCTCCAAGTTATTCATTAACCATGTCTGTACAAAACTCTACTAATCCGGCAAACAATGCAAAGGACGAGCTGACCGCGAGAGTGGACCTTCTAGGATATCCGCAGAGCGGCGCAACAATCAATTTCACAGCGACGTTTACGAAGAACGGGACCGATGCTATACCGCCATATTCCCTGCAAAGTCAATATGTAACCACTGGCACTAATGGTGAAGCAGTAGATTATATATGGGGCAGCACTTCGGGAAACGTTACAGTGGCTGCGTCATATGCTGGGCTTAATGCAACTAAAAGCATAGCTTTCGTCCCAACGGTACCGATATACTTCAATGTATCTGGCGCAGCCCCATATATACAATCAGGCACTATGCCGATAGCTACAATTGACGGAGTTCCATACTCATACTCAAACATGACTAAAAAGCCCACTAAGTTTTACTGGGTTTGCAATTCAACACATACATATTCATTTAATAGCCCGATATATAACGGACCGTTTACGAGATATGTCTTCGATTACATCGAGGTGGATGGCATATATTATTCCTCACAGAGCGGAACAATAACATTAAGTCAATGCAAACAGACAAGCATTAACATATTATATTCGACACAGTATTATCTGAATATGAGCGTTTACCCGAGCTCGCCTCCAACAACGTGACGTAATGGCAAAAACAAACAGGATAAAGAAATATGCAATTATTGCGGCAATATTCGCGATAGCCATAACATACACTGCCATAGCGTTAAGCGCATCTTTGACATACTGGCCCCAGGGCACTATAACGTCAAACATCGGCAGCACCGCCAGCTTAAAGACGCTCTTTGCAGCCAGCAATACGTTTACCATAGTAAACGCTACAAAACTTGCAACTGAGCAGTCACAGTGCGCTTTCAGCTCTGGGATTAATACATACTGCAATGAGTTCAACATCCCAAAACTTACAAGCAATAATGTCTACTGCTATGTCTGCGTATGCACGGTATGCTATAGCGGTACCACTACGCTCTCTACCACCAGCGTCAAAACCACCAGCACCACCACAACATCCACTTCCACAGTAACAACGGTGCCATATGCATTTAGCATAGCTTCTGGGGTTTTCGGCCAAAACCAGAGCAATGTATATTATACGGAAATAGGCAGCCCATGGCAGAAGACAACTTCATATCCTAACAATTATACTAGCCCAGTCTGTACTGTCTATGCAGGTTACGTTTATTGCATAGGGGGGATGAGCAATGTTGGCTGCAGCGGTTCG
This sequence comes from Methanothrix sp., assembly GCA_038729265.1. Classification (GTDB taxonomy): domain Archaea; phylum Micrarchaeota; class Micrarchaeia; order Micrarchaeales; family Micrarchaeaceae; genus Micrarchaeum_A. Next base: position 6,122 of record JAVYSI010000032.1, on the reverse strand, counting down.
TACGAAGGTTGTAATACAACTGACACTATCTATTCCGCCCAGCTCACCAACAATGGAATATCTGGATGGAATTATCAGGGAACGGCTCCTTTCGGAGATTCGACAACCTATTTCGGTTCATCCTGTGTAGCGTACTCAGGTTATATATATTGCTACTCCTCTTATAATACCGAGACAATATTTTTTGCATCGCTTAACTCTGGGTCTATTGGGTCGTGGAATCATGTCTCTATGTATGCCCCAACACAAGACATCCCAACCCAGAATTGTGCGGAGTATAACGGTTGGATGATATGTGGAACGAAAAGCCCTACTGATGAATTTGCCGATGTCAACCTTAACGTGGTACGCAATAACGCCACAAAAACATTGGACTGGTACGGAACAGGCAGCAGTGGCAAATATTATGCGATATACTACGACATTTATTACAAAAACTATACTTTTGGCAGTACTACTCCCCCCCTATACTACTTGTGCTCAAGCGGGGAGGTTTATAGTGGATTCCCCTTGGTTATTTCCGCGCAAGGAACTATGTACGCTTTGGGGGCAAATTATCTTCCAGGAAATTCATCAGCCGATTACGGCTGTTCTGGTTATTCTTTTGGCAACAGCACTATCTTCCAATTCAACTTAAATACAAGCGGGGGCAACCCACTTGTCGAAACCTATGATATAAATGCCCAGGCAGCCGCTGCGCATTATCCATTAGCGCTGATGGAGCCGGAATGCAATTTCCTGCCGGGCGGAAATACGCTCTATTGTTTAGGCGGTGACAATTTTTCTGTTGGGCAATATAAGCAGTTTTATGAAGCTGCAGCAGGAGCAGGTATAAGCGGTTGGACCGAGCTGCAGTCACTTCCAATAATGGCAGTGGAATCAGACCTTATAATATACGGCTTGCCAGGCCCAACGACTACAACCACTTCGAGCACCACATCTACTACAACAACATCCACAACAACATCCACAACAACATCCACAACAACATCTACAACAACATCCACCAGCACCACAACATCAACGAGTACAACCTCGACTTCGACAACCACCAGCACCACCTCCACAAGTACTAGCACCACCTCAACATCTACAACAACATCCACCAGCACCACAACATCAACGAGTACAACCTCGACTTCGACAACCACCAGCACCACCTCCACAAGTACTAGCACCACCTCAACATCAACCACCACAAGTACTAGCACTACCTCCACCTCCACAAGCATAATATATCCTGCTGGTGTGGTTGCTCCTGCAAGCGGCTGGTACAACAACGGGAGCGTGGTTAGCATATCGGAAACTCCGAACTTCGGATGGCATTTCATCAACTGGACGTGCACTGGAAGCGGATGCTACTACGGGACCTCGCCTAGCTATACAATAAGGATAACGAGCCCTGTAAAAGAGATTGCGGATTACACCTTAAGCTAGCTGTTCGAGCCTATACGCAATTTGCATTATTCTCGCCTGCATGCGTTCCTTTTCATGTGCTAAAACCGAGGTGTTTATGATTACAGGAAAATATCGAATAATGCTGCTCTTGATTCTTGCATTCCTGCTGCTTCCTGCATATGCAAATGCCCAATGTTGGTACATAAGGAGCGTTAATTCTGTAACCGACGTTCCCAATGTTACTGAAATATCGGCAACAATAAATACTGTGGCACAGAACGCAAGCCAAGGCACTATGGCTTTCTGGATTGGATATTTGTCAAAAGGCGGCGGCTTTGTGCAGCTGGGCTATACGCTGCTCAACGAAACTGCTTATCATGGCAACAACTGCTCTGCCGCCTCTGGCTGCAGCCAGGATGTGCTGCTTATCAAGTCGCAGCCATATTGGTTCTATGAATATTTTCCCAAAGGAAGTGTAAACACAAGTTTCTATGGATCCTTTGGAAGCGCACGATTAAATGCATCCGCGCATACATATTCGATAAGGTTTGCCAATAGTACTTTCAGGTTCTATGTTGACGGTGACGAAGTCGGCAGCATTCCGTCAAACGTTATTGTTGCGGCCAACCAATCTTCTATGCCCATTCTTGCCTCCGAGTATTTTACCACATCGAACCATACGCCGCAATATATTGCCCCAGTCACGTTCAAAAATATAAGCTTGTTTTCCAATGGGATAGAAACCACCATCTACGCGAAGTCAACAAACGGAGATTTGAGCATCGGGAATTATTCCTGCCAAGCCAACCCGTACGGCGAAGCGCAATTGAATTCTACGGCACTAAAAATGGGTTCTGGAATAGCAAATGTAAATTCCACGCAGATATATTTCAACAATGCTATAAAATACTCTAATGGCGCGCAGAATCTTAATAAGGTTAACACCGTTGTGTTTTTACTTCTTTTACTTATTGCTGCCGGCATAATATCAGTTGCATACAATTCGTTCTATCACAAGCTACACTATGTTAAAAATATCAAAAAATCGTCCCGACGCAAATAAATCAATAGCGGTTACAGCCTAGGCTTTATTCAAGCCTTAGACCTAAATGATATCCGCATATGAATAGCAGAAAGCATTTACTCGGTCTTTGCCTCCTCTTCTTTCCTTAGCATGCTGTTGTACTTTTTCAGCCTTCTAATGCCAATAACTAGGATTACTGCGCCTGCTACTGCAGCAGCAACTCCGCCTATCAGTGCTTCAGAATGCCACCACGGATAAGCCATTACTGTGTGCTGCTGTATGATCTCAGTCATGGTATATTTCAATGCATTGGGCCCATCAGGACTAAAAGTAAAATTCGCTGACGTATATGAATTGATTGGCACCAACAAGTTTTGATTTAGTCCCATAGAAACCTTTTCCAAGAATTGCCCATTCTTTAATACATTCAGCGACCATTGGGTATCAGCCTTATTGTAACTAAGCTCATTTATAGTTATGCCATAATTAGATACTGACCATCCAAACGGCGTTACGGTGCCAGTAACTGCTTCTGTACTACTTTTTATTACGGTTGCAACTTTATCGAAAGAGGCAGCAGCGCTTCCCACCCCAGCTGCAATAAGTGCTATGCCTGCGCTAGCCTCTTTATTAATGTGTTTCTTATCAGCCATACAATCACCAAATTTAATTAAAATGACTTATTATTTAAAAGTATTGTTAGCCTGGAGTCTGGGACAAAAGTCTACTATTTCGACTTGCGAACAATGACGTAAACTTTTTTACCAATATACTCTTTTGGGCAGTCAATCTTTGCGCCTGTACCAAATCTCGTAACATTCTTTTCGAATAAAACTACGATATCATCAGTTAATTTTAATTTGTTCTTCATCAGTTCTATTTTTCTCATGTACATCAGCTATAATATATATTAATATATATTTAAATACTTTTCTATTTAATATATATACTATGACAAAACAGAAAAGATTAACGAATAAACAGTTCCGAAGCTTTTTCAAAGAGTTTAAAAAATTGATGAAGATTTATGGTGGATCATCAAAGGAAATACCTACAGACTGGAAAATATACGAGAGAGTATGTGGAAAGAATACGGTATGTTGCGAGGAAGCTGAACAACCTTGCAAAATCTGCAATTGTTATTATAAACGCTAAAAATTCAAAATTTGGAAGACCAGCAATTGCATTGCAGTTCTCCATAACCTTTTCAGACTAGGTTATGAGTGAATTTTGTCCCAAAGTCGTTAGCCTGCGCTAAACAAGGTATCATGCAGTATACAATTTAGCAATCAATCTTCGCGCCAGTTCCAAATACTGCCACTTTTTTGATTTCGGGTGCCAGCGATATAGGAAAGTTTTTAAAGCCAACTACTCATATTGTATAAATATAAATTCATAAAAATGCCTTATGGGTAAAATCTCAAATGATTGAAATGGAACTTCAAAACAATGAGGAGCAAGGCCAAAATAATCTAAATAATGCTCAGAATCCAAACGAACAAATTCCTCCATCGCCCAACGTTGCAAAACTGCCAGATCTGGCAGAACCAAGTCGGTCCCATCGGGTTTTAACTTACATTTTCACAATAATTATAATAGCCGTAGTCATAATCATGATATACGCGGTTGCAAACTCCAAGCTTTTTACATCATCAACAACAATCCCAAAATCAGTTCCAACCACGCAATCAACCAGCACTATAATCCCTGTAAAAATAAATTATACTAAGATACCTGCATTGCAAGATTTTGTTGCCATATCGCTAATAAATTCTACGCCTACGGGCCCAAGCATGATATACTTGTATAATTATTCGTTCTCGCCTCCTGGCGTCTCGAATACCATATGTTATACCCAACAATATACGCTTCCGGCTTTCATTAACGTAATGTCAAATAATTTTACAGACATAGGAGGCTACAACGAAGTTATACAATCGCAGTATCTGAATTCCACATATCCGCTGGCAATAGCGCTGTTCATATGCAAATTTTCCAATGTTTCAAGTGCAGAAGCTTACTACAGCGCACAAAATAGATCCACATTGAATACGATAATACATAGTAGCAATGTTTCGATATACGTAAACCGTACAAGTTCCCTACCTTTTGGCAACGGTTACATGGGAAACGAAAAACCATTCGTGCATTCGCTGCAGGACTCTTTTGCTACTTTCATATATAAAAATTATGTAGGTTATGTTTCGGTATATGGCACGCTTTACAATTATAATTCGTCTTACACATATAATATGACAAAGCAGATGTATGACAGGCTCTCGAGCTCTAACGCCTCAACATAAATCCTGAGAAGAAAAGCTTTTGCCTTACAGCATGCCTGATAACGAAACGTTCCATATGGCATGTGGTCAAAATGAAGTACAAGCACCTGCCAAATTGCATTGACACTGGCTGATGATCCTATGGAAGGAAGGATAAATGCTGAATGGGATAGGCTAAACAAGGTCGTGGTCCACAGACCTGGCATGGAGATGTTCTTCGGGCTACTAGACCCAGAGCCTTCGCTTTACGAACGGGCTTTCAACCAATCAGTTGCGCAAAGCGAGCACGACAGGCTCGTGGCAGCGCTCCATGAGGAATTTGGTGTCAATGTGAAAACGCTTACAGGAATCATAAAGTCGCATGCAAAAAGCGACCACAAAGCCAAGGAGATGGTCGTCGATGCTGCTTTGAAGCGTATAGATTTCGTAGGCAGCAGCAAGGAAAAAAGTCAAGCAATAGAAAATTTGCGCGCCAACATAGACGTGTTCGACCTAGACTATTTCCTCAACATAATAATGCTGATGCCAAGGATCGTGCTCAAGGGATCGAAAGGCATAGAAGCGATACACATTAACGTGACTGAAAGGGATCCACTTGCGAACCTCTATTTCATGCGCGACCAGCAGGCAGTAACTGACAAGGGCATATTTTTATCAAGGATGGCAAAGCCCCAAAGAAGGCATGAGCCAGAGCTAACGAAAATGCTGTGGGAGATGATGGGCCTTCCTATAACGCACGAGACTACCGAACCGGCAACGTTTGAAGGCGGCGACTTCATGCCAATGAAGGATTTTGCGCTTCTGGGCTTGGGTGACCGTACGAATAAACAAGGTGTTGATCAGATGCTCAAATATGGGCAATCGTTTGCTGAAGTGGCTGTGGTGCACCAGCCATTGCATCCCCTGATACCGAGCAATGAGCCAGACCCTATGGTAGACATGCACGTTGATACATATTGCAACGTGGCAGGGAGCGATGTGATTATAGGCTCAAAGATACTTTTCCAAAGGGCGAAAGTCGACGTATACATCAAAGAGGGTTCATCGTATAAAATGGACAAAAAGCCCACAAACCTCTACGATTACGTAACTGGCAAGGGCTTCAGGGTAATAAATCTCTCCACTCTCGAGCAGATGTCGTATGCGTCCAATTTCCTATGTATAAAAGACCACACAATACTGGCAGTAAACAGCAAGCTGATAGTAAAAAGAGTGCTTAACAACCTAATGTTGAAAGCTAAAGAAAATCCAAAAAGGTATGGTGCCCTGCTTTCTCAGGCAAAAAAAGACTATAAAGACTTTCTCTCTTCAGGGCAGCTTTTCCCGCACAAAAGAGAAATGCGCCAGAACGGCATAGACTTCTATTCTATTGACCTAAAAAACATAACCGGCGGTTATGGCGGAGCGCACTGCATGAC
>JAVYSI010000031.1:0-7665 GCA_038729265.1 Methanothrix sp. | reverse complement strand
GCCCATCAGCTGCAGGCCCAACGAAACCTCATTCATGACGCTCATGCTCAGGAACTGGCTTTCCGGATCCTGCATTACGAGCCCGACCTCAGGGGCGGTTGAACCTATACCAGAAAGCTTGAGCTCGCCGTTGACAATATCGGCTTTTGTTACCGTTTTTCCAAGTACACTTATCTCACCCTTTATTCCATCCTGAAAGTTGAGTGGCATCTTGAGCTGATGTGGTATCAGGCCTGCTATGGCATAGCAAAGCGTTGTCTTGCCAGAACCGCTGGGCCCAGTTATGCCGAGGAATTCGCCCTCCTTGACACTAAGGTTTATCCCTTTAAGGGCATAATCGCTCTTTATGCCGGTAAAATTGGGATATCTCCAATAGAAATCAGTTATCTTTATCGCATCCATAGTTACACCGGCTTATATAAAAGGAATAACCAGCATGAAGACGCCGAATGCTATAACCACTGCGTCGCTGGCTTTGAACCCTTTTTCTGAAACGAAGTCGGACAACCCCTTTGATTTCGAGAAGCCCCTAGATTCAAGCGCGAAGCCCATGTCGACAGACCGCTTTATCATTGATGTTGTCAGAGGTACGGAAAGCATTACGAACGACGTTACTTTTTTGGCTATGTTTGTGGATGTGCCTCCGGCACCTCTGGCAAATTGCGCCTGCCTTATCGAATCGAGATCGTCTGACATCAGGTTAAGGCTTCTTGCTATCAGCGACGCGAAGAACACAACTTTGAAAGGAGCCCTTAGTTTCTTGAGCGCAGATATTATATCCGCATCCCTAGTGCTCATTATCGTAAGTAGCGTCATGAACGCCATAGATGCGTACCCTGATATCTTACCTATGCCTACATATATGGAAAGGCTGGTTATCTTGAGCGTTGCCCCTAATAACGTAATGCTGAATATGGGATTCGTCCCTATCTGGTTGAAGATTATCCACCAGGCCATCATTACGAAAAGCGCTACTACGAGAAGCACAAGATAGCTCTTGACTAGATATTTTATGGTGCCGCTCTCAAACAGGAAGCCTATCGCGAATGTTAGTACCAATAGGTTGTAGGTAAGGTCCGGGATTGGGCGTATTATAGATACTACCACCCCAACCGAAAGGAGTATAAGGAGCAGGAATTTGGCTATTGGGTTCATGTTGACATAAAAGGAGTCGGAGCGTGCGGAAAACAGTATGGTTTTAACCTTGCGTTTCTGCCCGCGGGAAGCCGACGCCTGCATTCACGACACCCAACCAGTATTTATGAGGCCGAAACGTTCGACGACTGGGGTGACGTATTTGGAGAGGAACGGAGCTATGAGAAGTACTATCGCGTCGCCCAATATCCACAGCCCGGCCCCGAGGAAATATGCGCTAGCCGGAACGAAACCCAAAAGCACGAGAATCCACACGCCCCATAGGCCCCCGATTATGTTTGTGATTCCCATAACCCATATAACGAACCATGCAGCGGATTTCTTGCTTTTCATTATGTCCCTGCCCAATGGGTCAACACCATGTTTTCTTAGGTATCCTCTGTATAGAAGGAATATTAGCAATGCTGGTATCAGGTCGCCTATGCTGAAACCTAAAGCAGGAAGCACAGGCAGCCCTGTCAATAGACCTGATCCGATAAATGCACCGATCCATGCGCCGAGTATTCCCCACACGCCCCACCAAAGGGTGAAAACTACGAAGAAAGGATATGCCCAATAAAGAAACCCTATCCCAGGGCCTACCACTGGGGTAGCTATTGCCCCGAGCCACGAAAGCAGTATCACCACAGCCATTTGTATAGCAAAAAGAGCATATTGCGTAGTAGTAAGCTTGCCACCGCGCCAGCGTAGCGTGTATTGTGAAAATTTGCCACTAATATTGGATGCTGCTTCGCCCATCAGATAACCCCATTTAACTTTGAAAGGATTCGTTTAAATAGCTTGCATTTTTCCTAGTTTAAAAATGTTGCGGGTTTTGCTTTTTTTAGTTTCGTTTTTAAATTTATCTTTCCATTTCCTAAACTTGGGGGTGGAATGGCAACGAAGAAGACCCATGTGGGTAAATCGACGAGAAAAAGCGTTTCTAACAATGCTGTTGGCATTGATTCTTTCGCAACTGCAGAGGTCTCGAAAAAAGGAATAGAAGTAATAGGCGTGAATCCCATACCTAAAAGTTCCAGGACCATAGGTTCCAGGCGCGTATTTATATTTTGGGCTATGGCAAGCGCATCGGCGCTCACGCCAATTCTTGGAGAACTGCTCATAAAACTCGGGATAACCGACATGCTTCTTGCGATGTTTTTCGGGTTTCTTATAGGGCTCATCCCTGCTGGGCTCTTTGCAGAGATGGGGAGGCAGATTCCAGCGCCTGCCCTTGTCGTTTCAAGGAAAACGTACGGTTACGGCACATCAAGCGCGCTTTCGTTGCTTTATACGTTCGCTAACCTCGGTTTCTTCGGGCTCAACGACGCTACTGGTGGGCTGATACTTGGGGCGCTCACACACACGAACGCTTTGATATGGTTTGGAATAATGGGAGTGCTGCAGATAGTCCTTGTGTTGTTTGGAACCAAGTGGTTGGAATTTTTCTACAGGTTTACCTCGCCAATACTCATAGCAAGCTACGCTATTTTAACATACTTTTTACTGACTTCGTACAAGGTAAACATAGGCACGCTCATGGCTCCCTCTGGCAGTTTCACGTGGGGCGCAGCAATAAGCACGGTTGTAGCATTTTCCATACTTGGATGGGCTTATAAAATATCCACAGTCACAAGGTTCGCAAAACCTTCAAAACAGACGAAGGGCTTGCTCTCAAGGTTTAATTATTTCGCTTCCGCGCCTGTAGCAATAATGCTTCCAGTGTTCATGATGGGTGTACTTGGGCTTATCTCCCAGAGTGTAGCCGGTAATTGGAACGTTGCAGCGCTAAGCTTCCCGGCCTTGAGCGGAATAACCGGCATTGTCGTTTTCGTTGCCTCAATAGGCGCAGCCCTTGCGATAATCCATACTAATGCCATGAACTTGTATCCAGCTACCGCAGACCTGCTGGCTTCGATCCAGAACCTGTTCAGGAAAAAAGCCAAGGAGGCAATAGCCCAGCCAATAGCCACTGTCGTGCTTGGAACTTTGGGAGTGGTACTTGCAGCAATAGGCATATTGAACGCGGTTTCCGGATTCCTTGACCTGTTGGCTGTGGTGATATTTCCGTTCACCTTTATAGTGCTGGTTGATTGGTACGCAAACATGAGGCACACGACAAAACTAAAAGACTTCTACGAGATTCCGAAAGGATTCTGGGGAAATTTCAGGCCGATAGCCATAATCTCCACGGTAATAGCCGTACTCATAAACATATTCGGGCTTGGCCCGTTAAACCCGCTTTTCAATTATTTCCCGCAGACGGTTTTTGGATCTTTGGTTGGAGCATTAATATACTTCGTGTTATTCAGGATTTTTGTATACGATCCTGAAGCAGTGATGGAAAAGAGCGAACTCATAGAAGAAAACCTCGACCTGTTAGCACCAAAACATATTGTTCCAGAATTAGAAGGAGAGGCAGACGCGTAATCTGCCATTTTGTTTTTAGAAGCTTATTGGAGCGTAGCCTTCGTCTATGCTTTTTGTTATATACTCCCCAGCCTTTACTAAGTTTACCTTTTTACCGAGCTTGTCTTCGATTTTTGCGCTTTGAGCCACGAATATGCAAGCAGAAGCCTTTTCATCTCCTAAAGAGTCCTTTATCAGTTTTCCAATATCTTCCTCATTAGCCACAGCAACTTCGCTTGGACCAAAGAAAAGAACACGTACTTCATGCCCTGCCTGCTTCTGCCTTGCACTGAAAATTACACCAAGGCTTATCTTTTCCTTCTCTTTGCTCGTTATTATTGATAGTATTTTAGTCATTTTTACCACTTGGAAGCTTCTCTATTATCTCGCTCATTTCTTTGTAATGTTTCTTTATAATTGGTTCCGCTTTTGGCCCTAGCATTTTTTCAGTGTTTATTTTGCACAAGTTCATCGCCTGTTTTAGACCCTCTTTTGTGGGGTTGTTTATGTCTACATTGCATTTCCTGAAAGCATCTCCGACGAAGAGCTTTACCCTAGCTTCTAGCTCCTTTTTAGGTATTTTCTGGTTTAGTGCCTTGTTTATTTCTTCGTTGGCAGTTTCAAAGCAATTTATAAGCCGTTCGACAGCTACATCTGGCGTTATTTCGCCGTTATGCCTTTTTGCCATTCCGACCACTAAGTATAAATATATTGCTTTAAACTAAATCATTTGCCGCTAAAGTCTTTTATGCTAAGTAAATATTTGCAGAATCAAAGCCTTTTTAAATTTTAAAGGTCATGTCTCTGCTTGCGTGATTTTATGGAAGAATTAGTAATATGCTGCATGGACAGGAGGCTCAACGATTTCCTAGAAAAGGAGTATAATGGCGCTTTTGTATTTAGGAATGCAGGAGCTAATGTTGCGCCGCTCATCCCGGCAATAAAGCAGATAGTAAAAGAAAACGATATAGGAACGATAACGCTGATAACCCACGATGATTGCGGTGCGATGAAGAAGACGTTTGCTGTGATAAAAGAAGGCGCAGAAGCTACTGAAGAGCTTAAAGACGAATTGATAAACCAGTTTAATGAGGTGGATTTTAATACTAGGAGCCAGCTCGAGGAAAAAAATACGGAATTGCAGCTCGATAGGCTTAAGAATGAGTTCCCAAATATCAAAGTCCAAGCAAAGCCGGTGAGGATGTCTGACTTGAAGATCCCTGAGGACACAAAGGAGCACAAGCTGTTGGTTATAAGCCCAGGAAAGCCAGAATACGGCAAAGCGTTCAAAGGATTAGGCCTTGCTCCATCCCAATGTTATATAGTACAGGCCTCAATAAGCAATGCCATGCCAGATATGGAACTCGCAGCAAAAGACCTGCATGCAAAGGAGGCCTTTTTCATAGTGAGCGACAAGGACAATCCGAGAGACGTAAAGCGCGATGCAGATACAGCTTCGTTGAAACTTTCAAGGGATGGCGCTGAAGTGAAGAGGTACGACGCAAGAACTGTAAGGAAAAGCCTCGCTTGAACGTTGAATGCTAGGTTTTGTTTATTTTTTGCTTACTTTTCAGCGATGCAAAATACCACACTAATCAATGCTAAAGGTCATTTGGATTTAGAGCATTATCTATATGCTCATGCATCGTTGCCAACCGCGTCTATGGTTCTAATGAACGCCACTTAAAAACTTTGCGCAGGCATGTGGGCCTGGTGAGATTTGAACTCACGACCTACGGCTTATAAGACCGCCGCTCTGACCAGGCTGAGCTACAAGCCCATTGCTGCAGAGATTTATGTCGAAAAGCATATTTATTACTTTTGTATTTGATCTACTTTTATTTTGCCTGCTTTATTACTGCATCGTGAGGTTGTTGTGGACATAGCTGGGCTTTTGTGGTACTGGAGGCGTGCCACCGGTGTAATTTACTATCTCTAGTATTCTTAGTGGGTAAGTGCCGTTTACGAGGTTCTCTCCAGGAGTAGTTGTAATGTTTGGGTACACCTGCTTGAATCCAGGAAGCTCGCCAAACATGAAGCCCTTGTAGAAATTTGATATGTAGAACGATGAAGGCGCGTCGGTTATGGTGTTGTTAGGCCCGTTTGGGGTGTATACCACAAGATACTGTACGAAGTCTATGCCATCTATGCTTGTAATGCCTAAATCATACGATAAAGGTATCATCGCGTTTATCTTTGTCCCGTTGTTATTGTAAAGCTGTATGTCGCCGTTCTTTGTTGGCGATGTGCTGACGCAAACGGTTGTATTTGACAATGCATCGCCTACTGCAGTATATGCCTTTATGTAAAGGTTTGTGCTGTTCGAAATAGAGCAATAATAGTTTATGTTCTGTGACGTAGTCGAGTTTGGCGGCTCCAACGCTGCAAGCGGAAGGAACGCGTATTCAGGGTCATGGCTTACCTCGCAAGGCGAAGTGCCGAGCAAATATGGCACCGGAGGGCTCTGTGCAGCCCCCTGCGCTATTGCGTATGCCCTTGATGTTTCGTTGACGTGCACACATGCAAGGAAATCCAATGCCTGCCACTTCTGTATCAGTCCTTGGTCGAAAACTATGTAACGTGTTTGGTTGGTATTCATCATGTTTTGCAATACTGCAGGCGTATAATTGTCCTTAGGACCCAAAACATAGCTTGCAGCTACGGCATAGTCCTCCGTAGGCTCGGCGTTGTCGCCGCGTATGACGGCATTGCTGTGCCCGAACCAGTTTATCCAGTCACCGTAGTCCCACCATGCGAGCACGCGAGGTGCATTAGGGCCAACATTTGCGCGCATCCATGCGGTTGCGGAAAGCCAGTAGCTCGGCACAACGTTGCAGAACAAGTCGTAGCCTATGCTCGAAGTAGCTGCTATTGTGCTGCAAGCGGTTGATGGGTTCGCAGAATATATTGCGCTGGAATTTAATGCAGACACTATGGAACTTATCTCTCCCAGCATCAGGCTCCCGTTGACGAGCGTGCCCACTACAAATATTATAAGGAATATGCCAAAGACATACCAGAGCTGCTTCTTATAAGCGTCCATCTTGTGCATCAGTATGAGCGCTATCACGAAAATCAGCGCGAATATTGGGGATATGAAGAATATGCCCAGGCTTATCGCTGCAGTTACGTAGAATTCGGCGTTCTTCACAGGTTTTGCCTCGAACATGTCGGAATATCTGGTGTTTGTGGCAAGCTCGTAGACGAAACCTCCAGCTATTCCAAGTATTATCGCGAGTATTATTCCGTAGAACGATCCAAGTATTATCAGTATTGCTCCGACAGCCACGAGTATGCTTATTATGGCGGCTTCTGCATGCTTTAGCTTGAACCCGTTCTTGAATATATATATGCCCTCTCCAAGCATTATGCAAAACAGTAGTATATACACTGTGCCGAAGTGCGGCAGGTATTTCACTTCTGAGAAACCTGCAAACATAAGAGGCGTAGCTATTGAAAGATAAAGTATCGATGTGCTGCTCTTTTTGTAGAATATGCTAAGAACTATTAATACGAGCGCGGCTATGCTTATGACCCATACGAGAAGGGGTATTCCGGCTATGTCCGCGCCTATGAAGCCGAATCCTGAAGAACCAAAATTATACATCGCCCCCGTAGGTATAAATTCTTCAACAGTCATGAAAAGGGCAGTTGATGGAGTAGTGAACCTTTTACTTAGGTTGACATATGCAGTTATAGGCTTGCCAGCAGGGGTGAAGGCTATGACCAAACCTGCTATTATGATTATGAGGGTTATCCATTCTATATAGGTTTTAAGGTTAACCTCCTTGAAAAGTATCTTGTGCTTTGCTAGAATCCCTGGAAGGAATTCGATTATCGCTACGAATATGAGCGCGAAGAGGGGACCGCTTACAGTTATAGGTATGTGCAATATTTCAGGAATCCTGCCCGACAGCGTAGCACCATACGGATTGTACATCACCAGGAATATGGCTATTACTATTATCACTATTGCATTCATCTGGTAGAAATACTTGCTCGTCTTGTTATGCAGTACGTTGACTATGCCCTGAATTATTATGTATATTGTCAGTACGCCAGCGTCCACAGTATAGTAGTGCGCACCTAGGAACGTGGTCACGAAGGCTATGCCGGCGAGTA
>JAVYSI010000030.1:0-7667 GCA_038729265.1 Methanothrix sp. | reverse complement strand
GCACGGGCATAGATTATAGGTTCTAAGAATCGTATTTTCACAAAGCAGATGCTTTCAAATACAGGAGCCTACATAAGCTCATGCTAGCATAAAAGACACCGCAATTGTTTTAGTAATAAAGCTTTAAATACCTTTCGAGTTATTTCAATCAGTTATGCTTCTGGCAACAAAATTAAGCTCTAAACTTTAAAAGTGCGCATTAATCAATGGCGTGTTTTAGCCTTTTAAGCTCTTTTATCCTTTCGTCTGCCGGGCCCCTTATTGGGAAACGGCATACATAAACCTTTATGCCGTGTATTGGCTCCTTGAATCCATAATTTACTTTTCCCGTTCCGGAAAATTTCCCATAAGTTGCCTTGCCTATGAAGCAAATCAGTTTTGGCCTGTAAATTTTTACTGCTTTTAAAAATCTTTTAATGCCGGCGCTCTCCTCTCCTTTTTTCAATTGTAATACATTTATAGTCGGTCTGTCAACAAGGTTTATGAAATTGAATTTATATTTTTTGACAAATTCGTTGGCATAAAAATGCTTTAGCCTGACGTCATTTTTCAAGAATTCTTCATCCTCTTCGACAAACCCTGACCTGCTCAGCAGATACCAAAACATTTTGTTGTTCGAAAACGGTACTCCCCTGTCATACGAACCTGGATGCGGGTTTATGCCTACAAAAAGTATGTTTGCATTTTTTGAAAGCTTGTATTTTATGTTTTTATAATTTCTTATCTAATCACTGTCATAAACTATTTTTGTCCCTTTGACTCTTGCGAATCGTGTCAACTTATGTTCATGCTCGGAATTCAATCCTGAAATCTCGAATACTTTCTCGTGCCCCACTAGCAACGCATCTGCTATCAGGCTTCTATGACATCTGAACGGGTTACCCTCAGCACACATCAATGCTATCACGTCGCCTTTTCCCATATTTTTAAGTTTGATTATAGCTCTGGCAAATTCCCTAGTCTGCATGTAGTCCGCATAGCCCCTGAAGCTGTCGTTCCTCCAAGCAGTATTTATTGAATCTTTCAGCGGCTTCTTAAGGCCTCCAAGTTCTGTAAAATGATAATATTTTATCCCGTTTCTTTTAAGCCTATAAGCGAGGATTTTCTCATTATAATCCGGTTGATGCCTTGATTTCGGTATTGTGCGTACGTCTACAAGCATCGTTACGCCGTGTGATTTAAGGATGTCTATGAAATCCTTTAGCTTGCGGTTGGAATAGCCTATAGTAAAAAAGTTGTTAGCCATATTTAGCATAGATAATCGTAATGCAAAACGATAAATTAATTGCTAAATTGCATGTTGCGTCGCAGTAAAAATCAACTTACGCCTTCCCTGTCAACGTTGCCGCACTTTATGCAGGTGTACATGACTAGAGGGGCTTCATCGCCATATACTATGCCATGATAGTACATTATTGATTTGCCATAACCGCACTTGCTGCACTCGTGCTCCGCCAAACCAAGTATTTCAGTCTTATAGCCGCATGCATTGCACTGGTAGAAAGGCTTCCCTTCATCTTCAACTAAGTGCATGTTGGTGCCGCATTTGGGGCATATGTTTGAGGTGACCATGCAAAATATATTTTTCCGCAAATATATTTATCGATTGCTATCGCTGTAGATTTGGGAATAAAAAGAATAGAAAAGACAGTGATTACTTGCTGCTTGCGAATTCCTTCTTGCTCACGTGCCTGTGCAGTATTATGTCGTACTTGTAGCACCTTGAACTGCAGTAATAATTAATCTTGCCGGTCCTGAAGACGTATGCGGTTCCCGTGCCTTTCGGGATTTCCTTTGAGCAGTAAGAGCACTTCATTGAATCACTTCACCTTTATTTCCCTTGCCTCCCTGCTCGTGTCAGGAAGCCTTATCACGTCGCCCTTCTTTATCGGGCCGATTTCGTTCCTCCTTATTATCCTGCCCTTGTCCTTGCCTTCTAGGATCCTGCACGTGACCTGGTATACCTCACCGTACATGCCAGTCTTCACCTTGTTGTTTATCTCTACGATTTCAGCAAGGAATCCTGAGAACTGCATCTGGGGCTTTGATGGCCCTGACTGTGATGAATCCTGTTCCTGTGTGCTTGGTGCATTTGAAGATTTCTCTTCCATTAACATCACGTATTTGGAGCTTCAGTCATTCTTCGGATTTCTCCGACTTTGGCTCTTCCTTCTTCTCTTCTTTCTTTTCCTCGTTGTGCGGCTCCTTGTGCTCTGGTTTGTTCTCAGGCTTGGCTTCGGCTTTCTCGGCTTTTGGCTCAGCCTTCGCCTTCTGGGATGTTCCAGTAGTCTTGGATATTATGTCCTTTATAGCCTGTGAGGCACTTCCTTGTGACTCTACTGCTATTGCCGCACACTGAACCGTAAGCCCTATCGACTTTCCAAGCTCGAGCTTGCTTGGCACATATGAAAAAGGTATCTTCTTCTGCTCGCATAGTTGAGGTATATGCATCGCTATCTCTTCCGGTTCTATATCTTCTGCGAGAACCACGAATGTTGCCGAGCCTCTTTCCACGCTCTTGGTAACTTCGTTTATGCCCTTCCTGAGCTTGCCTGACTGTTTCGCCATCTGCATTGCTTCATAGGTTTTTGAAGCTACATCCTTGGATACTTCGAACTTCACGTAAGATTTTGCCATTTAAAACACCGTCGGTTTACACTTCATCCAGTATATGAAGAGTTTGTAGTTAATATTTTGATATAATCTTATTTAAAGCTTTCTGAATTCTTGGCAGGTTTTTCCCTTCTCAGCTTTGAAATTAGCTTCTTCGTCATTGGTTCATAAACCGCGTCGAAAAGCTTTGACTCGATGTAGTATATTATAGGGAGTGTGACGATGAGAGCCGATGCCTGGATTGCTATCATTGCATGGTTCATATAAGCGGTATTCGCTTGGAGGCTCAGGGCACTACTGCTGAGATATGAGTAAGTCAGCCGTTCGGATATTGGCTTAGCCACAAGCTCTGCAGGCACTGCTTCGGCCAGCGTTATGTCCGCTATTACCAGCCGCTCTATATTGCTGTGCCTTTTTGATTTTTGCATAAACAGGCATCAGTGGGCATAATATATAAAAGTATGGAAGGGAGCCTTAAGTTCCTGCCACAATAGATTCGAACCGATGCGGCTTCCTGCATCATGCCATGAACTGATCAGGCGTTGGTGGTTCTGGGCTCTGGCCTTTGCGCTGCCTTATCTCCCTTACTACTTTGTTCTGGAGTTCCGTTGGGAGCTTCTCATAGCCTGCGAATTCGGTATACCATATCGCCCTTCCCTGGGTCAAACCCCTTAGGTCGTTGGAGAACCCTTTCAATGTCTCTGCAACAGGCATCTTCGCTATTATTGATACCTGTTCATTCTCCTGCGTCACACTTGTTACGGTTCCGCGCTTGCTCTGCACGAAGGTTATGACGCTTGACATGTACTCTTGAGGTATGTTTATCGTGAAGTTCTGCTTAGGCTCATATAGCGAAACCCCAGCAGTAAGCATCCCTGCATAGATAGCATTCCTTATCGCAGGTATTATCTGTGCCGGACCCCTGTGCACAGGATCTTCATGAATTGTTGCATCTACAACGCTGACAAGCACACCGGAGCACCTTTCCCTTGCCAACGGCCCGTCCTTTACCGCTTCCCTGAATCCGTCTATCAGGAGTTCCATGACTTCATTCATGTACTGGACTCCATGCGTGACGTCTGCCAGCATGCACTTGTTTGAAACATCCTCCACATTCTTTGCAATGTTCCTGTCAAGACCAGCTGTAACCATCGCTTCTATTGCGGCTTGACCCTTTGGCTTTCCATCCCTTATGGTTCCTTCGTCAATTGCGTTCTGCACGCCTTCCGGCAATGGCTCCACCGTCACATAGAACTTCGAATGCTTGTTTGGTGTTTTGCCTTCTATTGGACCTGCCTTGTTTGTTATCGTCTCCCTGTAGATGACTATTGGGGGGCTCGTTATTATTGGTATTTTAAATTCGTCCCTTAGCTTGGTCTCTATGATTTCGAGGTGAAGTTCGCCCATCCCACTAACGAGGTGTTCTCCTGTCTGCTGGTTTATTTCCGTGAGTATAGTGGGGTCCTGTTTCGAGAGCTCCCTGAGCGCTTCGATCAGCTTTGTCGTATCCCTAGAATCCTCGGCTTCCACAGCTTTTGTTACCACGGGTTTCGAATAGTGTGTTATCTGCTCGAAAGGTTCAATTATTCCAGTGCTCAGCGTGTCTCCTATGCTGACGTCCTTGAGGCCTATGAGAGCAGCGATGTTTCCAGCAGGTATCGAGTCTACCTGTACCCTGTCCGGGCCCATGTATATGCCTACCTGCTGTATCTTTTGTGTATTAGCCAGGCCAGATATATGCAATTCTGTGCCCTTTTTGGCGATTCCAGAAAATACCCTGCCTACCGGGACTTCGCCGCTGTGCGGATCATATACCATGTTGAATACGACGATATTTGTATTTGCAGATGCGTCAGTATTGAGCATTGCCTGGCCGTCAGGTGAATTCAGGTCGCCGTGCCATATCTGCGGTATCCTGTACTTCTGCGCTACACGTGGGCTCGGAAGGTGCTCTATCATCATTATAAGCGTTGATTCGTCTATTGGCGCAATCTCCTGAAGCTTCTTCTCGTCTCCTGCTGCAGTAAGTGCAAATATATCTTTGAACGTGACCTTATACTTCTCCATTATAGGTTTAGATATAGCCCACTTCTTGGCTGCCGAGCCGAAGGCTACGCTGCCCTTCTCAACGCTGACCTGCCACTTGTCGGCGAATTCTTCCGGAGCGAATTGTGATATGAGCTTGTTTATGTCGTTTATGAGCTTGAGCAGCCTCTCGAACGTCTGTTCGGGAGTTAGCCTAAGCTCTGTTAGAAGCCTGTCGACCTTATTGACAAAAAGCACTGGTTTGGCCTTTTCTTTAAGCGCCTGCCTTAGGACCGTTTCGGTCTGGGGCATTACGCCTTCGACAGGGTCTACGACCAGAACTACTCCGTCAACCGCACGCATTGACCTTGTAACATGCCCGCCGAAATCTACGTGGCCAGGCGTGTCTATAAGGTTTATTATGTAGTCCTTTTCATTGTATACAAACCCGAGCGATATATTTGCAGACTTTATCGTCATCCTTCTGTCTTTTTCTATAGCTTCATAGTTTGTATATAGTACATCTCCCGCTACAGCTTTTGATATTAAGCCTGCCCTTGCCAGAAGCGAGTCTGTAAGCGTTGTCTTGCCGTGGTGAACATGCGCTATTATAGCGACGTTCCTGATGTTATCAAGATCGCTCATTATTTTGGTTATTTCTTCCACTACGTATTCTTTCCTTACCATTGAAAAACACCGATTACTTCGCGCTCCTTGCCATGCGCTCTATTTCGTTCTTCCTCTTGAGCGCGTAGCTGTTTATGTCGTTGTTGGCTGCAAGCACTATCTCGTTGGCTAGGGCCTCTGAGATTGTTTTCTTGTTATTGAATGCGCCAATTATAGAAGCTGTTGATATGTTCCTCAGCGCAGTGTCAAGACGCCTGCTAGCGCTTATGTCGACAGGTATATTGGAGATGGTTCCTCCTTGCCTTATCCTTGTGGTATCTTCTATAGGTGCACTGTTTTCAAGCGCCCTTACGAACACTTCCAAGGGGTTCTGCTTTGTCTGCTCGTTGACTATGTCAAAAGCATTCTCTACTATATGCATGACCTTGAGCTTCTTGCCCTGAAGCCTGCCTTCGGTCCTTATGACTCGGCCGCCAACCTTTTTGCCAGTGCCTCCCCTCATGAGCGCGTTCTCCAGCCTCTCAACTATGTTTATGTTCGCTTTAGAAAACATCTTCTTGCTCGTGCGCCTGTATGAATTTGGAAACTCTTCCGGGTTGAGGCTTATATAATTCTTAAGGCTGAGGTCTTGTATCTCGACATTATAGCTATACTTGTTGAAAAGCCTGTGTTCCGTACTTGGAGAAGAAGCGGCGACAGCCTTGCGCTTGGGTGCCGCTTTCTTCTTCGCAGGCTTCTTCTGTTCCTTCTTATGCTCTTCTGTAGCTTCTTCTGCCATAAAAATCATCTCTTAGGCTTCTCCTTCTTGCCCTTTATAATCTGTACCATGTTTGCGCCGTTTACCTCTACAACTTTGTATTTCATGCCAGGTATGCAGCCCATCTGGCCCCTCTGCGATCCTCCTAACCCTTCTATAGTCACTTCGTCGTGCTCATCTATGTAGTTGACCGCCCCGTCGCCAGGCACGAAAGCGCCGACGACTTTACCGTTCTTTATTAGCTGGACCCTAACACATTTTATCTGGCCTGAGTGTGGTTGCTTCTGTTCGACCGCGAACTTCTGGAGCACCAAGCCTTTGGCCCTTGGCACAGTGCCCATCGGGTCATATTTCTGCTTTAGCTTCAACTTCTTTCTCTTGAGCCATTTCTTCAGCAAACGCTGGTGCTTCCTCTGCTTTACAAGTTTTCTAGCGGCAAATTCTCCATTAGGCAAATTATCCCCTTCGTTTATTTTTTATCTTTTTTAAGTATGTTTGAGTTCCCTTCTTCTATTACTGAAACGGCTGATACGGAGAACGGCTTTCCGCATACCGCCCCAAGCTCCATAGGGTTCCCCTCGAAGATCTCCAAAGGTACGTTTGCAACCTTGGCCATGTGCATTATGTCTTGCATTGTGCTCTCTTTGTTTTTGGAAGCCACAACTATGAGCTTTGCTTTTGCATCCCTGACTGATTTTATTACGCTGTTGAGCCCAAGCGCCGTGACTCCGCTGTCGACGGCTAGCCTTATTTCGCTTGATAAATCTGCCATTGTTATCAACTTCACGCTTTACATACTGCAAAATAGCACCGCAAGAAACCCGTAGGTACTACTGCAGCATCGGTATAGCAGTATATTTAAAATAGGAAAGATATATATAGGCTATCCTTAGCTTTTGGCGCTTTTTGATTGGACGGCTTTTGCACTGGGTTTTAGAGCGAAGCTGGGAGCCACATAAGAGTGCAGGTTGCAGATAATGAGCTAATAAGAAACTTTAAATAGATTGCAGAAATAACTAAATACGCTTAATTTTGCATATGTGTTTAGTATGGAAGCCAATGAATCCTATGACATAATAGTAGCAGGAGCAGGCATGGCAGGCAATCTAGCTGCGGCAGTAGCTGCCAAAAAGGGGCATAGTGTTTTGCTCCTTGACAGGAACGACCCTGACAATGTAGGGAAGAAAAATAACTGGGGATGGACATGTGGAGATGCAGTTGCAGGATCACATCTGGATTACATAACTTCCAAGACTGGCATAAGCTTTTCAAAGCCTGAGCTTGACGTTAAGGTAGACGGGGTTTATGCACTTTCCCCTGACTTAAACTCAAAATTCCTGTTTGACGGGGTCGGTTATGTCCTTGACAGACCGGAATTTGAAAGGAAAATTAGGGATGTTGCAGTCAAAAACGGGGCGCATTATGTCACCCAGTTCGAGATAGAAGGACCCGTAGTCGAGAACAACAAGGTAGTTGGAATTTTCGGGAAAGATAAGGATAAGAAACATACCATTTATAGGGCAAAGGTAGTCATAGACGCGTTGGGCATATCAACAGTGCTGCGCAGGCGGCTTCCAGACAACAAGTTTGTGGAAAAGAACGTCGATATAGACGACGTAGAATCTACCGGAAGATACATCATAGA
>JAVYSI010000029.1:0-7743 GCA_038729265.1 Methanothrix sp. | reverse complement strand
TATAAGGCAGAGCTATTACGAATTTGGGAAAAGGTTCGGGATACAAGGCAACCTTGACCCAGAACTGGCTAGAGTCGGCGGAACCGCAATGGAAAAGGCAGTGACACACATCCTTGATGACGCTTCCGGGATTGAAAGGTTTATATTTAATCTGGGCCACGGCGTGTTGAAGGACACACCGCCAGAGAACCTTGAAAGAATAGTAAATATCGTAAAGAGCCGCACGCTTTGAATACCTTATTTTTTGGCAGCTTTAGAATAAGCACCATATAATGCGGTTATTATATCCTCAGAATCGTTTGGCATCTTTGGCATTATAGCTTCTATCCCGAGTTTTTCACAAAGATTTAGGTATTCGATACCGGCATCGTACATCGTTTCCAGGTTGTCGGATACAAAACCTATTGGTATTATAACTAGCTTTTTTATCCCGTTTTTTGCTAGCCCCTCTATTTGCCATGCCGCATCAGGGCCTATCCACTTCCCCGGGACGTCAGCTGCACTCTGGAAGCTAAGCGACCATTTGCAACCGAAGTGCCTTTCAACAGAGTTCGAAGCATATATTAACTGCCTTCTGTAAACGCTTAGATCATCTTCGGCCGTAAGCGGCAGGCTATGCGCAGTGAAAAGCATGGTCCAGCTTTTGTCGATATGGAGGTCTTCAAGCTTTTTGACCCATGCGTTTGCCAGGTGCGGTTCATCATACCACGAGTTTACAAATACCAGTTCCCCTTTATACTTTAATTCTTCAGCGGCTTTTTTGACCTTGTCGAAATAGCTTCCAGTGCCAATGGAGCTATAGAATGGGGCCACAGGTATGCAGAAAAGCCTCGAAACAGAATCGCCAATGGCATTTTTTATTGCGTCGTAAATATGTGGATCCGAATACTTCATGCCAAAATAGACCCTAGGCCCGTCCTTTCCGTTGCCAATTAACTCCTGCAGCTTCGAAGCTGTGCTTCTGGTTATTTCCAACAGGGGCGAGCTCCCGCCTATTGCAGCGTACCTTTTCTTGAGCTTTTCTATTTGCGCGCTTGATGGTTTGGAACCGCGCAGTATCTCGGTGTAATACCTTTCGACATCATTCAGATTCTTAGGTGTTCCATAAGCCATCAAAAGTATGCCGTCCATTTTCATATGCCCATTTTTATTCCTGTCAGTATCGGTGCCTCATTTGTTATCCATTTCCTAGCCTCCGCTGACCTAAGTTCTTCAGTGACCTTTACCCATTCAAAAATATCAGGTATCTCATATATTACTACAAACTCATAATCTGCTATCCCGAATGACTTTGTCGTATAAGAGTTTATCCCGCCATTGTGGCTGCTGTTCATTGCAATCTTCACATGATCGGCGACTATGCGCTTGGACTCGTCTTTATCCAAGAGGTACCAATCGGGCCTTTTGCTCATCGGATAAGCTACAAAGTAGTCTTTTCCCTCGGCATTTGGTTTTTCCCTAGATTGTTGATAGGCAGACAGAAAGCCAGCCTTTACTGTTGCATACCCAGAAAGTTGCTCTTCTATCAATAGTTTTGCTTCAATGATCATTTTTGGATCCCTGCACATAAGCCAGAACAAGATGTCTGAATCGCCACGTAGCGAATCATAAGATTCGGCCTTTGCGGCGTTCGCGGATATGCTCCATGACTTGAGTTTTGATGAAAGCTGCGAAAGCTTGGATGCCCTTTCCTCTTTTTTAATGGACCACCAGCTTTGAGTATATGAAAATGAAAGCACTTCAGAGATGTATTCATTGGCCAACCAAACACCAAATATTATAAGATTAGATTGTGGTGTAAAGTATAAATATTATTGGAACTATTTTGTTTTCATAATTGGTGTATGAATGGCTAATAAGGATAAAAATGCAAACATAGAGTACATAACTCTCAATGTTCCTAGGATTAGCTTTGTAGACCTGAAGCCATACCTTACGAAAGAGGTTGTACCTAAAGCTATAAGGGCTTATGCGGAAATATGCGCCAAGGAGGATAGCCGGCATGAAAATGCGAGCGGCAACATCCTGTACGATATATGTTTACTGAGCCAGAAAACCATAGATAATAGTTTAAAACTGTTCAACGAAGCGATTTCGGATTATAAAGTTAAGCACGGATATTCGGATTCATGTGAATCGATGGAAAACACAATAAGGATGTGGGAAAACGCAAAGATAAAGATGCTAGATGAGAAGTATTTTGAGGAAGTCATAGTTGACAGTTTGAACAACATAAAGTCTGGAAAAACGAACATAGACATGGAAAAGATCGAGCCGAGCGTAAAAAATGCAATGGACAGAATACTCGTAGAGGTAAGATTCGAGTTGAACAACACACATTTCCTGCCTAAAACAGATCTATTAGGCAGGCTGCTCAGAGGGGGAAAGAAGTGAAAAACAACAAGAAAGCTAAAAAGCGAATTCCGCAAAATCAAAGGACTTTTGATGATTTTGTGCTGCTGAGGAACGACGAGATAAGCAATATAATTGAAAGGATGCAAAAAAGTATCAATGATCTCAGCGAAAATGCGAGCATTACCGAAATAAACTCTTTCAGCAGATCTTTGGAAAATGACCTTAAAAAACTAAAGATTAATGTCGCGGAGGTAAAGAAAGAAAACTTTGAGATGCTTGACATGCTAAGGAAACAGCTTGAAAAGAACCATGGCGATGCGATAATAGAAAGCGCAATTAACTCCCTGGAAAGAAGCTATGCGCGCAAGCTCGTAGAACTTGCAAACAAACAAATCGAGAGGTACGGCTAATCTTCGTTTTCGTAATATTCACGGCTCAGAAATCTCGCCAAAGCGAGGAGTGTAGCTGTGGTGAATTCGTCCTCCCTTTTGACGCTGCCCTTCGTAAGCACTCCCATAGTGCCCTGGTTTGTCTTTATACCGTGCGAGTTTTCCATTTCGTCTATGACGTTACCTAGCTCTTCCCCTTTCATTAGCCTGCTTTCTATTCTTTTCGGAAGCAGTATGGAACCACTGCTGCCGATGCCAATGTTGCCAGCCTTGTCCATTACAGCAACCCAACCCGTGAGGAACATTCCATACCTATTCTGGTCTACGTTCCCCTCCATGCCTATCCCCATATCCGCATCGACCTTCGACATCGAATTCTTTGCCCTGTTTATTGCGCCCTTTATGCCTTCTTCGTTGGTCATCGGCTGGGATCGCACCCCCGAATCTACCGCATTGGGGATTACTTCTGCCGCAATACCTGAAATTTCGAGCGCTTTCTTGGCCGCTGCGATCTTGATAGGGTTATTTGTGCCAATCGCTATTATCATTGTAGCACCTTATCTTGTTATTTGATAGGACTTCACTTTTTCGTAGAGTTCTCTGGCGTTTTTGTCCTTCTCGAAATGTTCCCTTATTGGGCGTATGCGTAGCTCCAGCTCCCCCGCAACATATGCCTTCATGTCAATGGGGTGTATTTTGCCTTCAGTATAAAGCGATACCAGATCGTGGTAGCTGCTTGCTTCTATCGCTCCTCCGAACTTTTCTGGCCTTTCGATTGTTATCGGAGATTTTGGATCGTCGATTATTATCTTTTCTAGGAAGTCGAAAACAGGATTGCCAGCAACTACGCGCTCAGGGCAGTATGCAGAATTTATCTTTTTCCTTATCTCATCTTCGGTATCGTGCACCAATATAGTGCTTTTTGGATTAGATTTTGACATTTTGTATTCGAAGCCCTTGTCAGGGTCCATGCTTTTGAGGTCTTCGGGTGCGCCCTGCAATCCCAATAAGTAAGGATGGTGCACAGCCACCGGAACCTTTAGCCCCATCCTTTTTGTGACCTCCCTTGCCAAAACGTTGGCCTTGCGCTGGTCCATCCCCAGCTGGCATATGTCTATGCCCATCATTATTACATCAGTAACCTGCATTGGGGGATAGAATAGCTGAGCAGCTTCTAATGAATCGCCTTCCTTTCTTCCCATTATAGTTATTGCGCGCTTGACCCTGTCCAGCGACATCATCTTGCCTACCTTCATGAAGGTCTCCCAGTAGCTGAAGTCCTTCATTAGGTCCTTTGCCCAGATTATATTTACCTTGCTTTCATCGACGCCAGCAGCTTTCCAGACCTCTATGAAGTAGTTTCCCACGTCCCTTATGTGGTCGAGGTTTCCCCCCATCTTCTTGTTGACGTATGCGAAATAGTCTGCTATGTATATGTTGAACCTTATGCCTACGCTCAAGAGCTTCTTTATGTTCTTCGCCCTGTAGAGCCCGAACGGTATGTGTGCGAGGCCTGAGGGTTCAAAGCCGTCGTAAGCTAGAGGGTGTTCGTTGGACTGCAGGAGCTCCCTCAACTCTTGTTCCGTAAGTATTTCAGCTGCGAAGCTCTTTATCACATCGATCTTTGTTTCTATATCCATAGGAGCACTATCTTAATTTTCAAAATACACTATTTATTAATTTTGTATTGAAATACTATATACATTGAGCTTGCGCATCGGCGCTCTGCTGCTGAACGGTTACGAAGGTGTATGATTGACAAGCAAAAAGGAGATTGAAGAGAGGTTCTTAAAGGATGAGCTTTCTGATTATAAGCTTTACAAGGTCATAGAAGTAGGCGAAAAAGACAGGACCTTGAAGAGGCTCGTGGCCAAGCTGAGCGAGACCGAGCTGAGGCACGCCAAGATATGGGGCTCCCTTCTTGGCGAAAGGCACATCGAAAACGTTGAGATACCATTCAAGTCAAAGCTCAGGCTAATTACATACCCGATAGTCAGGAAGATTTTAGGGATAGCATTCGTGACAAAGCTGCTCGAAAGGAACGAGGCGAATGGGCTGGCTGAGTACAAGGAGCTTTTAAAGGGAAGGGAGTTAGGAAGCGCAGAACTTGAAAAGATAAAGAGCATAATAGGTGACGAAGAGAGCCATGAGAAGCTCATGCTCGAGCAAACGCAAAGACACGAGGCGAGGCTCAATTATACCAAATCTATAGTATTTGGGATGAACGACGGGCTTGTAGAGATACTTGCAGTCATAGCAGGGCTTGCTATGGTGTCGACATCCAGCATTATAGTTGCAATAAGCGGCATAATAGTTGGAGTTTCGGGCACGCTTTCCATGGCCGCAGGGGCGTACATATCTTCCAAATCCGAGAAGGTTGTCGAAAAGTCGCTAAACGAAGAGTACATTACGCAGACCAAGCCTTCGAAGGAAGCGTATTATACTGGCATTTTCTATTTCCTGGGCGCGATAGTCGCCACATATCCGTTCATATTTGGTGCAGTGGGGTACGTTGGAGTATTGGAATCTGTAATATCTGTTGCAATAGTCCTTTCAATAGCTTCTACGCTAATAGCAGTAATAAGCGATACGAGCATAAAGCGCAGGATAATAGAGATGCTAACGGTTTCCCTCGGCGCAGCAGCGGTGACCACAATAATAGGTCTCATCGTCAGGATTGTCTTTGGCATAGCTATATCCTAAAGCGTATGCTTTGGTATTATTGCGTTTGATCCTGTCATTTTTGATTGGCGCGCTTGTTGTACAGTGCATTAGCTGCCAGAAGCAACGCGCTAGCCATGCCTGCAGTTGCGAAGTATAGGGATGAATAAGCAAGCTTCATGCTGTCAAGCAATACGCCGGACGAAAACACCACCAACATGCCACCCATTGATGCCGTTACCGCGATTGAGGTAGCGGCACGTATTGCATCGGAGTGCTTTGGTATGAAATTATAGTTTATGCCAGATTGGCCTGCGTAAGCCCTAGATTCACTTACAGAATTATCCTTCCTCAAAAACGAAGAGAGCGCTCCAATAATCTTTGTTTTTGCAGTTGGCTTTGCATAGGGTTGTGTTGTTGCTTTTTGTTCGCTGTTTTTTACATCTTTATCTGTATATTTTTGTTCAGAAGCATGATCAAATTTCAATGTTTTTTCATTCATTCGAGTCACCACATATTGATAATATTATTTCTCTTTTTTCATATATTTATTGCTTGCCTATCGCTTTGATTTGTTGAAATGTCTGATTCCACCGCGTAATTCCGCTAAACACGCATTGCACAGTTTGTTTTTAAGCATGAGCTTGGAATTAAAATGGGCACCAGCATGTACTACAGCGAAGTAGAACGTTTCAAGAAGATAGAAAACTATCTGGAAAAACTAGCCTATGGCTCTGTAGCCCTAGACTTCATGGTTGCAATAGGCTCTTTCTTGCTGTTGCATAAAGTGGGATATGCAAAGTTCATAATAGAAGTGAGCAACTATGCAATAACTGCGGAGATACTCATAGCTGCAGTCCTTTTCATTACATTGGTAGCGATGAAGCATTACAAAAAAGTAATAGAAAATTTTGATATGGGCGCTTTCAGGCTTAAATACAAAAGAAGTTCTGCATACACAAAAATAGAAATGCAAAAAGAGAGGGCAAATGCCGAGATTCAAAATAAGGTAAAGCTCAAAGCATACAGAACTTAGAGTTTACTAAGCCCTAGGAATTCACGGCAATCCTAGTTTTTAGGCGGCTCTCCTTGCAAGTTTTCTGGTTGCCAACGCTTCGCATGCTTTCAAATTCAAGCCTTAGGTTTTATTCTTATTATCCATGCCACAAAGGCCTGCATCATGCTCCTTATAAGATCCCTAAGCTCTTCGTCCACAACATTCCCGTTCTCTATCTTTTCAGAGGCTCCACCGATAAAAAGCAAGGGCCTTTCAAGTGGATGCATGTTGAGAAATGAAAATATTTGCCTTAAATGTATCTGTGCAGCTGACGTTCCTACTATGGACCCGCCTGTTGCCCCAAAAGCTGCAACAGGCTTGTCATCAAACGAGTTGTCGCCATAAGGCCTTGATGCCCAGTCTATCGCGTTCTTTAGCACACCAGGTATCGACCTGTTGTATTCAGGTGTTGCTATAAGCACAGCGTCTGCTTCTTTTATCTTCCTTTTGAACAGCCTGACTTGCTCTGGCATGTCAGATTCTTTGTCCTGATCATAAAGAGGTATGCTTCCAAGGTCAAATATCTCCACCTCGGCATTTTCGGGAGCTAGTTCCTTGGCTGCCCTTACCAGCGCCTTGTTGTAGGAATCCTTCCTTAAGCTGCCCGCGAACGCCAGTATTTTTATTTTTTCGTTGTTTTCCATCATTTGCACCTATCTTAGATTCCAAAGCTTGATGCTTTACATCATTTATTTTATTACAAGAAACAAGCCAACCTATTTATTTAGTTCACTATTTTATTAGTTTTTGAATTGTGCTTGTATGCAGCTAAAAGATATGGAGGATGGACAAATGTACGCATGCTTAGTGTGCGGTCACAAGATGTTCAAGATGCAGGCATGCCATCTTAAATGCCCCAACTGCGGAGCAGAAATGGACTGCTCCGACAAGGGCTTTATTTGGTAATGTTCATACTTTGAATGAATCGCCTTCTGCTTCGCCTTGGCTGTCAATATTGTCTGCTGGATTGACAGTCGGCGCGTTCTGCTGCGCTTGATTTTTCTTCTGCTTTTGTTGTTGAGTAGCTTGTTGCTTGCTTCTTTGCTGGGTAGATGCCTGCTGCTGGGCAACAGGCTTCTGTGGCGGTTTGGCTACATTTGCTGAATCGCTGCTAGGTTTCTGCCCATCCACATTTCCTGTATCGCCAATGCCAACTAGCTTGTCTATGCCTAGCACGCCTATCGGCGTAGGTATTCCTAACCCTCTGGATTCCGTAGGTATGAAAATTAGGTGGTTCCTGCCGCTTATGCCTATCTCGTAAAGCATGTTAAGCGCCCTGAG
>JAVYSI010000028.1:0-8667 GCA_038729265.1 Methanothrix sp. | reverse complement strand
ATTGGTCTTCGTGTCTATTATCAAAAGCGCATAAGCTATGCCTAACAGCAGTGCCATTGGCCAGTAATTGCGCATGAATACGATTATTATAAGGGCTATGGCTCCCTGCATCACCAGGTTCTCGTTCCGCCTTAATGCCTTCTTAATTTCCATTACAAAACCTCAAAACACGTCAAACCTAGAAAAGGACACCTCAGTCCCCAGTATTCTTGCGAATTCCCTTGCGGATATTACCGTTAGAATGACGCTGAATATCGGGAACATTATCACCTCTATTACTATCAACACAACCTGCCTGAAAACATATAGTATTGAATTTTCAGAAGAAGACAGTATCGATGATGCATCGGAGAAGATGGAGCTCAGTTTTGTCTTACTCGATATAGCAGATTGGTTGTATGAATACAACCCGTTTAAGCCTGACTCTGTTGAAGCTATTAGCTGGGAGGTTGATGTTTGCGAATAGCTTTGGACTAAAGATGCATCGAGCATATACGTCATAGGCAGAACTGCAAAAAGGCTAATGGCTATCGCCATTATAGCACCCCCGAGCCTGCGCGTCATATAAAGGGTGCGCAAAACCATCCCCAATGGCAACAATACTGGTATGGCAACGTAGGATATTACTTTGATTACCGAATATTGTAGGAATATGCTGAATACCGAAAGCGTGAGTAGCTCTATTATGTCTCCCAATTGCATGAGAAAAGGCTTAAACAGGTTATTGAATGATATCGATGCCACACCTATGCTTAGATGTATTGAGGAAACTAAGCCCGCTACTGCGTATAATCCGCTTATTGCAAGCAGGGAACCGCTAGACAGATCAAATAATGATAGGTATTGATGGCCGTTTATTGTAACTCCGGATAATCCCATCAGATATCCCTCAGAAAAACATATTGCATAGCTATAGTTATATGGGCCTGCACACGTATTGCCAGAACTGCCCGCAACGCTGTATGCGATGGAATTGGTAATGCCAGTTACAAAACCTCCAGGAAGGAACAGTATTATCAAAATCCCCAGGATTGCGGCATTTATGAACGATTCGATGAGCTCGTTCCTTCCAAAATCCTTGAGCTTTTTGTTGTCAAATGCAAAACCCAACCCAAATATAATCCCTCCTATCGCTAGCATGATTGAAACGATTGTAATGCCTATCTCGTATCCATACATTAAGCAGCACTCTTTATGTTGTAGATACAGAATTGGAAAGCAGATGTGATGACGCAACAGCCAGAGAGGTCGATGCCACGCTCAAAAGGCTTATTATTATGGCCCCTATTATGATGTTTATCGAAGCCGTATGGAAATTGGCCCTTTTGTCTGGTGGCATTACCTGACCAATCGCATAGAATACTCCAGCCACGATGAAAAGCACCGCACCGAGTATTGGACCTACTTGTGAAAGCACCGATTTGACATACGTTAACTCTGATATAATCCCTATTGTGTTAGAACTTAGAAGTATGGTTGAAGCTCCGTTGCTTATCGAAAACAGATACATCTGCAGTACGAAAAGCAATATCAGCAGATGCTTTATCCTAAATAATTGCCTTGCTAGAGAATTTGCATATTTTTGGATTTTTGGCATGTCTACACCTTTTACTTTTATACAAGTATTTTATTTAGATAAATATTTAAATACTTTTATACAAGCATTGTGCAGGAAAAGTATGGGTGTAGGATTAATATCATTCTGATTTGTTCAAGGAGTAGTTCAGGTATTCGGAGTTTATATAGGAGAATGCATTAGGAAGGAAAGCATATCTGTTTGATATATACCTTGAGATGTTCATATATAGGTTTGGAAGCTCAACGCTGACATTTTTATACCCAGTTATTCTCTGCGATATTGACTTTATAGACCCATTTGCAGTTATTGCTTTGTTGGTTAGTATAAGGTAAAACATGCAACTTTTATTTGTATAAAAACCCGTTTCCACGTCTTTAACATTAAGAAACTTTCCAAAGCTATATTTTGAAATTCTGCTTTGATAATTTGAATAATTTGACTGTTTAGTTAGGCTTATACCCTTTATGAAATCGGAAGCGTTTCTGAGTTCAAAAAAACTCGCATTTGAGCTGAAGTGTAAAGAAGTGTTGTATGTTATATTAAAGCCAGGAGCGCAGAAAGAACCGAACGTATAGTACGGCGCCACATACAAATTTATCTTTTTTGTGTTGTTAATAGTCGATGTCAATGGGATTTCAACGTTCCTTTTTACATAACTTCCTGAATAGATCACCGCACTAAGAGCTGACTTTGCAACTGAAGAGGTATTGCTTGACGGGGCTATTTTAACTGTAGTATAATTCGAATAGTTGAAGGGCATAAAATATGCGTATATTCCATACTGGAACCCACTGGATGACTCGTTTATTGAAAGATTGGCCACGTAATTGTTGGTCTCGTTTATCTGGCTCAAAGTTGCATTTATTTTTTGCCCGTTGCCGTAGAAAAATTGTATGTTCGAAAAGTTTGTTGGAGTATAATTCGAAAAGCTTGAATAATTGACTTCTATTGGATAATAAGCATACGAAGAGTTGGTCTTGTATTCCAAAAGCGAGTTGTTTACTGTTATTTTTGCATGTGGTATTGCGCCGAAAGTCAACGACTGCCCAACAGGCCATATAGGCGCCGCTATGAGTGCTATCCCGATCACTACTGCGATATACTGCATATTTAGCTTTGTTCCTCTGCTGTGAATAAGCCTCTTTGATGCTTTATGCAGCGTCGATTCGCTGGCTATTGTGACGATGAATATTGATATTACTGCACTGATTAGAAGATAATAGCCCACTATTGCAGTGTTTATCGCAAAATTCACATTCGACAAAAATCCCGAAAAATATAGCAGATCCGGAAGTGCAAGAACCGAATAGGAATACAATTTGTATTCCCTTTTCATGTCAATAGCATACAATACGAAAAATGCCATGATGGAAAATATGGCGTAGTATGCAAAAGCACCCTTTCCCATATAAAGCATGGTGCCGGCGATTATGAAGGCAAGCGCTCCGACGATTTCGTAGCGAGTAAACCTCTCGCTAAACGCTGAGAGTATCCCAAAAACCACAAAAATTGGAAATGCGTACAATATGAAGTACGAATTGTTAGTGACGATGAAGTATGCCAGGAACATTGTGGCCAGAAAAAGCCACAGCGCAAGGGCGACCGGTTTTACCGCCATTTTTATGTTCCGGTTAGGCATCCTTACTCGCCATCTCTCACTTGAGCCTTATTGAATCCAGGTTCATCGGAGCCCTAGCATCAGCATGTACCAGTCTTCCGAGAGTCTTTGCGAGATCTTCACATTTCTGCTCTTCGCCGTGCATGGTGAATATGTTCTTGGGTTTGGCGCTCAATTTCTGCACAAAGCTCATGAGCTGATGCCTGTCGCTATGCCCAGAAAAGCCCTCAACCGTCTTTATGTTCATATTGACCTTTATTGGCACGAGCTTTCCGTTTTCATCCGGGAGCGGCACCTCGCTCACGCCGTTCTGTATTCTGCGCCCCATAGAACCAGCGCTGTTGTAGCCCACGAATATTAGCGTGTTCTTCGGGTCGTCGGCGAGCCTCTTGAAGTATTCTACGCTTGCACCGCCGTTCATCATTCCTCCGCTTGCAAGTATTATTGACGGACCTTTTTCGAAGACTTCTTCTCTCTCACCTTTTATGACCTCGAATATGTCGCTTTCGAATGGAGACCTATTGCTGAGTATCCTGTTCTTGAGGTTTTCCTTTAGATATTCCGGATAGGCAGTATGTATGGCACTGGCCTCGAGTATCATTCCATCGAGGAACACCGGAACGTCAAGCTTGTATGGGCTGTTATCCCCAGTAAGGTAGCTTTCAAGCACAAGCTGAAGCTCCTGGCTCCTTCCTACTGCGAACAGCGGCACTAGGACCTTTCCGCCGCCGTCTATCGTCCTTTTTATAGTGTCCATGAGGTTCTTTTCGGCATCATGCCTGTTGGGCGTTATGTCGCTGGGCCCTCCGTATGTGCTTTCTATGAATAGCGAGTCTATGCGCGGATAGCGCGTAGACGTAGGGTCGAAAAGCCTTGTGAAACCGTACTTCATGTCTCCAGTATGCACTATGTTGTACATGCCCTCGCCCACGTGCATATGCACTGTTGAGCTTCCGAGTATATGTCCGGCGTTGTGGTAGGTGAGCTTAAGCTCGTCGGTTATGTTGGTTACCTCGTTGTAATCCCTTGTTATTATGTGTGTGAGCATCTTGCGGACGTCCTTCTCCGTATACAGCGGCGTGGCTCCGCTTCTCTGCACTAGTTTTATGTAATCGTTGAGCAACAGCGCTGCAAGATCTCTGGTTGGAGGGGTGCAATATACTGGGCCATCGTATCCATACTTGAACAAGTAAGGTATGAAGCCCATATGGTCCATGTGCCCGTGGGTCACAACAACCGCATCAAGCTCGTTTATAGAGAAATTGGCGCTGTCCAAATATGGGAAAGCCTTGTTGTTTTCCGAATTGGCGTTGGCGTCAAGACCCTTTATTCCAGGCTCCGGGCTTATCCCGCAGTCTATTATTACCTTGGAATGCGGCGTCTCGAGCAGCAAGCTGCTCCTGCCGACCTCCCTGAAACCGCCGAGAGCTGTGGCCTTCAGCCATTCGCTCTTCATTATGACACGGTTTATGTTCTTGCCTATGGTGTTCAGGAACTTTTTCCTGAAATCGCTTTCGTTGAACATAAGCTGGCGAACGCCCTTTATGGTTTCGCTGTCCATGGTGGGTGTCCTCAATACCTTCGGGACCCAGCTGGTCTCGGTGGCTATAGCCTTAAGCGTCGAACCACCCTTGCCTATGACGAGCCCTGGTTTCAGCGCTTCTATGTAGACCTCTGCAAAATCAGGTACAAACCTTATGTTAGTGACGTTGGCTTCTTGCGGTATGAGTTGTTTGACTACCTCAAGCGCCTTCTCCGGAGCCATTAGCGATGAATTCTCGCTGCGTATTATGAGCTTTTTCTTTATGGCTGAGGCAATGTCGCGCACCAGGTTCTCGTCCTGATATACTGCCTTTATGTTTTTGACTATGACTATTATGTCAGGGCCCTCGAACTCCGCCTTAGAAAAGCCTGCTTCGCTTGGGAGCAGGGACTGTATCTTTTTGAAAAGCTCTTCTGATCGCTCTTTTGATGTGTCTTTCTCAGTTTTTTTGTCTTCCAATAAATCACTTCAGTAAAACAAGTAGTATCCTAATTGATTATATTTCAGAAAATGGAACCGGCATGGCTCATTTCTGAGCCGCTACCTTTTCCAGATCCTTCCCAGTGTATTCTACATATCCGTTGGCCTTGGTTATGGAAGCTACAGTTATGTTGTTTCCAGTAGCGGAATCACGCCTCATAGCAATGCTAAGCGCTCTGGCTGCTACCTTTATGCCGTCCTTTATGGTCATGTTTGGCTTGTACGTCTCTTCCAGATAGCCAAGCGCAGTCAAGGAGCCGCTACCGGTAGAGGTAAACTTTTCCTCTGTAAAGCCTCCGAGCGCGTCGAGATTGTATACATAACCCTTGTTATCATCGTCGACACCAGCCACTATCAGCTGCACGTAGAACGGCATCATTTTGTTTTCCTGAAGTATTATTGACAGAAGCGTTGCCGCAGACTTTGGCGACATGGGCCTGCTCTCGTTCATCTTGTATATTTCATTCTGTATTTTAAGTATCCTTATTATCTCCTGCGCATCTCCCACAGCTCCTGCAATTGTCATCGCAAGATTCGAGTCTATAGACCATACCTTCCTCGCTTCGGTGCTGGCTATAAACGTATCCATCGTCGCCCTTGAATCCGCGCCAACTACAACTCCATCAGAGCACACTATACCCACTGTAGTAGTTCCCTTCATATATCTTTTCATGTCTTTTTCATCCATAAACTCGCCTTAGTTTTAATACAAAATTTGAATGGTATTACTGCTTATCTGACAAAATCTGCCTGCAACGCACGTACCCTTTGCAAAATCCATCCAAACAAACACACTTACAGTTATTACGTTAAAATAATCAAAGCCGAAAAAACAAGGCTCACAAAAAAACTGGCCATTAAATTTTCATTGGTTAACTATAAAAGGCTTGCTATGGCGATTTTTTATAGCTCTATAACGCTGCCGTTGCCTATAAACTTCTCTGCGCCTCCTGAAAGTTCTGCATAGCCGAACGTCCTGTGCATTTTCGTTATTCTTACCTTGTATATGTTGCCTATCCTTGTCTTGGCATGGTTGACGAATATCACGAAGTCACCTACCTTTCCTATGCCTTCACCCCTGGCGCCCTTGGCTTCCACCTTCAGCTCCAGTTCCATTCCTTCTTCTATTGCCCTTTCGTCTACCATTTTTCCACCCAGATTCTTTTAAGGACGGGTAAAGAGTAACCTCTACGCGTCACCAATTTCCCATCCATAGAGATATGCGCGTAGAAGGTTTAAAAGCTTAATCTGCAGCTTTGTGTATTTTACTCTTTTTTACGCTTGCTCGACTGGTTCATATCCTTGCTGCGAGGTGCCGCGGGCTTTTTGTATGTGCTGGTAGTTTTATCCGCTATGTATTTGTATGTGATTATTCTGTAAAGCGCATATGCGCTTATCAGTGTCAGTATTATCATGACCCAGAGGGATCCGTACCTATAACTGTTAAGATGCGCGATCTGCTGCTGCGTGTCATTGTCAGCCAGAGCCAGCAGCGTCGTTGCAAGACCGGGGTCTTCCTTCGCTATGCTTTTCGCCTTAGCTAGATAAGAATACGGCTTCTGCAGGTTGGGATAGAAAACAAGGTAGCTGCTCCTGTTAGCTATGTTGAGCAGCTCTTCGGTCTTGTTTATGCTAGCATTTATGCTGTTGCCTGCTATCGAAGGCGCTGCCTGCTGCAGGCTTATCCCAAGCCTAGAATTGTAGTACGCCCCATAGGCGAGCAATATCGCGCCAAAAATAAAAAGGGCGAGCGATATTGTCACTATTGCCTTCTTTGCGACCATGGCATCATAGGTTTACGTCTATGTTGAGCTGTTCCTTGAGCTCGCGGTACCTGTTCCTTATCGTAACTTCAGTTACCCCGGCCACGTCTGCAACCTCTTTCTGGGTTCTGCGTTCGCCAGCCAGGGCTCCGGCTATATAAACGGCTGCGGCGCTTACGCCTGTCGGGCTCCTTCCTGAGACAAGGCCCTTCTTCATGGCGTCATGCAGCAGCTCCACGGCTTTTTCCTGGGCTTCGCCGCTGAGCTTAAGCGCGTTGACGTATCTTGGCACGTAGCTCACCGGATCAGTAAGCGGTATCTTAAGTCCTAATTCATGGGATATTGCCCTGTAAGCCCTGCCTATTTCCTTCTTCGGCAGTCCTGATATATTGGCTATTTCGTCAAGGGTCCTTGGCATTCCGGCCTTCCTGCATGCAGCATATATTACAGCCTGCACTACGGTCTCTATGGGCCTTCCCCTTATGAGGTTGTTCTGCACGCACTTCCTGTACAGAAGCGCAGCGTTCTCCCTTATGTTTTCGGGAAGCCCGAGATAACTTGAAACCCTGTTCAGCTCTGGGAGCGCTATAAGGTAGTTTCTCTCGCTTGAGCTTGCTATGCTGGCCCTCTTGTGCCACTTCCTCATCCTGTACAGCTGTGCCTGCCTCTTTGACGGGATTCTCACTCCCCTTATATCCTTGTTGTAAAGGTCTATCTCAGTTACAAGCCCCTTGTTGGGCCTGGTGTACTTCATTGGAGCCCCTGTTCTGGCCCTGGAGTTCCTCTGGTCGGAGTCGAATGCCCTCCATTC
This sequence comes from Methanothrix sp., assembly GCA_038729265.1. Lineage (GTDB taxonomy): Archaea > Micrarchaeota > Micrarchaeia > Micrarchaeales > Micrarchaeaceae > Micrarchaeum_A. The sequence goes on along the minus strand of JAVYSI010000028.1, from coordinate 873 downwards.
CGGTCCTGTATCAGTTATGTTTTCCTCTATTACAAGGCCGCAGTTGTTGCATACCAGCTCTCCCCTCTCTGTATCGTATATGAGGTCAGTGCTGCCGCAGCTCGGGCATACCTTGCTTATCTCTGCCATTGCCGAGGAGTGCTGGCTCTGCTGGGCCGGAACTATCTGGTTCTTCTGTTTCTGGGGCTTTGCCTCCTGCTCGCCGTTGTCAACATTCAGTTTATTGTTCGTTATTGTTATTTTCTTCACGTTCTGGGACTTGTTTGCGCTTCCGGAATTCTTCTCGTTCTTTTTGTTTTTGCTATTTGGCATCAAATCAACCTTCTTCAAGCATTTTCGTACTTTTTATCTCGAAAGGTTTAACCTTCGTGTTGCTTCACCGTATAAATAAGCTTTTAAAGCTTTCTAAAAAAAGCAATATTATACTTGGCAAATAGATATTTAAAGCTTTCTATAACTGCATGTAGTCTTGTCTACACTTTGCCTAACGTCTAAAAGCCATAAATCCTGCATGGATTGCTTGGGCTTGAAGCATCCTTTAACATATGCCGATTTTAGAGAGTGTTGCGGAAACTATTTAAAACTTTAATTGAGAAGAATATAAGGTGATCAGGATGCGTGTTTCGGAAATGTACAACCTTGACATATACAGCGATAACGGGCAGTACCTTGGCGAAGTCAAGGATGCGATAGTGGATCTCGAAAAGGGAGAAGTGAGCAGAATAATGATGGAGGAGTGGAAGAACGCGAGCGAAGACGAGGTCAGGCACATGCTCCAGCAGAAAAGCATACTTTTCAAGAACATAAAGAACATAGGCGATGTGGTGCTTGTATCTGCCATAAGTGGAGCGTCAAAGAACAGCCCGTCGTCAA
>JAVYSI010000027.1:0-9477 GCA_038729265.1 Methanothrix sp. | reverse complement strand
GCAATGGTTGCGAAAGAAGCAGGAATAAGCCTCGAAGAAGTCGCGGCGGCGAACATAGAGAAGCTTGAAAGGCGTATGCGTAACAATACAATACACGGAAACGGTGATGAAAGATAGCTGAAAAATGGCAAATGCTAAATAATTATTACAACGATAACTAACTGCAGCTGAGTTTGTTTTTCTATTGCAAAATTTTTGATTATAAAGAAGCGTAACCAGATCCAAAAGAGGTGAACCCTGATGATAAGGCAGCCAATAATATGCGTGATGGGTCACGTCGACCACGGCAAGACTACTCTCCTAGACAAGATACGCAACAGCTCCATAACTGCTAGGGAAGCTGGAGGCATAACCCAGCACATAGGCGCCAGCGAGGTGCCATTGGACGTTATAAACAAGATATGCAACGGCGTATCATTTGGAAATTCGGAAATAAAAATACCCGGTCTGCTTTTCATAGACACGCCAGGCCATGAAGCCTTCACTAATCTCAGAAGGCGTGGCAGCAGCGTAGCTGACCTTGCAATACTCGTTGTAGACATAACCCAGGGATTCCAGCCGCAGACAGTAGAAGCGATAAACATACTGAAGGAATATAAGACACCGTTCATAGTCGCTGCAAATAAGGTTGACTTGATAACTGGATGGAGGCCTACTGGCCTAAGCAGCATAGCTGCGGCAATGAAAAAACAGGACCACAGTGTCCTTGACATGCTAGAATCAAAGGTGTATGAGCTAATAGGTTCGCTCAGCGCACATGGTTTTAGCGGAGAGCTTTACAACAAGGTTGAAAACTTCCAGAAGGAACTGGCTATAGTTCCTATAAGTGCGAAGAGCGGCGAAGGCCTAGCAGAACTGCTGATGCTCGCCGTAGGCCTTTCGCAGAAATTCTTGGAAATGAAACTCAACATAGAATCCTCAGGTCCAGGCCGAGGAAGCGTCATAGAAAAAAAGGAACTTAAAGGCATGGGCACGACAGTAGACGTAATATTGTATGATGGATCACTGCATGTGAATGATATTGTCGCTTTCGCAAAGCTTGACGGTTCGATAGCAACCACGAAAATAAAGGCGTTGCTAAAGCCCAAGCCGCTTCACGAACTGGTGGAATCGGCTAGCAAATTCTACAACGTAGATGCTGTGAGTGCGGCTTCAGGGATAAAGATAAGTGCCATAGGGCTGGAGGACGCAATGCCAGGAACACCTATAATAGAGGTCAATGATTCGAATTTCGAGAGAGAGATAGGTTCCGAGCTCACCGATGTTTTCAAGACAGATGGGGTGGGCATAGTGCTCAAGGCCGATTCCATAGGTAGTTTGGAGGCTATATCGAAGCTGCTCGCTTCAAAAGGCGCGAAAATAAGCAAGAAGGGAATAGGTGGCGTGACCAAAAGGGACGTCATGGACGCCTTTGCTATGAATGCTGTTGATCCGATATACTCAGTTGTGCTGAGTTTCGGGGTCCCTGTAGAGGCAGATGCAGAAGCCGCCATATCTGCTAGCAACGTCAAGCACATAGGCGGCAACATAATCTACAAGCTCGTTGACGATTATGATGAATACGTAGATTCGATAAGGCGCAACCGCACCGCTGAAATAATGAAACGTATAAACATGCCTGCAGAAGTGGAGATACTCCCGAATAGCTGTTTTAGGGTATCGCATCCGGCAATATTTGGTGTAGAAGTTATTTCAGGTACGATAAAGCCCGGGGCACAGATGATAAATGAGGAGGGGGAATTTGTTGGCAGGCTGAAGGGAGTACAAAACGACGGTACGCCATTGGAATCGGCAAAGAAAGGGGAGAGCGTAGCGGTTTCAATGGACGAACCGACGTTCGGAAGGCAGGTCAAGGAGGGGCAGAAGCTCTATGCAAGGCTCAACGAGTTCGACGTGAAAATGCTAGGCTCTGAGCTTGCATCATCGCTGAACGAAGAAGACAAGCTCTTGCTTGCAAAAACTCTGGAACTGCAGAAAAAGAAAAGATAGGTGCTATTTATTCATAAATGAATATTTTATATACAAACATATATAAAAAATAATTAAATAAGAGATAAAAGCCAAAAAAGTCATACAAAATTTTATCGGTGTAAAAGAAATTTCACACCCTATTTAAAGGAATGGCAAAGACAGCTTATTCAACAACGATTCGATTTTGACCTATGAAGTGGTAATATGGGTTCTAGCAAAAACATAAGAGTAGCGGAAGGGTTTTCGCCGGTGGTGGCCGAGCAGCCAGTTGAATACGTAGAGCGCAAGGGGATAGGCCATCCAGATAGCTTAATAGACGGCATAATGGAAAGGGTTAGCACGGATCTTTCAAACGCATATATAGATTCTACCGGCAAGATACTTCATCACAATGTCGATAAAGGGCTTATAATAGGCGGTTCGTCTGATGTGAGCTTTGGAAACGGCTCAATAACAAAACCGATAGAGGTAATACTTGCCGGAAGGGCAGCCCGCTCATACCAGAACATAAACATAGACGTGGACGGAATAGCAATAAAGGCGGCGAAAGATTATCTAAGCGAGCATACACGCTTCCTCGATATAGAAAAGGAGGTCCTATTCCAGTCGAAGATACTCAAAGGTTCAGCAGATTTAAGCGAGATATTTGACCGCAACACTGACGTCCCACTTGCAAACGACACCTCTTTCGGAATAGGCTTTGCCCCTTTCACCAAGACAGAGAAGCTGGTCCTGGAAACGGAAATGATGCTGAACTCTCCCGAATACAAGAAAAAGCATCCAGAAGTGGGCGAAGACGTAAAGGTAATGGGTGTGAGAGATATGGGTGACATAAGCCTAACTGTTGCCATAGCGTTCGTTTCGGCCAAAGTGCAAAGTTCAGAAGATTACCATAGAAAAAAGGAGGAGGTAAGGAACGATATCATATCGTTCGCAAAGAAATCAATAGGCAGCGATGTGGATGTCGTGGTGAACAACGGAGACAGCAAATCAGGGAAAGTATACATTACGAAGTCAGGGCTGAGCTGCGAGGCTGGGGATGACGGATCAGTGGGCAGGGGCAACAGGGTAAACGGGTTGATAACCCCTTTCAGGCGCATGAGCCTGGAAGCTGCGGCAGGCAAAAACCCTGTAAACCACATAGGCAAGATATACAACATCCTTGCAAAGGAAATAGCGAACGACATAGTAACGCTCTATCCTCAGGTAAAGGAATGCAACGTCTCGATAGTTTCGCAGATAGGCAGGAAGATAGACGACCCTAAGCATTTAGACGTAAAGATAAGCACCGAAAAGCGGGAAGAGCTTGACAACATAAGAAAAAAAGTAAATGACATAGCCGAACAAAGCCTCGAAAATATAGGTTATCTCACACACGAGATAATTTCAGGGAAGCACAGCATGTTCTGACTGCAAATATGCAGCCAGAACCGTCTGGCCTTTTCTACAAAGCCATTCAGGAGTATATGTTTGCCTTGCAAGCCACTCCGGAAGGCTTCGTATAGTTTATCCCGAAGAAGGCCAGGGCGTCGATGCTGCTGCATTCTCCACCATCAACTTCTGCCTTCAAATTTGCTATTGCCGTCTGGTTTATCGTATACCTGTATCCCAATTCAGGCACCTGCACGGTTCCGTCTGAAGAGGTATAGTTTAGATTTCCTATCTTATTCCCGCTTACGTATGCCAAGCTGCAAGGAGACCCTGAAGCTATGCCAGAAACTATGCTACTAAGCAGGGATTCGTTTGCGTGAGTACCATTCACGAAGGCTCTTATCATCGGGCACGCTGCTGCGGTTCCCGTGCCTATTCCAGGTGTGGTGTTAGTTATATCTGGCCCTATACGTACCTGATTGTTGGGCTTCTGCAACATGCCTGCTCCGAGTATTATTCCAACTATAAGGATTGCAAGTACCGAAGGTATTATCATCTTCCTAAATCCGCTGTTGCTCCTCTGCTCAACCGTGTTGGTCTTTGCATCCGAAAGCCTGTAAAATTTTACCTTCTTGAAATGCTGGTTGTCCACCTGCTTTATCATTGACATATTCTCCAATTCGGCCATATGCTGGCTCACGGTTGCTTTTGAAAGCCCAAGCACTGCACTTATCTCTGTGACTGTCATTGGCTTTTCCTTCAACAACTTTACAATTTTGTTCTTCGTTCCGAAAGTCTTTGACATTCTTACACCGCTTTATATCTGTAGGGCTATATTAATTAAGATTTTGAAAGGATTAGGTTTTTGTTAGGTTTTTCGAGGTTAAATAAAATCTAACAATGTTGGGCAAAACATAAATAGCCCAGCATTTAAAAAGTTTTCAATTAAACCTTGTTATTCACAATGCTTTGGAAATGTTGCGCATGCTTGAGTTGTTTTCCTTCGCTTTTATTCTAGCTGCTACTTCAGGAACATAGTTTGCTATTATATGCATGTCTATGGCAGTAAATCTTTCACCGTTATCTGTCCTAAGAGTTCGCATAGCTGCAAGGGTGTCGATTCCTATACATTTCTTGTCTGAATGCTCCTCTTCAAAAACGACCACATCGTTTAAACTAAGCGAACCTTTTTCAACAAAATATAACCATACTCTAAACATGGTCCCGTCAAGCATGTAAGGGAAGGTGCCAATATGCTCCAATTCCTTTGGATTTGCCTTTATCCCTGTTTCTTCGTAAAGTTCCCTTACTGCAGCACTTTTGTACGCTTCTCCGCTCTCTACATGTCCAGACGGCAGGCACCACTTTCCCGGTTCTATATCATCGTCCTCGTTCCTTTTTAAGTATATGATGCCATCGCCTGTGACTACCGCAATGAAAGTTACGTCTACTAAATTTTTGTTTTCCATTTAATCGGTCTACGATTGGAGCAAGTGGCATATTTAAGCTTTCGCAGGGGTTCGTTCAAAGACGTTTAATGCATTAATGCCCCTAAAAAACACGAAATGGTACCTGCAAATATATTATTGTGGCAGAAGGCTTATCTCGTTTACTTTTACAAGCTTCAAATATCTGAGACCCTTATTTTCTATTATTTCGCAACTTGAAAAATTGCTCTTATTGTAATGCTTGTATAAGTAATCGATATTGTTTCCGATAATTATAACTATTCCATTTGGCTTCGAAATCCTGTAAAGCTCTCTCAGGATTGAAATCGCTCTGTTGTTCCCAATATTGTCGAAAGTTCCGTAGCTCACGATGAGCCCGAATTCGTCTTCAGAAAGTCCAGTATAAACGTCCTTTGAATATGCGTACCTTATGCTGCCGAATCTTGAAGTGGCATTTATTGCGCCTAACAACTCTTTCTTACTAAAAGACAATATTGTAATCCTTGCCTTTTTGTAGTTGTCATAAAAATATCTTGAGAGCTCCGCAATCCGTTTGTTGTTTCCGAGCATTAATATCTGCGCCTTTTTCAGATATGAAAGTTCGGAGGTTATAAGGCTTTTCACGCTGTCCTTGGCTTTAACCTTGATCAATCTGTTTGAGGTTCTCCTTTTTGCGTTTGTAGTTACCATATAAACAATAATATTGTTTGTAAATGCTTTAAAAACTGTTCGCTGCATAAAAACAAAAGCAATAAATATATCTGGTAATTCAAAGCCTTCTGTTAAAATGGAAAAGCAAAGCAGTGATATCGGAGGCTTCGAAAGCCTAAAGGAGCTTTCTAAGGGGAACTATAGTGCTTTCGAATTGTATACAAAGATATCTAACACCAAGGATTCGGATTTGTCCCTGAGGCTGGTAAGGTATTTCAACGCGCCCCCAAGCTTTATGCTCGAATTGTATAAGCTAGGCTCGGAATCTGACATTGAAAAATTTTCTGGAATGCTCAAGTTTTACTCATCAATCCCAAGAAGTGATTTTGACACATTAAGGGTAATTTCGACAGATGAGAATGGCATAAACGCAAAAGCTTTTCTGCTGGTTACAAATATGTCTATTTCTGAGGCTATCGAGAAAAGAATACCAATAAGTTATGCGGTAGGAAATATCGCCTCAGAAATTATAGAAGAAGGATTGAGGGGCGAAAAGCTTTATAAGGAATACGAAGATACTATCGCAGCAACGATGGCAATGTTAATATTTGTGAATCTTGGTTCTGGAACGAACCCTTATGGAGACTTGGAAAAACTTGGAACACCCGAAAATAGTCTAAGCATAATAAACGTACTGATAAAAGAATACATAGACATTTTCGGGCCTTCCGAACTGATTCGAAAGTAGTACATATTCCAGTTATGCTTTGCCCTGTGCATCGTGCTTCGACTGCCGTAGATAATAATATAATGCTGCCGATCTAATCCTAAAAAATAAGTACAGAATGAAAAATTATTCGTGATCTGCATGGTCAGAAAATCGGTTATAATAAGCCATAGGAGGGATTTCGATGGCATAGCTAGTGCCGCAGAGTTGTTCAGGTTTTTAAGTGGATCAATAAAAACAGTTCTTTTTACAAACCCTAGCAAAACGGAAATGCTTTCTACTGTTTCCAAGCTCGCTGGCTCGGAAAACATTGATATTTATATTGCGGACGTTTCCATGTCTGCAGACGGATACGAAGAATTATGCCACCAATTTGAAAACATTAAATCACATGGAAATAGGATAATTTGGGTGGACCATCATCCATGGCCCGAGGCAGCTACGGAGAAGATGAAGCAGATAGCTGAAATGCTCATCTGCGGAGAAGATAAGAACAGATGTGCTGCGGAGCTCATATACCAGAATTTCTGCATTAATGACGAAATATGCAAAAAGCTTTCATCGCTCGCACATCTTACTGATTTCAATATAAGGCCTGAAGACAAAGAGTTGGATTCGGATTTGATTCGGATGTCCCAATGCATAGCCTTTCTTGACAGGGAAGACAAGCATTCTGAAGAGCTAAGGCATTCGCTCTTAGAACGCGTGGCAACTGGGGCAATAAGCGGTGGCATAATAAACCAGATATATGCGGAATACAAAAAATCCGAAGCAGAAAACCTCAAGCAGCTCAAAGAGACAATAAGGGTTCTTAACATCGGCAGGTACAAAATAGGGATGGCATTTGCAGACAACCTCCAGAGTAATATGGCATGCGCCATGATAAAGCAAAGCACTGGAGCCAATATACAGATATTTGTCACTACAAAGGATTGGTCCGCCCATGTTAGGAGCGACAACGGGATAAACTCCTCTCTGTTGTCTTCGGCCTTAGGGGGCAATGGGCATGAAATGGCATCAGGATTCACCCTGAAAATCACACAGAAATCCGTAGATGAGGGAATCGAGGAATACGTCAATACAGTCTTCGACGTTGCAAGGAAGGTATTCGGAATCGCATAGCTGCTTCGTACCGTTTCTGGCCATCGGCTCTGTAACACTTTTATTTTTTTTGCACATATTGCGTTTTTGTATGCTGGGTTAAAGATTATTCGGAAACGATTAAATATTGTCCCGGTAAGATTTATCTTGGTAAAATGGTAACTAAAAAGGATGTGATAGCTGCGTTATTGCAATGCAAGGATCCGGAATTGGACGCTGACATCGTCAATCTTGGCCTAATCTACGGGATCAATGTCGGGACTTCAGGCGACGTGAAGATAACCCTTACTATGACAAGTGCAATGTGCCCCGTTACGTCCCTGATACTGGCAGATGCGCAGCTGCGCTTGGAATCGATTCCGAATATAGGAAAGGTAGAGCTCGAGCTTGTGTGGGACCCGATGTGGAGCCCTGACATGATGAGCGACGAAATAAAATACCGTACTTGATTCAAGGCCTTATTCTTCTTCTATCTCTTGGGAACAGCGTACACTCCCTTATGTTCTGAAGGTTCATCATCTTCATCGCAAGCCTTTCCAAGCCTATGCTCCATCCAGCATGCGGCGGTGCGCCGCACCTGAACGCGTTCACGTAAAAGTCAAAATTCTTTGGATCCAGGCCCTTCCTTTTTATAGCTTCTATGAGCATCTCCGGCATGTGTATCCTCTGGGCCCCGCTGCTTATCTCCAAGCCCTTATATATCATGTCGAAGCTGTTGCACAATTCCGAATCTCCTTCCTTAGGCATTGAATAAAACGCCCTCACTGCCGTGGGATATTCGTATACGAGTACAGCATCCCCGAATATTTCACCTATCTTTATCTCGTTTTCCCTTGAGAAATCATCACCAATCTTTATGCTCTCCCCATGCGCTTTTAAGCTTTCGACAACCTCCTCATAAGAAACGCGCTTGACCGAAGGCACATCGAGCTTCACGCCGAGTTCTTCAAGCTCGTGGACGTTATTCCTTTTAACGTCTCCTATTATGCGCTTGAGCGTTTCCTCCAAAAGCTGCATCGCATCGTTGTGGTCCGCGAAGCCCATCTCGACGTCCATCTGTGTTATCTCGTTTATGTGGTATGTGTCGTTTGACTTCTCGGCCCTATAAACCGGCATTACCATGAAAACCTTATCCAAGCCTCCTATCACTGCAAATTGCTTGTAAAGCTGCGGGGACTGCGCCAAAAACGCTTTCTCATCGAAATACTTTATCTCAAACAGTTCCGAACCTCCTTCTGTGGCTTCTGCGACTATGGATGAAGTCCTTATCTCGTTGAAACCCTTCTGCTGCAGGCTTTCCCTGAAAGAATTAAGTATTGTAGACTCTACCCTGAATATTGCAGTGCTCTGTATGCGCCTCAGGTCTATATACCTGTAATTCAGCCTTACATCCAGCTCAACAGGCACCTTGCCCGTCACCTCGAACGGTATGTTAGTCGAAAGTGGATTCAGGTTCTTGACCTCTATTGGCACTATTTCATATCCTGCCCTAGCCTCCTTGTTGGCCTTAACGGTGCCCCTGACGCTTATGACACTTTCCTTCGGTAGGGACAACGCACCCATGACCGATTCATCGGTATCGCCCTTCTTGGCTATTATCTGGACTATCCCGCTCATGTCCCTCAGGAGCAAAAAGGTTACCTTGCCTAACTCCCTGACCTCGTGAACCCATCCTGCTACAGTAACTTCTTTTCCGTCCATCTCTGGAGTTATCTCATTTACATAAGCGGTCCTTATCATGAAAATCACAGCATCTAGCAATCAGAAACAGGCCGTGCATGGCCCGAACCACCACTACTTGTATTATAAAGGATTTATAGTTTTCTGAAAGTGGTATTCGCACTGCAAAAGAATAAAAATAAAAAAATTAGGTTTATTTCATCAGCACTATCTGTATGGCACTCACTTTGGATTTCGTGCCGTCTTCGTTGCTTATCTCTTCGGAAGATGTCTTTATGCTCTTTTCCTTGAGACTAGGTAAGAACTTGTTCTGGACTATTTCCTTGACGTCCACGGCCCTTGATATGGCGTTGCCTCTGGCCTTTATCACAACCTCTGGCATTCCACTGTTGAACTGCGTAACTACAGCCAACACGTAATTCATCGTCGGTTTCTTGCCTATGTATACAACATTTTCTCTTCCTGCGTCGTTAGTTCTTTCGTTGTCTGCCATGTATATCACTTTGTTGCGCATAATGTAGCGAGGGA
>JAVYSI010000026.1:0-9683 GCA_038729265.1 Methanothrix sp. | reverse complement strand
AGATTCAATCATCTGTTCCCGTCAAAGTTCAAAGGATACGTATACGACAAGGTAAGAAAATGGTGATGGGCTTCAATTCCTGAGAGTTATTATTGCCCCAGCGAGCGCTATTATGAATCCTATTCCAAAACCCCACAGAGAGGGTATTTCAATCAAATATAATATAAGTGCAACTACAGCCCATGTTTCAGATTTTTTTACATCGTTAGTATATGCATTTATCGAAGCTGCAATTATAGCAACGCCTATTATGGCCCCGGCGCCGGAATCAACAATGGCGAAAACCGGCCCATGAGAAAAGGCGTCAATTCCTACAATGGCGCTTACTGCAATTGCTATAACTCCTGCTATAACCAGAAGCGAAGCCCCGAGTTTCGGCTTTTTCTTCAAGTGCTTCACTTTCAGCCTTCCATGCCTTGCAACGCGCTTCTTTTGTGCTGCCATCCAACCGTATTAAATTACCAACGTATATTAAAAAACTATTTGTAAACAGCAAAACTTAATTATGCAAATAAAAAAATATTAGGGTGATGGTTTGTCTGTATATGTCAATATCGGATACGGGGATTCTAAAGCCAAGATTACGGAGATAGGTCTTGGGACATGGAAAATACCAAATGATTCGGAATCAGGGATTTCGGCAATAAGGCACGGTTTGTCGATTGGGATAAACTTTGTAGACACTGCGGAGATGTACGGAAATGAAGAATTGGTAGGCAAAGCAATAAGCGGATTAGAAAACGTCTTCTTGGCAACAAAGGTATCTCCATCGCATTTCAGGCATGACGACCTTATAAAGGCGTGCGAATCAAGCCTGAGGCGCCTAGGCAAGAAAAGCATATGGCTATACCAGCTGCACTGGCCCAACAACAGAGTACCTATAGAAGAGACTATGCGCGCAATGGAAGAGCTGCTGGACGAAGGGAAGATAATGAACATAGGCGTTAGCAATTTCTCAGTAGAAGAAATGGTCAAGGCTCAAGAAGCATTGGACCATTCAAAAATAGCGTCAAACCAAGTGGAATATAGCATATCCGTAAGGGATCCGGAATCTGAGCTTCTAGAATTCTGTAAAAAGGAGGGAATAGCCTTGATAGCATATAGCCCATTGGCAAGGGGCGCGATATTCCACAACAAAATGATTATGGAGTCGCTTTCGGAAGTAGGCAAAAAGTATCACAAGCCTGCATCGGAAGTGGCATTGCGCTATGTGCTTCAGAAGGGAAAAGGCAGTGTAGTTGCGATACCCAAGGCATCATCAATAAAGCACATCGATGAGAATGCAGACGCCATGTCTTGGAACTTATCTGAGGAAGATATGAAATATCTCGAATCGCTGAAAGGATTGTCCCGCCCTCCGCTCGCAGGAAAGATGCTGAAGGCCTTCCTGAAGAACACCACGCTTTGGGCCAAGTTGATGGAGCAGAATGAAAAAAGAAGGAAAGAGCATCACCAGTAGTCCTTGAGCTCCTTTGCCTCGGTTTTTACCCCGAACGCACCAGCAAGCCTCAATCCCAGCTTAGAATTAAGCACAATGGGGATATTGAAATCTGCACAAGCTCTTCTTATCCAATAATCGCTTTCTGGGATGTGCCCTTCAGTGAAAACGATGTCTATGGTTCTGTTTTTAATTGCATCCAAAGCTTCTTTCCGCGACATAAGGATATCACTGGCATCGGACTCATAACCTTCGAGGCCGTACAAATCAAGATATGATAAATCAGCAAGTTTTTTTGCAAGAGTTTTTGTGGAATTCCCATTCCCGTAAATTAGCGCTCCATTATGCGGCATTCTGTTTGGTTGTGCAGACATCCAGCTTTTTAGCAGTGCAGCATCTATGTTACTGTCGAATGAAGCTACTTCTCCAGTGCTTCTCATTTCTGCCCCTAGATATGGATATGCTCCCTTTATCTGTGCCCAGGAGAACTGCGGCGATTTTATTCCGTAAGCTTTTAGCCTCGGGACGTAAAATCCTTCCCAATCAAAATGCGACAAACATCCTCGCATTGCATAATCTAGGATTTCAGAGCCTGTTGCCTTGGAGCTGAAAGGCATTGATCTGCTCGCCCTGAGGTTAAGCTCTATAACGTAAGGTACATCGCCCTTTACAGCGAATTGTAGATTGAAAGGCCCACGTATACGAAGCCTTTCTACCAAGCTAGCTGCAATTTGTTTCATCTTATAAAGGATTCTTTCTCTCTCCCTTGCTTCTTTAGACTCTGTGGGGAAGGCCTGCATTGTAGAATCGCCACTATGAATTCCTGCCTCTTCTATGTGAAAAAGCGGGACTCCTATTATTGATCTTCCATCCGATGCACAATCCAGGTCTGCCTCTTCTGCATCGGATATGAACTTCGATATTACGACAGGTTTGTGCATATATCGTTTTTCTATGCCTAAAATCTTTCTTTTGAGCTCCTCCTCGTTGTTGACTATCCCCATTGCCGATCCACTAAGCACAAAGCTCGGCCTTACCATGAGAGGAAAGCCAACCTTCATTGCAAAATCTATCGCTTCCGATACGGAAGTCACACTCTCCCATTCCGGTTCTTTAATATCAAGTTCGTTTATTATTCTGGAAAATGATTTTCTATCTTCTGCGCTTTCTATGGCTTTATGCCCGCTGCCGAGTATATTCATTCCCCTGCCATGTAACTCTTCCGATATATTGTTGCCTATCTGTCCAGCAGTAAAGAGAACCACGTCATTTATGCCGAAGCTTTTTGATATCGAGATTACAGATTCTGAGCTGATATTGTCAAATAGCAGTATTTTCGAAAAATTCCAGTCAGTAGAAACGGTTTCAGGGTTGCAGTTTAGCATGATCACACTTTTACCGAGCTTTTTTGCTGCCTCAGCAGCTATAACCGTTGCATAATCAAATTCTACAGAAACTCCTATTCTGAAGCATCCTGCCCCGAGCACAAGCACGCTATCTCCTTTTTCCTGTTTTTCCGCTTCGTCAAAAATTGCATTTCTGGTAAGGTACATGTAATTTGCATCGGAAGGCCATTCTCCGGCCAGGGTGTCTATGTGCTTTGACATCTGGTTGATGCCCCCATAGCCTAGCTGCTTTTCGGAGAACCCAAGGCTTAGCATTTCTTTTATCATCCTATTTTTTACATCTGCTTCCGCATTGCAGAATTTGGAGTATCTGTCAACTATATGTTTTATCTTTTCCAGGAAGAAGCGGTTTATGCCTGTGGTTTTACAAATCTCGGCCACGCTGGCATTTTCCGCAAATGCCCTAGATGCATAAAGGAACCAATATGGCTTCTTTGCAGCCAAGGCTGCAATCGCTTCATCCTTGCTCATGGATTTTATTGTTTCGTTTGTGCTTACGACTCCTTCCTCACCTATGTCAAGCATCCTGACTGCTTTCTGGATCGCCTCTTCGAAATTTCTGCCTATTCCCATCACTTCCCCTATGCTTTTCATCTCACTTCCTATCGAATCCTCTGCCATTTCAAACTTGGCGTTGTCCCACCTGGGTATCTTTACAGCAATATAATCAAGGCTTGGCTCAAAATATGCGCTGGTACTGTGCGAAATTTCATTTCTCAGTTCATGGAGCCTGTTCCCAAGAGCCAGCTTTGTGGCTATATAAGCTATCGGATATCCAGTAACCTTGCTTGCCAGCGCAGAAGATCTAGACATCCTCGGATTAGTCTCTATTACAAAAAACCTATTGCTGTTAGGTTCGAGTGCAAATTGCACGTTGCATTCCCCTATTAATTTTATTGATTCGGCCACGCGTATGGCCATGCTTCGCATCTCTTGGTATATATAATTGTCTAGGGTCTGTGCTGGTGCAACCACAACTGATTCCCCTGTATGCGTTCCCATAGGATCCAGATTCTCCAGGCATGCAATTATTGCAGAATTTCCGTCACAATCCCTCACGACTTCGTATTCAAGTTCTTTCCAGCCTCCAAGATATTTTTCAATAAGGGCTTCGCCTGTTCCGCTCTGCGCTAAGGCTTTAGATATAGAGCTTTTGAATTCGTCCATGCTGTGTGCTATGAAAGAACCCCTTCCACCTAGATTGAAGCTGACTCTGCACATTACCGGGAACCCCAGCTCCTTCGCGGCTTCAACTCCTTCTTCAACGTTCTTGACTCCGATGCTATTTGGTACTGGAATGCCTAGCTCTCGCATGAGCCTTTGGAAATCAGCTCTGCCGAGCGCATTCCTTATCCCCTCGGGAGGGGTTCCAAGGAACTCTACGTTATTGGCTTTCAGAAATCCGTCATTCCAAAGTTCAAGGCATGCGTTAAGTGCAGTCTGCCCTCCGAATCCTGAAAGTATTGCGTCAGGCTTTTCCTTTTCTATAACACGCTTGATGTATTCCGAAGATATTGGAAGTATATAAACCGAATCGGCCATTGCATAACTTGTTTGCACTGTGGCAATATTGGGATTAAGTACTATGCTTTTTATCCCAGAATCCTTTAGCGCCCGAAGGGCCTGTGAACCACTGTAGTCAAATTCTGCAGCTTCTGCTACCTTTATTCCCCCAGAGCCTATAAGTAAAACCTTTTTTCTGTCATTTTCCATCAATAAAACCTTTTATAGAAGAATCGAAGAGCTCGAATATTCTGAGTCCATCCTTTGTCCCAGGCCTTGCTTCAGGGTGGAACTGCACTGTCATTACGTTATGGCTTTTCATAATCATTCCTTCTATAGTTTTATCGTCAAGAGAAACATACGAAACCTCAATGCCATCAGGTACATCTCCAAAAACTTCATAGCCGTGATTGTGCGTAGTTATCATGCACCTTCCTGTTCCCAATTCTATAACCCCCTTGTTTATGGCCCTGTGTCCGAAGCCCATTTTCCTAATTTTCATTCCCGAAGCCATTGCGACAAGCTGGTGGCCCAGGCAGATTCCTAACATTGGTATTTTATGTTCTATAAGCTTTGCAACAGTCTTTGCCTCCTCGCCAAGCAGCATAGGGTTTCCAGGCCCGTTGGTCAGCACTATGCCATACGGGTTGTACGAAAGCACTTGTTTCTCTGTGGAATTGTATGGTAATCTAGCTATAGAATAACCCATGGAGTATATACAGTCAAGGATTCCTTCCTTCAAGCCGTAATCCATAACTACAACAGTAGGTCCTTTGTTTTCATATACCATAGGCCTTTTTATAGAAACCATGTCAACGAAATTTATGCTTTCGTAGTCCTTTTTGGAACCAAACTCCTTTTCATTTGATATGACTCCAGCCATTGCACCTTTATCGCGTATATGGATGGCAAGAGACCTAGTATCTATGCCAGATATCCCAGGAACGCTCTCCTCCTCGAGCCATTTTTCAAGGCTCTTTTCCGAATTCCATTCAGAGCCGTTTGTTATTTCTCCTACTATTAAACCTGAAACTTGTATATTTTCAGATTCAAAATTTGAAAGTATTCCGTTTCTTCTTATCTTTTCAGGTACTCCGTAATTTCCTACGAGTGGGTGAGTTATTGCAAGGATTTGCCCCTTGTACGAAGGGTCTGAAAGTGATTCCACATACCCGTTCATAGAAGTGGTAAATACAACCTCTCCTTTAACATTGTTTTTAGATCCAAATCTAAAACCTTCAAAAACAAGCCCATCCTCAAGAACAAGATATGCAGTATCGTTTCCGCTGCAATTCATTAAATCTATCTAGAGCTTTAACCACTTAAATATAAATTATTTGCGTATTTCAACCATTCTCGCATAATTCTGAAAAACTTTTCAAATGCTATTTTATCGCATGAGGATTGATTGCTAAAATATCAAAATATCATCGGTCTAAAACCCAGTTTTAAGACTAGGGAACAAATACTCCGTTTGGATTAAATGCTTTTAGCCTTTGTAGTAAAAGTAAAGCCCAAGCGCTTTTATGTATGGCGTGCTCTGGGATATAGATGTATAATATTCCAGCGTCAGGTTTCCAAACACAGTATTGTTTACTTCCTTGACTCCACTGATGCTAACGGTTGTCGTATTACCATTGCTAAGGTTGCCTATGTAATAATACGGATCGGATGTGCTAAAATTCTGCCCTGATGGCACGAAGAATAACTTGCTTTTCATCATGTTAATTCCTGTATCTTGTCCTACTGTTGCAGATATTACTCCATTAGAGAAAGAAGTGTCGTTGCATATAAATCCAGAATTTGCGATACAACTAGAGGAAGGAGAAAGGCTAGTATAGCTATGGACAACAAGCAATACCGGAACTTCTATTGCAATGACTATTATGCTTAGAATCACTACAGATATCAGGATTCCACCAAACGCTCTCCAGCCACTAACCTGTTGCTGCCTTGCCATTGATATTATCAAAATTATAAAGCTCCATACGCTTGCTGCGATTGCAACAATCTCTCCAAATAAAGGTATGAAAAAGGCCCATAACAACAGCATTACGGGAAAACTTGCGTACATTGTAGCTGTTATGGTTTTTGATACGTCATTTTTCCAAATCTTAAAAAGTGTTTTCGCAAAAAAGTGGTATATTGCACCATCAATAATTATGCCAATCGGTATCAACAGAAGAACATAAGCCAACCCGATTACAGCTCCAATTATCCCCATCAACGCCGGCGCATACTCTAATATTCCGCCCAAAATTGTGCTTAGAGCACCAAAAATACCTAAAGCAATGCTGCCAAAAGCGAAGAGCAACACGAATCCTAAAATTGCTGCGGCTATTGCCGGGATTATTGCTGCCTTATAATAAAATGCTATCGCATCTCCTATGCGGTAGCTCTGGTTTACGCTGCCCGGGTGTAAAGCTATGTCCAAAGCCTTCTTCGTGGAGCCCCAAAGTGAAAGGTTCTTCTTGTTAACCATGCTATTTGCTAAACTCATATAATCACAACCTTTATACAATATTCAAATAAACTATAAATATACATTGCTGTTCCAGTCAACTGTGGATCGCTTCAAATATTTCAGCAATGCCCCTTACGAGTATATAAATAGTGAGTATGCCTATTAGCACATAGCCGATCCAAAGCGGGTATGATAGCACGTACACCAGTACAAGATAAGCAAAGGTTACAAATTTCGTTATCTGTATGCCTGCTCTGCTAGCGTTCGAAGCATAAAGAGAGCGTGCAATCCTAGAATGCATCTTTGAAGAGGTGCCCTTGGCTCCGAGGAGCGCATCAGCAAACGAGTGCCTTATTATTATTATGAACAATACAAAGAGCGGCACAATCCCGAGGAATGTGAACGTTACCCAAAGCACGTATTCGCTTATGCGGTCTCCTGCTATGTCTATTCTTGGTCCATACGGTGCGCTTTTGCCAACGCGCTGTTTGATCCTATGTACTATGTCCCATTCCTTTTTGTTTCCTGTTGCAGCCCTTACATAGGCTATGAAGCCAATCTTTCCTTTGCTCTCTTCCCTGACTGCGAAGTAACCGTCTATTGCGTCTGAGAGCATAGCTATGGCGAGCAGGATTATTATCGCTAACGCATTGAATTTTGCGATTACTAGATAAGCGGCAACTATTATGAGTGCGGTCCTAATATACGTTACGAGGTCCGCGCTTCTTATTTTCACCAAGACACCTTCTAAATTTTAACCATATTTTTATTGTATGTAATTCCTCTTGATATTCAGCTTCCTGAAAGGCATTAAGCCCTTCAGCGTCTTCAGGATCTTTGCGTTGGCAACGCTAACGTTATCTTTTCCAAAAGACCTTATATGTTTTTCTACGGTGTTTTCAAGCGCATCTTTTTTGTTTTTAAAGATTCCAATTCCAAAGAACTTATAGCTTCCACTCAACAGCGAAATATTCTGGAATGTGTTCAAAAGCCCTAAACTATCGGAGTCAAAATAATCGTAGCGCCTTAAGCTTGCCTTATACCTAGTTTTTCTGTTGAATATATAATTTGACATATAAGCCAAGGCATATTGGCGCTGCGGTTTCTGCGAGGCTATTGTAAAGCGCTTTATTGTCCCGTTTTTTACCATTCTATCTATCCTGTACTTTATCGTTTCTGAATTTATTGATGTAAACTTTTCCAGCTTCCTTAAGCTGGCACGCGAGTTTTCGTTTAATTTTATTAAAATCTTTTTGTCCTCTTCTTCTAGTGTGGATGATGCAATCAAGCCGTTGTCTATCGGGAAAAACCCAAAGCGAACCTTTGCTATCTCCGAAGACCTTATAATGGGCCTGTATTCGCATATCTGGTCTATCAACGAATCCTCCCAGCTGAAGTATTCCGAACTATTTCTCGAAAGCACCTGTAGCATCATATCGAAGTCACCGCTGCACGAACAGGCAAAGTTTATGCAGGTGCTTTTGTTAACTACCTCTTCTATTTTTTTGAAATCTGCCCTTTTTTTAAACTTCACAACTACATTATGCATTATCGGGTATCCAAGCTTGCTCTCGTCAAATTCTAGTACAAACCTAAGCTCTAGCTCTTTGGTCAAGCTCTCGAGGATTTTTGATGCGGAAGGCCTGGACACGCCTGATATCCTAGAAAGGTCGGAAATGCTTGTCCTGGAATCAGAGCTTAAAAGCCCTGTTATTATTTCACTTGCTCCCTGCAATCCCATCTATCCAAGCACCTTTTCTACGACCCCTATGCCGGCGAACTGGCCTGAGCTGTAGACTACAAACCTTCCCAAGTCCCTGAAACTCGTAAATTCTTCTACAGCTACCTTTTTACTGAGCCTTATTATGCATTCAGCCGCATCGAGGGCTTTGGGTCTATTGGTGTTCTTGGATTTTCCGGTCACGGTATCTATAACCTTGTCCAAATTTATCTTTGCGGCAATGCTGTTGCCGTTGAACCTGAGCTCTACGTTCCCGTTCACAGGTTTAATGAAGAACAACATGGTGCTTATTGCATTCGCCGCTTTTGTCATATATGTATTGCTTATAACCGCACCACGCATGTTGCCCATGTCTTGCGATATGTTTATGGCAATGTTCTCTTCGGCTTTGGCGCTGCGCGCCTCTTTGCCTTTCACATAAAGCCTTTTCACCGTAGCCTTCTTATTCATGGGCAGTATCCTTATGCTGGTCCCTGTTTCTATGGTGCCGCTCAGCACCTTAGCGGTATATGCTATTCCGCTTTCCGTTTCCAGCGTGCCCTGTATTATCGCCCTGAGCGGTGCCTTACTTACAGAGTTCTTCGTATGGCACGTAAGTAGCAGTTCCATCAGTGGCTTGCCCCGGTACCAGTGCATGTTCTGCGATTTTGAAACTATGTTTTCCGACTTGTATGCAGATATCGGTACGAAGTTGACGCTTTGCGAATGAATGCCTATAACGTCGAAATACGTGGCTATTTCGTTCTTTATGATTTCGTAATCATTCTGCGAATAGCCCACCGTGTCCATCTTGTTGACTGCAACTATGAAATGCCTTATTCCGAGCATTTTAGCAAGGAATAAGTGCCTCTTGGTCTGCGGCTTTATCCCTTCATCTTTTGCAGCTGATATGACAAGCACAGCGGTGCTGGCATACGACGCTCCGCTCAACATGTTCTTTATCAGTTCCTCATGTCCTGGCACGTCTATAAATTCGAACGCCTTTCCTTTGTACTTTATCTGCGCTCTGGCTGTGTCTATGGTAAGGCCACCCTCGCGCTCCTCGGAAAACGCGTCAAGCATATAACCTGGCTCGAACTGCCTCCCTAGTTTTTTGCTTGTGTTCTTCGCATCTGCTATGCGCTCCTCTGT
>JAVYSI010000025.1:0-10077 GCA_038729265.1 Methanothrix sp. | reverse complement strand
CCAACATATGGTGAACAGGGCATCGAGGCCATAAAGAAAACGAACGGTACTGCTATTTCGGTAAGCGAAGATTCGTTAAGAACTGAGCAGAAAAGGTTTATGGAAGATTATGGCCTGGTCGCGGAACTCGCATCAGTATCTACGATTACCGCTTTCGAAACGCTGAAACTGAAGGGGAGCAGTGTTGCAGTGATAACCGGGTCTAATGTTTGAAATCTAATAATACCATCTTAAGCGAATTTTTTTTATCAACATAAAAATCAACTCGCTTCTTAGCTTTTATCCTGATGCCTCTGTTGCTTGTGGTGCCGAACATTATCTGGCCTACTTCCCTCTCTATAGTAGCGCTTACAACTACACGGTCACTGAAAACTCGCCTAACCTCTGGCTTTAGCTTTTTATTCCCATAGAAATCTTTGATTCTCACCGGTAATATGTGCGCCAAACCTATTTTTCCGTAATCTATGCGCTTCTGCCCATTTCCATTCAATATGTCAGGGTATGAATAATATCCCGTCGAACCCAAAGGCGTAGTTATTATGAAGCCATTTGATATCGAATAAGTGCGGAATGATTTCCTTCCATTCTTAACAGTTATTCTATACCTCATTGCTTCTTTTGTCGCGTACCTTTCTATGAAAAAATCATACAAGGAAGAATATTTTTTACCGGCATATACGGCATCGAGCACCGGCTGGCTCTCGATCCTATAATCACCAGTAGTTATGGCTTTGACAATCCTCGAAAGGCTCTTTGAATCTATGTTGGCCTGCGCGTTGTAGCTCACGCTGCCATTCGGCTTGTTCCAATGCCTGCTTAAGAATAAAACCGGCCTCTCGTCAAACTCTAGCGACTTGTTGGCGAAAGTGCCATCTCCGCCTACGAAAAGAGTCATTTCGTAACTAGATTTGGAAATTGTCAATCCCATGCGTTCCAGGGCCCTCCTTATGCTGTGGACCTTGTCGTTATGGTATTTGTCTATAATCAGATTTATTTTCATAATTTATACCTTTTTATCCATAATTCATATTTAACAATAATAAACTAACTAGTGTGTTTGATGACTGCAGAACATGGGTCCAAAGCAAGTGATATCGATGAAAGCCGCATACCTTCGTGGATAGCTTGCGAAGATCTTCTTGTAAAAATGAGGGAGGAGCTGATAGACAGGGCGATAAAGCTCCTCAACAAGGAGATAGAAGCTGGGCACATAGCGGTTAACGGTAGTTCCCTTTTTTCCAGCGAAGCCAATGCTGATGTTGAGGAAGCAATGTACCTGATAAATAATCTAATAGATGATTCTGGAAGATTGCACAAGGAGTACAATGAGTACATAGAAAAAAACAGCGGAAAGAAGCTTTCGGAGGCTGAAGCTAAAAAATTCGGCGAATTGCAAAAATTCGTGCTTTCGGTGGAACAGCTCAACATGCTCATTGAATATAGTCGTGTCCTAAGCACATGGGCAGACGCAGCTGGAAAGATGGTGGACGGGAAAAGCATCGTAGATATACTTAAGAGAACGATAGATAGCAGTGAACTGCGCAGGACTGTCCTAGAATTCTTTATAAACGACGACGAATGCAAAGTCCTGCTCTCAGAAAAGGAAACAGAAGCGATAAAATCAGTATTGGGCGTTTAATCGATGGTTTCCAAAAAACAGTATGCAGAACCAAAGTCATATATAGAAGAGGACAGAGAGGAGCGTGAGCGCGAAAGCAAGTACGGGAAAAATTACAAATGGATAGCTCTTTCTAACACGACTCTTGGGGCATTGATGTCTGCAATAAACGGTACAATACTCATAATATCACTTCCGGCAGTATTCTCAGGCCTTGGTGTCAATCCTCTAATAGCTAGCAACATAGCTCTTTTGCTTTGGTTGCTTCTAGGTTACATGCTAGTTTCTGGAGTCATAGTCGTAACAATAGGCAGGCTCTCTGACATGTACGGCAGGGTCAAACTTTACAACATAGGCTTCGCCATATTTACCCTTGGCTCCATAGGACTTTACATATCGTCTTTATACATAACTGGTTTTAACGGCGCCCTTTCCCTGGTGCTGCTAAGGCTAGTGCAGGCTGTAGGCGGAGCCTTCCTATTTGCAAACAGTGTAGCCATACTTACTGACGCGTTCCCATCTAACGAAAGGGGCAAGGCTATAGGCTTCAACCAGATTGCAGGCATAGGTGGAGGCATACTTGGCCTTATACTTGGCGGCATACTATCAAGCTTCGACTGGCATTTAATATTTCTTGTGAACGTACCGATAGGAATAGTAGGTACGATATGGGCATATCTTGGGCTACATGAGCTGGCCACGATAAAGAAGGGCCAGAAGTTTGATGTGGTAGGAAATGTGAGCTTCACTCTTGGCCTCACTCTAATCCTGCTCGCTCTTACTTATGGGCTTCTGCCTTACGGCAGCAATACCATGGGCTGGAAAAGCCCATATGTCATAGGAGGAATGATTGCCGGGATTTTGATGTTGGTGCTCTTCGGTGCGATAGAACTGAAGGCAAAGTACCCAATGTTCAAGCTGGCCTTATTCAAGATAAGAGCTTTCGCATTTGGCAACCTGAGCCTGCTTCTGGCTGGAATAGCAAGGGGAGGATTGCAGTTCATGATAATAATATGGCTCCAGGCGATATGGCTGCCATTGCATGGGGTAGCGTTCTCACAGACTCCGTTCAGGGCTGCGATATTGATACTCCCGCTGCTTTTCGGGTTCTTGATATTCGGGCCCATATCCGGGTATCTTTCCGACAGGTACGGCGCAAGGCTTTTTTCTACTCTAGGAATGGTTATAAATGGCATAGGTTTCGTAATGCTGGCGTTCGTTCCTGCAGAATTCAAATATGCTTATTTTGCAGTAATAATATTTGTAATAGGCGTAGGCCAGGGCCTGTTTGCTGCACCTAATACTACTGCCATAATGAATTCAGTACCTCCAGAACAGCGAGGCGGGGCATCTGGCATGAGGGCAACGTTCACTAACATATCTTTGATATTCAGCATTGCAATATTCTTCACGCTTCTTGTTGTTGGCCTTTCTGTGCATTTAGGTCCATCACTCTACAACGGCTTGGTAGCTCAGCATGTTCCGATTTCTGAAGCCACAAGGGTATCGCATCTTCCACCCACATCAGCGCTTTTCGCAGGTCTTTTGGGGTATAATCCAATGAAATCACTAATAAACCCAACCGTGCTAGCATCGCTTCCCTCGGCAAACGAAAGCTATGTGATTGGCAAGATATTCTTCCCAACGCTGATATCTAAGCCATTCCACGATGGCTTGGCCTTGGTGCTATATACTGGTGCTATAATGTCGTTCGTAGCCGCCATTGCTTCGGCGTTGAGGGGGAAGAGATATGTTTACGGAGAGCAGTAAAATATAACTAACTTTTCTCAGCAATAACAATGCTTTTAAAAACCCAGTGTTCAGGATGGACATCAACGATATTGTAGAGCACATATTTGCTTCGCGCTGGATATCCGGCACTACTATGGAAGATGCAATAAAGAGCTCAAAGCATTTTAACGCATTGGGTATAAAAACGATAATAAACTATCTTGGAGAAGAGATAACAAAGCAAGAAATGGTAGATGGCACTATCGATACATATGTGCGCCTAATACGCTACATAAAGAACTATGGGATAAACGCAGACATATCAGTGAAACCCACACAGCTTGGGCTTTCGATATCCGAGCAGGAGGCAATAAACAACTATTCAAAGCTCGTTAAGAATGCCAGATTATCCTCAGTATTTGTATGGCTAGACATGGAAGGTGAACCTACAGTAGACAGCACGATAAAGATGTATCTATCAGAGGTCCAACAAGGTGGCGTCGGCATATGCCTACAGGCGTATCTTAAGCGAACAGAATCCGATCTGCAACGCATAGCGAAGTCTGGTGGCATAATAAGGTTGGTAAAAGGGGCATACTCTTCAAGCAAATCTAAGGGCTTTACAACATGGGAAGAAATAACGCGAAACTATGCAAAACTTATGAAGATGTTGTATGAACAATCTACGGAGTTCACGATAGCTACTCACGACCTCGAAATGATAAAAAGATCGATAGAGATGAACAAGGAGTACAAGCGCAAGGTTACCTATGCTATGCTCAAGGGCATAAGGAACAGGTTAGCAGTGCGCCTCGCCAAGGATAACAAAATGTCTCTTTATGTGCCTTTTGGCGAGCAGTGGATATCATACTCATACAGAAGGCTTAAAGAGGCAGGGCATCTTAAACTATTGTTGAAATCTTTATTCGAAAAGCAGGGTGTTTAAATTGGCAGAAAAAGAAAAACGTGCACTAACTGTAAAAAAATCCGATGACATATCCGAATGGTATACGCAGGTTATAATAAATTCTGAATTTGTAGATTATAGTGCTGTATCTGGTTGCATAGTTTTCAGGCCTTCAGCATATTTTTCATGGAACGCAGTAAAGGAAGCTACTGACTCATTGTTCATAAAAGCAGGAATCAAAAACGCATACTTTCCGCTGTTAATACCTGAACGGTTCCTTGAAATGGAAAAGGAGCACATAGAGGGATTTTCTCCAGAAGTGGCATGGGTTACAGAGACCGGCAACTCAAAGCTTAGCGAAAGGCTCGCCATAAGGCCTACGTCAGAAACCATAATGTACGACAGCTTTTCAAAATGGATAAGGTCATGGAGAGATTTGCCGCTTAGGCTGAACCAGTGGAACAGCGTTGTGCGCTGGGAATTCAAGCATCCTACGCCATTGCTTAGAAGCAGAGAGTTCCTATGGAACGAAGGCCACACGGTATTTGCTACAGAGGAAGAAGCCAATGCCGAAAGGGATCAAATATTGGGGATATACTCAGAAGTAACAAAAGAATACCTAGCTCTACCTGGTATAATGGGCCGGAAGACCGATTATGAAAAGTTTGCAGGTGGCCAAGCAAGCTACAGCATAGAGCACCTTCTTCCAAACGGCTATGCAATACAGGGTCCTGACTTCCATAATGACGGCCAAAATTTTGCGAAGGCTTTCGACATAAAGTTCATAGACAAGAACAACGAGGTGCAATACGCATACCAGAATACGTTCGCAATATCAACAAGGGAGCTTGGCGCCATGGTAATGATGCATGGTGATGACCACGGGCTGGTAATACCGCCAAAAATATCCATGATACAGGTCGCCATAATTCCAATATATAAGGAAACAAACAAGGAAGCAATACTTGCGTATGCGAAAAGGCTAAACCACGAGCTCGAAAAATATGCGAGGGTATACCTTGATGACAGAGACGACTATTCTGTAGGTTGGAAGTTCAACGAATGGGAGCTTAAAGGGGTTCCTATACGCATAGAAATAGGGCCTAAAGAACTCGAATCAAATAGCTTTGTACTGGTAACTAGGCACGATATGAAAAAAGCCCAATACGGTTCATCTAGAATAGTCGAAACCGTAGAAAAGGAGCTTTCGCGCATACAAAAAGAGCTGTACAATCGCGCCCTTCTATTTATAAAAGAGAAAATAAAGAAAGTCGATTCGTACGAAGAACTAAAACGCGCAATTGCTGGAGGAAACATGGCCCAAGCACAATGGTGCGGGAGAACGGATTGCGAACTAAAAATAAAAGAAGAAACTGGTGCCAAGTCTACCAATATGCCCTTCGATGCACAGAAAAACGTTAGTGGCAATTGCGTTTATTGCGGCAAACCTTCAAAGCACGTTGTCAACTTCGCCAAATCATATTAATATCTAAACTTTCATTATCAAATCACAGGATTTTGGCAGTCCCGTCGTCTAGTGGCCAAGGACGCAGGGCTTTGGACCCTGCTACGTCGGTTCGAATCCGGCCGGGACTATATTGCGGCGACTGAATGATTAAACTCATAATATTTGACCTTGGAAACGTACTTCTTAAATACGATGATAGTCAGTATTACGAGTACTTATCAAAAAAGTACGGGTTTCAATATGAAAAGGTCGCTTCTATAATGGAAAGATATAATACCAAACTTTATACTGGCCGTATGAAAAATTTTGAGTTTTTATACTCTGTTTCAAAATCTCTACACATTCCAAAAGACGAACTGGAACCCGAAAAATATTTTATCAAAAAGGCAACGGTAAACAGAGAACTGGTCGATTTCGCGTTGAACCTTAAAAGAAAATATATGGTTGTAATCCTCACTAACGTATGTATTAGCAGATATCGGTCAACGAAAAAAGTGTTTGACAAATCGCCTTTCGATAAAGTGTTTGCTTCATGTTTTATAAAGATGCAAAAACCAAACAAAAACATATACAAATATGTTCTTAAAAAATGCGGCGTAAAGCCTTACGAAGCCATCTTTATAGATGACCGCAAAGAAAACGTAGCAGGTTCAGAAAAAGTGGGTATAAAATCCATACTTTTCAAGGACAACAAATCGCTTTTTGGCAAACTATTAAGATTGGGAATAAACATCAGCGAATGATTAGATGATATTCTGGTATTACTTAGTAATTATATCCTCAATAATAATGGGGGTTTCTACAATAATAGAAAAGTATGCTCTCAAAAATGAGCATGCGACATCATTCAGTGCAAGCTTCTCCATAGTAATCGCAGTATTTTCTCTTATATTTCTCCCATTTGCAAAATTTAACATCAACATCTACGAATTATTAATAATATATTTGATGAGCATATTTTCAACCATTTCCTACTTGTTTAATGCGAGGATATACAAGCACGGTAATATATCAGTTTCGACTCCGGTTCTTAGTTCGTTGCCACAGCTCTTTGTTGTTCTACTTGCATTTATATTTCTTGGAGAAAAATTGACGATACTGCAGTATTTCGCGATAGCAATTTTACTAATCACCACATATCTGCTCATCTCGCCCACAGGCACAAAGAAGCACAAACAATTTGATTCAAAGAAATATATCTACTTACTAATTGTCAATACTCTGATAATTGCGGTCGGAGCAATTCTAATGAAATACTTATTGAATGCTGGAGCTAATCTGTATACAATGTTCATACTTCTAGAAATATTCATAGCAATAAACATGACAATCATAATATCAATAAAGTATAATGGTATAAGAGAAGAATTTTCAAATCTTGTAAAAAACAAGAGGATTATATTTTCGATAGCTATACTAAGCTTAGTATACAGAATCCTCTATTACGCATCTTTACAATTAGCATATGTGAGCCTTGCCTCACCGCTAAGGAATAGCATATCAGTTATAATAACGATAGTGATAGGTGGTTTAGTATTCCACGAAAGCAACCTCAAACGTAAGCTTGCTATGACTGCAATAATGCTGTTAATGATATACTTTATAATAACTTGAATAGTGGTGCATAAGATGACTGAAAAAATCTATCTGAAAGATTCATATATAAAGGAATTGGAATCACAAGTTGTTAGCTCTGAAAGTGACAGAATTATACTGGATAGGACCATATTCTATCCCACTGGGGGAGGCCAGCCGTGTGATACAGGAATAATAAGATCCACAAAGGACGGAAAAGAGTACAAAATAATAGAAACAAAAAAGTACGGTGACGATGTCGTACATATAACCAATGAAACTGCTAACCTTGAAAAAGGGGACGTAGTCACATGCGTTATAGATTGGGAAAAAAGGTATATGCACATGAAGCTTCATACCATGCTTCACATAATCGATGGTGTGGTATATAAGAAATACAAGGGAGAGATAACAGGGGGACAGATATTCGATAATTCTGCGCGTATGGATTTTGATATACCTGGATTTACGAAAGAGATGCTAAATTCAATAATCTCGGACGCCCAATTAGTCATAGACGAAGGCCATAAAGTTGTGCCAAGGGAAATGACAAAAGAGGAAGCAAAGAAAATTGATGGGATAGCACGTACTGTCCCAGGGGCCGAACTTCTTGAGAAGCTCGATACTGTTAGGATCATAGACATAGTGGGCTTCGACTTCCAGCTTGATGGAGGCACACACGTCTCAAATACTAACGAACTAGGAAAAATATCATTGATAAAGTTTGAAAATAAAGGCTCCCACAACAAAAGGGTGGAATTCGGTCTTTCATAGCCTTTCGGTTTCATTATCGGGCTTTTTGTGCTCGTATATGAACACTGCATGCTTGAGCGCCTTAAGCGATATTGTTGCACATTTGGCTCTTGCAGGTCCAGGATCTATTCCTATAAGATCAACTATAAAATCAAACCCCAAGCTTTCGATTTCGTTTATACTCTTGCCTTTTATTGCGTCAGTAAGCT
This sequence comes from Methanothrix sp., assembly GCA_038729265.1. Classification (GTDB taxonomy): domain Archaea; phylum Micrarchaeota; class Micrarchaeia; order Micrarchaeales; family Micrarchaeaceae; genus Micrarchaeum_A. Next base: position 1,816 of record JAVYSI010000025.1, on the reverse strand, counting down.
TGCTAGCCGTACCGACACTTATCGCACACCCGCTACCATCAAAACTTATGTCTGCAACTTTTCCATCTTTAACTTTTATATAAACCGTTATGTCATCCCCACACGTTGTATTGTATTCGTGGCTGCTTGAGTCGCAGTCAGGCATGCTTTTTCTGTTGTGAGGATGCTCATAATTTGCTACTAAATCCTCTGCGTACAAATCAAGGCTCATGCAATTACCAATTATTTTTTGAATATTCTTTTTACCTCATTAATCGCTTCTATTGCTTTGTCTATATCATCTTTATCATTATATATGTAAAAACTCATCCTTGCCACGGCACTTTGCTTTAAGATTTGTGTTACGAGTGGCATCGCGCAATGGTGTCCCGCGCGTATTGCAACATTGTAATTGTCAAATATGCTTGCTATATCGTGCGGATGTACGCCATTTATGGAGAATGATATTACGCCTCCATGATCGTTCTTTCCCAACTCTGGTCCGTACGTCTCTACGTTTTTTATTTCTGACAAAGCGTCTAGCGCATATTTTGTAAGCTCAATCTCGTGTTTGAATACATTTTCCATTCCTAATCGTTGTAAATATCTCACTGCCGGAATCATCCCTATGCCTCCTTCTATGTTAGAAGTACCAGCTTCAAATTTCCAAGGTATCCTGTTCCATGTGCAGGAATAAAATTCAACGGTTTCTATCATGTCCCCTCCTCCTATTACTGGTGGCATGTCATCAAGAATCTCGCGCTTGCCATAAAGCGCGCCTATGCCTGTAGGGCCTAACATCTTGTGTCCAGACAAAGCATAAAAATCGCACCCTATATCCGATAAATTTACCGGCATATGTGGTGCTGATTGTGCACCGTCTACCAAAACTATTGCTCCCTTATCATGCGCTTTCTTGGTTATACCTTTCACGTCATTAATTGTACCTAGGACATTAGAAGCATGAGTTATAGCAACCAGCTTAGGGTTTTTTTCAAGTCCCCTATTCAAACTCTCCTGGTCAAGTCTGTAATCCTCACCTACTTTTATATAGTCCAAAACTGCCTTCTTCCTCTTAGAGAGCAATACCCATGGGACGAGATTACTGTGATGCTCCATTTCCGATATAAGTATGTGATCGCCTTCGGATATGTTTTTCTCCCCCCAAGACAGAGCAACCAGATTTATCGCCTCAGTCGTATTTCTTACGTAAACAAGTTCTTCATAGGATTTGACTCCTAGGAACTTTGCCATCTCCTTTTTAGAATCCTCGTAAGCTTCCGTAGCTCTTTCAGCTATTTGATATATGCCCCTATGTATGTTGGCGTTATAATTGCTGTAATAATCGCTTATCGCGGCTATCACTTCCTTTGGCTTCTGCGATGTGGCTGCGCTGTCCAGATAAACGAGCCTCCTACCATCCTTACTGGATTCGAATATTGGAAAATCCTTTTTTATCTCTTCTGGGTTTATTTCAGCCAATCAATCACTTATTTTATCATATCCTCCACTTTCTATTTCTTCTATAAGTGAAGCTCCCCCATCCTTAACTATTTTGCCGTTCAGCATCACATGAACATATTCAGGTTTCATGTATTTCAGTATCCTGCTATAATGCGTTATGACTAATAATCCTTGACTGTTCTCCTCTCTGATCCTATTTATGTTTTCTGCGACTATCTTTATCGCATCTACGTCAAGGCCTGAATCTGGCTCATCCAAAATCGCTATTTTTGGCTTTAGAATGGCCATTTGGAGAATTTCTGCCTTTTTCTTTTCGCCTCCGGAAAAACCTTTATTCAAAGACCTTCCAACCACGTTCTTGTCAAAATTGAGG
>JAVYSI010000024.1:0-10239 GCA_038729265.1 Methanothrix sp. | reverse complement strand
AGAATTGGAGAAGCCTGCCAGTTGCACATAAGCAACATCGACTTTGACAAAAGAGAACTCAGGCTGTTTACAGAAAAGGCCAGAAAAATGGACTCGTTGCTAATTCCAATTGAGCTTTTTAAAGAGACAGTAGAATATGTAACCAAAAATGCAGACTTCATAAAGTCTGCAAACGGCTACATATTTTTCAAGGAAAACGACAACAACCATAATGATGTGCAGCATGTAGATCCCAGCTACACCAGAAAGGTTTTCAGAGAAACGTTAAAAGCTGTAGGTCTTGGTTATCCATATTGTGATTATGAAGAAACGTAAGGCAACTGCAAAGAAAAGTTACTTTACAGGTTAACCACGCACAGCCTGAGGCATTATGCGATAACGCGCTTTGCCAAATCAACTAACGGAAACATAGTTCTTACAAGCCGCTTTGCGAGGCATTCGGATACAAGCACTACGATGCGCTACATAGCAAAGGACAACGAGCAACTTTACAGAGAAATAGACAATACTTTCGCGATTCAAAACATAAACATGCTAAAGTCGAAGCTACAAAAAGTTTTTAATTATGGATGCTTTAATAGGTATGAAAAATGCGTATGGCAACGCTATACAAATAGCCGACTGTTTCTGGGTGTTATAAATGAAGTACTTGTTTGGTTAGCGCATGCTTTAAATAGATAAGTGATATTATGGTTGAAGATGAATTTAGTATGGTAATTGCTAAGCCTTTTGTGAAGTGGGCAGGAGGTAAAACACAGCTATTAGACGAGCTTACAAAGTCTTATCCAAAATTTAACTCTTATCACGAGCCATTCGTTGGTGGCGGTGCATTGTTTTTTAAACTGTTTAATATGAACCTTATATCAAAAGCTCATCTGTATGACTATAATCAGGACTTAATGACTTTATACAGAGTTGTAAAAGAAATGCCATCGGAATTGTTGAAGGAGCTTAAGTCAGACATGTATGCAAATAATAAAGATGCATATTATGAGATTAGGGCTTCAAGGCCTAAAGATGCGATAAAAAGTGCGGCTCGGTTCATTTATCTTAATAGAACCGCGTATAATGGTTTGTACAGGGTAAATTCAAAGGGCGGTTTTAACGTTCCTTTTGGTAATTATAAGAAACTTTCACTGCCGAGCTCTTCCTTACTGATAAAAGACAGCATAGCGCTACAGAGTGCAGAATTGCATAATGGCGATTTCTCTGAAGTGCTATCCTTTGCTCGCGAAGGTGATTTGGTATACTTTGATCCACCATACCAGCCATTATCTAAAACATCTAACTTTACTAGTTATACATCAAATTCTTTTAATACCGAAGATCAGGTACGCCTGGCTAAAGTATTCGCAAAATTGGATAAAATCGGTTGCTATGTAATGCTAAGCAACTCGAGTGTGGAACTAATCAAAGAATTATATTCTGGTTATTATATAGAAGAGGTTATGGCTACCAGAGCAATAAACTGCAAGCCAGATGGCAGAGGCAAAATAAAGGAATTCATAGTGAGGAACTGGAAGATTTCAAACGAACAAAAAAAGCTAGCCAATAATACAATTTCCGAGCCCAATTAACCCAGATACCAGAGCGTTCCTAGGTTCTCATCGTATTTTTTGCTTTTTTTATTTTCTTTATCTGTATATTTTGCAGGAGGGGGCTGCCTGCTTCCCAAACTTAGGCTAAGTAAATCTATTTCTTTATAGCTATCTATAAAAGCCCTAATCCATCCCTGATAGAAAAGTGTTGGCGGGATATAATTGCTTTCTCTGTAATAGCAATATTCTTGCTCTATTATAAAAAGTTGCGATAATGTAGCTATAATTTTGATAGAGTTTAACGAATGCTCAAAATGTTCCTTATCGAGCTTGTTTATTTCTTCATTAGTATCTTTATGATAAAATATGTTATCAAAAGTAGTAAGCAGTTCTTTTTTAAGGTCTGGTCTAGATCTTACCCTCAAATTAAGGTCCAACATAACACGCAGATGATTTGGCTTGAATGGTTCTTTTCCTTCCTCTTTAAGCCATATCTGAAAGTTTTTATTTATATCATAACTCTTAAAACGCTTTGAAACCTTTGAAGGTCTGAAAATATAAAGTCCCTCTCTGTCTGTTTTAATTATTGATTTGTTTACATCAAATCCTAAATTTTTACCTGATCAAATATGCTGTCATAATTCATTGCAAGCACCGTAGGGTTTTATAAGTTCATATCTATTGCCCTAGTGATATTACATACGGCTCAGAATTTAAGTATTTATGGCATTTCTTAACTATTCTCACGCTCGCTTTATAATTAAGCAAATATCGTTCAGGGAGTATAGGAACCCGAAATATCTAATTTTAGCATAGGAAAATAGTATATTATCGCTTATAAATAGTATGAAGTTCCACATTTGCTTTGTTAATTAGGGTTTAAATCTTTTCAGCATAGCAATATATTAATTTTAAGAACAAAAACTTTTTGCTGGGCCCGTAGTCGATTGGTAAGACGTTCCCCTCACACGGGAAAGACACGGAGTTCGATTCTCCGCGGGCCCACTTAAAGAAAAATGTATGAAAGCACCCGATAGTAAGCATGAATATAGTAGCAATCAAGTTTCATACTTTAATGCTGACCATTGTAATACTCATGGCTTGAGGCCTTTTGGGCCTATGTAATTGGAATCTGGCCTTATCAGCTTGTTTGAGGATACCTGCTCGTTGTAATGCGCAATCCAGCCGAAGCTCCTTGCCGATGCAAATATCGGAAGGTAAAAGCGCTCTTCTATCCCTAATAAGTACATATAGATTGCAGCATAAAAATCCACATTAGCCGGTATGCGCTTCAATTCCCACATTCTTTCTTCTATGGTTTTTGCGTAATCCAATAGCTCTTCTTTGCCCTTCTTCCTTGCTAGCACATCAAGCTCTGCCTTGACAAACTGCGCCCTAGGATCCTTTATTTTGTAAACCCTGTGGCCGAAGCCCATTATCTTTTCTTTAGCCTTTAGTTTTTTGTCTACAAATTTTATCGCTTCATCCTTGCTTTTGAAATTAAGCATGTATTTCAGGACTTCTGAATTTGCACCTCCGTGCAGCGGGCCTTTGAGCGTTCCTAGCGCTGAGGTAAAAGCTGCCTGAGGGCCCGCAAGCGTTGAGGCAGTAACCCGCAAAGAGAATGTAGATGCGTTGAATTCATGCTCCATGTATAGTATAAGCAGCTTTTCCAGATAGCGTGCAGATTCCTTATCTGCTCTTCCGGTAATGCCATAATAAAAGCGTTCGGAATAGCTTTTGCCGCTTTTTGTATTTTGGCCTTTTTTTATTTTAGAATCGTTGAATGTCACAAGGGATGGCATGCTTGCAGACATCTGTATAAGCTTTGAATTATCATCTCCGTTTAATTCCATCCCGGATATTGCTGTCCTAAGCATGTCCATTTTTTGGGTCTTCTTGCCGATTGAGTCTAATAGCCTTTTGGTATGTCCATTCAGCTTTGAAAGTTTGAGAAGCTTTGATGTGAATTCTTTAAGTTCTGCCTTATTGGGAAGTTTGCCATATGCGACAAGGTATGCAACCTCTTCAAAGCTTTTCTTGGAAGCAAGCTCGATGGCAGGATAGCCTCTGTATATTAGGTTTCCAGCACTGTCTGTTGAAGAAATGGCAGTATCGTCGACTATCACCCTTTCCAACCCTTTGGCTACCCTAACGCTTTTTGATTCCATGTTATCACTTAGATTTAAACATTTCAGCATCTTCTGCTTCATAATCGTCATAGCGTATAAGGTCATAGAAGCTTTTTCGAGTCATTAGCTTTGTAATAAAATCACGCTGCGTCCCCTTGGATACTAATTCTTTATATATGCTTTCCATGGACAGCAATGAAGCCCTGAAAGCTGTGAGAGGGAATATCGCCATTTTATAACCTATGGCGTCAAGCTCTTTTGTGCTAAGCAAAGGGCTTTTGCCGAATTCCGTCATGTTTGCCATTAATGGAGCTTTTACTTCCTTTGCAAATGCGGCAAATTCATCTCTGCTTTCAAGCGCTTCAGAAAATATTGCGTCTGCACCGGCCTTTATGTAAGACTTTGCTCTTTTTATTGCACCATCTAGATCTTCTACTGCCCTTGCATCTGTCCTCGCTATTATTATAAAATTTTTATTCTTCCTTGCTTTTACCGCAGCTTTTATCTTTAATTCCATGTCCCTTTGTGGTACGAGTATCTTTCCGGAAAGATGCCCGCATTTCTTTGGCAACACTTGGTCTTCTATGTGAAACCCAGCTGCACCCGCCTGTTCAATCATCCTTGTAGTCCTTTCGACGTTAAGAACTTCTCCGAAGCCAGTATCTATATCCACTATTAAAGGAAGCTTAGACACTGCAGTTATCTCAGAGGTTTTCTGGACTACTTCGGTAAGTGTAGTCAATGATAAATCGGGAAGGCCCATGGCACCTGCAATTCCGGAACCCGATAGATATATTGCGCTTGCACCTGCATTTTCAGCAAGCAGGGCAGATATACCGTTGAAAACACCGTATATTGGAACAAAGCCTTTCTTCATAAGCCTCCTGAAACCTTCTGGGCCCTCGTTTACATTATCGCTTAGTATTGGCATTCGAAATCACATCTACAAGATTTAGAATATTAATTTTATCTAATGATTTTACTGTTGTTATAACCATTTTTGCATTTTTGGCATTCCCCATGCATCTAATCCCTTTGGCTTCAAGTTCCTCCCATGTGAACGGATTTTCCTTATGCCCTTTTTGAACTTTCACATATTTTGAGAAGTCGCCAGAATCTGTTTTTACGCTTATTCTTACAGGCGTGTATTCTGGATATAATTTATCTAATTTTTGCGATACGCGCACTTTTGTTTTGTCGATTAATGACAGTATCTTTTTATCCGAAAGGAACCTTTTTGAGTATGAATTTACATTGGGCTCCCCATAAAGCAGAGTATAAGCAGTTATGTATTGCAAGCTGTGGTCTGCCGTTTCCTTGTTTTTGGGCCTGAGTTTTTCCTTGCCTTTGGCAATTATCTCATACGCCGCATTAAAAGTTTCGATTGTTATGCTTTTTATTTTTCCATTTATGCTTCCTCTAATTGAAAGCGCTGCCTCAACTGCGCTCATCGCATGATATTCTACAGGATAAGCCTTTATCATTGTTTTTTGAGCTAATTCTTTTCCTAATCTTAATGAAAATTTTCCCGAGACCTGCTTAAATAGGCCCATTTCCCCCTCAAATATTGGCGAAGGGCCTGTCAGACCGTTTTTTGCAAGCAGCGCTGCAAAGACGCTGTTTCTTGCGGCATCCCCCACAGTGCAGCCCTTCCACATGCTTAATGTGCCAACCCTTGTCTGGCGCATGCTTATGTTATTGTTTATTGCCAAGCTTATTGCGTTTATAAATTTTTTCTTGTCAAGGCCGAGAAGGTATGCGATGCCAACAGCTGAGGATATTGAAATGTAAACCACATGGTCCCATCCCCTTTTGCGTATAGATGACGCATCAGCTAGCGCGCAGGCTATTTGATAGGAAAGCCATATAGCTTTAAGAGTTTCGTAACCGCTGGCCGCCAAAGGTTCAGCAATCGCCAATATTGGCGCAATATTATCAGATGGATGTATGGCCTCCTTTGATAGGTATGTATCGTTGTAATCCATGTATCTTGTCATGCTTCCGTTTATAAAAGAGGATATTTCAGATGAAGCTGTTTCATTTGAAAAGTATATGTGTGAATTAAGCTTTCCAGCACTTGGAAGCAATGAAGTTTTCGATATTTTTATTGGTTCTGCGTTGCGGGAGGCATATGCAGTAAATACTGAATCCGCAATTCTTTTCTTTATTTCGTCAACTGATTTTTCTGGAATGCTTTTGATTGATGTTGCATATTCATAAATCTGCTCTGAAATACCCATCATATCTAAAAACTATGTAAGCAAAAAGTTAAAAGGGTGAACATAAATCCCTGCTTTTTAGGGTTATTATGGCCTGGTTTGTTTTGAATATATTCCAGAATAACTCCCAGAACCCTTGACCTCTTCCAGAACTATTTGGCATATTTTTACTCCTGGAGTGAGCTTTAGCCTAATCCTTGAAAGGTTAGCGATTTCAAGCACCACTTTTCCGTCGCTTCCAGGTTGCACAAAACCACTGCTCACATGGACAAGAAGCCCGATTCTGGCAAATCTTGACCTGCCTTCTATCCTTCCAGAGAGGTTTTTGGGAAGTTTTATAGTCTCTTCAGTTATCCCGTTTATGAAGCTATTGGGCTCAAGAATTATTCCTTCTTTTTTATTGACATTTAAAATTTTGCTGATTTCTTTTTTTGGAGGATTTTCGTCGACTTTTAGTATTCCCTTATGATTTTTGAAAACCCTGAATTCACTTCCAAGATGCAGGTCTATGGAACCCGCACCGACCTGCGTAGCCTCGAATGGCATTATCTTTAACTTTTTATTTTTTATAAGCTTCATTATCTCGGATTTTGCTAGTACTGCCATTTCTACACCTAGTCAGTTATATGGACCTTTGAGTTATAATATTGCATGAACATCTTTTCTATAGTTGCCTTTGCGTTTTCAATCCTCATGCTTATTTCTACCCTGTGCTCCGACGCAGCAACGCGACTTCTGTGCGCCGATTCTATGTTTATTGCTTTCTTTCTTGTTTCGTATAGCCTGTTTTCATAATCCTTTTCCTGGCTAATGAGTTCGGCTTTTTGTTCCGCGAGCGACTTTGCTTCTGCTATTGCAGAATCTATTCCTGCATTTAACGCGTCGTTTATCTGGTCGAGTACCTGCGTAGCGTTGTCTATTTTTATGCTTTTGTCAGAAATCTTGGCACCCATCTCCTTCAGCATCATGATGAAGCTATCGTATGACAATTCGCTCCCTATGCTTGATATAGGTGACGATATTATGTTTGCAAGGCTTGTCTTTTTTGAGCTCAAATGATCGTATTTCCTTGCGGCGCGCTCCAACGGCTTTAGCACGAGCTCTATCTCGGACCTTATAGAATTGTATTTGTTTTCTAAATTTAAGATGGAGCCTTTTACTGTGTTCAGTTTGCCTTCAATTTCGCTCTTCTCCGCTTCTAAAGACTCTGAATTCGAATCTGACATTGGTTTGTCAGGCTCCTCAGCATATATGTGCAGCTCGTTCTTCAACGAGACAGCCTTGCCTATCTCATCCTTTAGTGCAATGTACGACCTGAAGCCCTGCTCAAACTTGTTCAGCTCGTAGTCCAGGTCCTTCAGGTTTTTCTCAAGCAGCTGGAATGGTTTCTTGAAGAGTTTCATTTCTTCGGAATAGCCCATCACTACGCCCTTGAAATTAGCGTTTATTGATAGCAGCCTTGATATGAAATCCGCATATGTAACCTGCACCCCCCTTATATCCTCGTACTTCGTGTCATATTTTATTGACTGAAGGGCTTCGTTTAGCGAGGATATGGAATTGTTAAGCGATTCTATATATTTCGGCTTCTGCGTTTTTATGAAGCTTATGCTCATCCTGCCAGCGAACTCTTCATCTGGGTCCTTTTCTATTCTGGAAAATTTTTCTATAGAAGCGCTGAAATCATCTAGTGCCGAAGCAAGCCTGCTAAGTATGGGCGAGCATTTGTTTATGACTGGACTTGAAATGGCTTCGAACCTTTCTTTTAGGTAGCTCTCGCATGAATCAAGCGCCAGATCAACCTGTTTCGGCTCCTTGCTGAAAAACGACATTTTTAGTGACCTTTATCCTCAGATTCATAGAACACCCTATGCCTTGGCTGCCCTTCTACTATATCCTTTGCTGCTGATGTAACGTTGTGGAAGGCATCGCTTCTGACGAAACCCATGAAGCTTTCAATCCCGTCCCATTCGCTGTATATCATGTATTCGCTAGGGTCTGAAACCTCCCTGTATAGCTTTGCTAGCCTGAATCCGCTACCCTTGGATAGATATTCTACTACCTCGTCGAATTTAGATTCGAATTCAGCCTCATGCCCCTGTTTTATTTTATAGTACAACCCTACGTTTATCATTTTTACCACGAATTTTATTTGGATTTAAGAATTATAAGGCTTGTCCGGTCTTTAGCTTTTATCCGAAGCTAACGGGCAGGTGCTTTGCACTGTTTGTAGCGCCCTTGTCCTACGCATTTTTACTGAGCAGTATCAGTATTTGTAGAACCCCTCTCCTGTCTTTTTGCCTAATTTTTTCAGATTTACCATATCCACAAGAAGATTTGCCGGTTTGTATTTTTCGTCGTTCGTTGCTTTATATATCGAATTTGTTATATCTAAGCATACGTCAAGCCCTATGAAATCAGCGAGCTCGAGGGGCCCCATGGGGTGCCTGAGGCCCAGTTTTACTATTGAGTCTATGCCTTCCTTAGTAGCAACGTGCCTCTCTAGAAGCAGCATTGCCTCGTTGAGCATCGGCATCAGTATGCTGTTTGCCACGAAACCAGGATAATCGTTTACTTTTATCGGCGTCTTGCCGCACTTTTCCGAAAGCCTGAATGCAATATCCAAAGCCTTTTGGGACGTTTTTTCTCCGGCTATGACTTCGACTGGTTTCATCACAGGCACAGGATTGAAGAAATGCATGCCTATGAACATTTCTGGATCCGAAAGGCTAGCCCCAAGGCGTGTTATGGATATCGAAGATGTGTTTGAAGCGATCAGCGCTCCCTTAGCATGTTTCTCGCATTCCTTTAGCACTTCTATTTTTGATTCCAATATTTCCGAGACAGCTTCTACAACCAACACCGAACCAGAAGTTTGCTCGTAGGAATGTGCTATTGTCAGCCTTGCAAGCATTTCAGCCCTATCCGATTCCTTTAACGAGCCTTTGGCTATCGCCTTTGATATCCCTGCATTTATCATATCGAGGCCTTTCTTTGCAGATTCTTCGTTTCTTCCAATTAGGATTACGTTAAAACCCGACTGCAGGAACGTTTGAGCAATTCCAGTGCCCATGGTTCCTGGGCCTATTATGGAGATCTTTTCAGCCATTTAATCCACCCTGCTTATAACCATTGATGAGGAACCGCCGCCACCATGGCATAGAGATACGATTCCAAAGCGTTTCCTGCGCTTCTGAAGCGCGTGTGCTAATGTTGCCAGCAGCCTTGCACCGGATGCGCCTATCGGATGGCCTAATGCAGTTGCACCGCCGTTGACATTAAGCTTGTCCATGTCTATTCCCATTTCCTTTACTACACCAAGCACCTGTACACAGAATGCCTCATTTACCTCTATAAGATCCATATCCTCGAGATTATGCCCTGACTTTGAAAGCGCATGCTCCATGGAATCCTTTGGTGAAAGGCCGTACCATTGCGGGTCTATCCCTGCGTCCGCATATGATTCAATTTTGGCAAGCGGTTTTAGCCCAAGCTCCTTTAGCTTTTTGCCAGAAATTACAATGGCGAACGCCGCACCATCACTGAGTTGGGATGCGTTGCCTGCAGTCACAGTTCCATCCTTTACAAATGCCGGTTTCAACTTGGACAGGGATTCTAGGTTTGTATCCCTGCGTATTCCCTCGTCTGCATCGAACACGCTGCCATCACCTAGCTTTATTCCGACTATTTCATCATTAAACATCCCAGAATCTGCAGCCGCGGCGGCTTTCCTATGGCTTTCCAAAGCAAATTTATCCTGCTCCTCCCTGCTTATTGAATATTTGGTGCCTATCTTTTCTGCTATGGCACCCATATGCATGTCGGAGTAGCAGTCCCACAGCCCTGTCTTTATCATTTCATCCTCCAATTCAAAGTTTTTGCCGTGGACCGTTTTGGCATATCCATAAGCCTCCTCTAGGCTTATCGGTCCGAGCTTCCTGAATTTTCTCAACCCCTTAAGCGTATGCGGCGCATTAGACATGCTTTCCATTCCCCCAGCTATAATAATGTTGGAGTTTCCGGCTTGTATAGACTCTGCCGCCAAAGACACGGCCTTTAGGCCTGAGGCGCACACCATGTTCACGTTAAGAGTAGGTATGCTTTTGGGCAGTTTCGAATTGACTATGACCTGCTTTGCAGGGTTCTGCCCTAAACCCGCAGATAGGACGTTGCCTGCGATTATGCCGTCTATGCTTTCATTTTTAACTCCGGATTTTTCCATCAATGAAGTTACCACTTGCACGGCCAAATCGGTTGCAGAAAGCTCTGACAATCCGCTGAGGAATTTGCCGACAGGGCTCCTCAAAATCTCTAGTATATACGCTTCTTCCATTCATAACACCTTTTCAC
>JAVYSI010000023.1:0-10342 GCA_038729265.1 Methanothrix sp. | reverse complement strand
CTTGTAAAAAATCCTGAAATCACAGAGCTGGACCTAAATCCGATAATATTGCACGATGGCACTTACGATGCGGTTGACCTGAGGTTAATGAAGGGATGATGTTATGGCTGGAAAATATTACGAACTTGACAGCATGTTAAAACCGAAAAGCGTAGCTATAATAGGCGCTTCGCAAAGCCCAGAAAAGGTAGGTCATATAATCATGCAAAACTACCTCAATGTAGGCTACGACGGGGATATTTATCCTGTTAATGTCAGTGCAGATGGTCCGATATTAGGAAGGAAGTCTTACAAAAGCGTGCTAGATATCAGGAGGCCATTGGACCTTGCAGTAATAGCCATACCTGCAAAGTTTGTACCTCAGGCCTTGGAGGAATGCGGAAAAGCAAAAGTAAAAAGCGTAATAATTGTAAGCAGCGGCTTTTCTGAGGTCGGTGATTCTGGATTGCAGGAGCAGATAGTATCCATAGCCAAAAAATACTCGCTGCCGGTATTAGGGCCAAACTGCTTGGGAGTCATGGACCTGCGCTCCAGGGTAGACACGATGTTTCTGCCTACATTCAAGATTGACAAGCCAAGCATAGGCGGTGTAAGTTTTGCCTCGCAGAGCGGAGCCGTAGGAAGCACAGTTCTGGACCTGATATCACACGAAAATTTCGGACTTTCAAAGTTCATATCTTATGGCAACGCAGCAGTTGTCGACGAAGTAGATATATTGAATTACTTGGGGCATGACCCTGACACAAAAGTGATCATATTTTATATAGAGGGGGTCAAGCGTGGCAAAGAATTTGTGGAGGTAGCTAAGGAGGTTACAAAGCTAAAGCCAGTAATAATAATAAAAGGTGGTATAACCCCCGCTGGCTCCAGTGCCGCACATTCCCATACTGCTTCGCTTGCAGGAAGCTATCAGGCCTATGAAGCCGTGTTCGAACAGTTCGGTTTTATACAGGCCAAGAGCCTTGATGAGATGCTTTACTACGCAAAGATATTCGAAGCACAGCCATTGACGACAAAAAAACGCATAGCAATAATAACCAATGGCGGAGGGGTAGGAGTGCTAGCTGCCGATTCACTTTACTTGAATGGGTTGCAAATGGCAGAGCTTTCCGATGAAGCGAAGAAGGCACTACGAAAAGTAATGCCCCCAATAGTAAATATGAGCATGCCTATGGATATGGCAGGAGACGCGGATGACAAGAGGTTCGGTGCTGCAATTGAGGTGCTTTCCAAGGATCCGAACGTTGATGCACTCATGGTAATCTCCCTGTTTCAGACCCCCGGGGCCGATTCCAGGGTCGCGGCGATGATAATAAAGTATGGTTCGGAGGGAAAAAAGCCAATAGTAGTAGTGAGCCCAGGAGGCAACTATGCCGAAGTGCACAACAACATGATGGAAAGCTCTGGAGTTCCCGTGTACCCTTCGCCTGAAGATGCAGCTAAGGCTCTTGCAGCACTGGTAAAGTATTCTGAGTATAGGGAAAGAATGGGGTCTTCGAATGCCAAAAATAAAAATATCAAAAAAAGTGAATGAGATAATAAAGAAGGACAAAAACCTTTTTGTGACTACGACAAGGGAAAGTTATCCTTTCGTGGCAGATAGGGGTGACGGAGACTTCACCTACGATATATCTGGAAACAAATTCATAGATTTTTCGAGCTTCATTTCGGTATACAATTTTGGCGTGAACGCAAACGCCAAGGTCAGGGAAGCAGTGAAAGCGCAGGTGGACAAGCTTATGCACTCGGCTTTTACCGACTACTATGCAGAACTTCCGGTTAAGTTTGCTGAAGAATTTACCAGTATGTTCCCAAAACAGTATGGCAAGCTTTTTCTCTCCAATTCCGGAACCGAAGCCAACGAAGCAGCAATAAAATTTTCAAAGGTAATAACGAAAAGGAGCAGCATAATGGCGTTCTACAATTCCTTCCATGGGAGGACAAACGGTTCCCTGTCCTTAACCTCTTCAAAACTTGTGCAGAGGGAGCACATGGGCCCGTTCGTCAACGCGGTTCACGCCCCGTATCCATATTGCTATCGCTGCCCGCTGAAACAGAGCTATCCGGATTGTGGATTTGCATGCATAGACTACATAAAGGAATATCCACTTTCAAAGGAGGTTTCTGGAGAAGAGGTAGCAGCTTTTGTTGTAGAACCGATACAAGGCGAGGGTGGTTATGTAGTACCACCAAAAGATTATTTTAAAGAGCTCAAGAGGCTCACAGACAGCTATGGCATGCTGTTCGTTTCAGACGAGGTCCAAGCCGGATATTTCAGGGCTGGAAAACCAGCCGCGCTGGACAACTTCGGAGTACATGCCGACATCTACACCTTCGCAAAATCGGTGGGAGCAGGGTTGCCGCTTGGGGTCACAATGCTGAAAAAGAGCCTGCCTGATATACCTGCAGGGGCACATGCTACTACCTTTGGAGGAAACCTTGCAGTGGTTGCAGGAGCGTACGCGCTTGCCAAGCATGTAAGGAATAACATGCGTTCCATAGAAGAACAGGCGCACGAAAAAGGTAAATTTATCAAGTCCAGGCTCGAGAAGATGAAGGAGCATTATGAGATAATAGGCGACGTACGTGGCATCGGCATGATGCTAGCTATAGAACTCGTAAAAGACAGAAAGAGCAAAGAGCCCGCCATAACTGAAAGGGATTCTATAATGGAAAGGTGCTTCTATGATGGGCTGCTTATGCTGCCAGCAGGGGTTTCCACAATAAGGATAATACCGCCTATAACTATGTCCGTGCACAGCATTGAGGAAGGGCTGGATATACTGGAAAATGCTATAGAAAGGGAAAACAGGGATATGTTAGCCAAGGTCAGGCCTGTCAAGACCAGGAAATAGGGCAGCAAAGGTATAAAAACACGAACAACGCAAACTATTTATAATAATTATGCTAAAAAAGATTAGTCAGAGCCTTATTCGGCCAGCTGCGCCCTGCAATGCGGTTCGTTGGCGCTTGGCTTATGTTTAACAGCTAAATAAAATACTCAAAGATGGTTTAATGGCAAACGTATATGACGTTGATGCATCGGAACTCGTGAAGATGACGGCTGAAAAGCTCAAGGACAAGGTGAAAAAGCCTGATTACATTAACTATGTAAAGAGCGGAGCCGCAAAGGAGCGCGTACCAGAGGACCCAGATTTCTGGTACATAAGGACGGCCTCCATACTCAGGCAGGTATACGTAAACGGCCCGGTTGGCGTATCCAAGCTCAGGACAAGATACGGCTCTAGAAAGGACCACGTAATACACAAACACCACCATATGCCGGCGAGCGGAAGCATAATAAGCGACGCCTTCAAGGAGCTGGAAAGTCTTGATTATGTTAAGAAGACAGGAAAGGGCAGAGTAATAACGCCCAAGGGAAAATCCTTCCTGGATAAGATATCCAACGAGATAAGCGGCTACAAGCCGCAGAATACAAACTGAATGCTTTTGGTGCAGCATGATGTCCGAATCTTATGAGGGTCAGGACGACAGAGAGGCGAAGAAGGCGCTTGCGAAGGTTTACAGGGATATGCAGCGCGAACAGCAGATAAAGTCCATGCTAAGGCAGCTATTGGAGCCTGACGCATATGAGCGCATAATGAACATAAGCATATCGAATCACGAACTTTACATGCAGCTGGCGAACCTAATAGTACAGCTCGCACAGTCAAACCAAGTGTCTGGCAAGATAACCGACACCCAGCTGGTCTCGCTGCTTAACAGGCTCACTTACAAGCCAGAGCCGAAGATAGAATTCAAGCATAAATGAAGCTTATGATTGTGGTGTTAAAATGTCAAAGAAGAGCAAGATCAAGAAGGAGCGCCTTGGAAAGCAGATAAAAAGGTCTAGAAGGATACCTGTGCTGGCGATGGTGAGAACGCACAGAAGAATACAGCAAAACCTGTTCTCCAGGAACTGGAGGAGGACGAAGCTGAACCTTAAAAGTGATTGAAAATGCCAGCAAAACTCATAACGATAAACATACGAAGATACCTGGTCACTCAACCTAGATCCGTCAGGCAGAAACGCCTCAGCAGATACGTAAGGGAAAGAATAGCCCATTACATGAAGGTATCTGAAGAGAACGTAAAGATAGATACTGCCATGAACAGTGCGATGACCAAGGTGTATACTAAAAGCATGATGCCAATAAAGGCAAACGTCAACATAGACAACGGAGTGGCTAAGGTGTCATTATATAGCAGCAAGAAGCCTGCCGAAACGCAGAAGGCAGAGGTCAAGGCACCAGATAAGAAGTCTGCAAAGGATAAGCAAGAGCCAAAGAAGGAAGCGGCAAAATCCGAACAAAAGAAAGAAGAAGCCACGGAATTAAAGGCAAAGCCAGAGCAGTAATGCTCGGAGAATAAAGGTAACGGTGCCCGCATGCCAGTCATAAAATATTCCATACACGAAAGCGGCTATGTAGGTGCATTCGGCACCGCAACAGACAAGTACGTTTTTATGGGAAATTCGCTTAACGCTACAGGAGTCAAGGCAGTCTCTGAAACCCTTGGTGCAAAGTGCCTCCTTGTAACTATAGGCATGTCTGACCTGGTAGGGATTTTTGCAAGAGCAAACTCGAACGGCATTGTCCTATCAAACATCGCAACCGCCAGCGAGATCAAAAAGATAAAGGAGCTTGCAGGAGACATCAACGTTGGAAGCATAAGCAGCAACCTCAATGCAATAGGCAATAACATACTGGCGAATGACAAGATCGCGATAGTAAATCCAGAATATGAAAACGACGACATAAGGCAAATACATGACATACTAGGCGTAGAAGTGGTAAGATATTCAGGAGAAAGCTTCAAGACCGTAGGTGCCAGCAACGTGCTAACCAACAAGGGCCTGCTAATAAACAACAGGTGCAGTGACGAGGAAAAGGATGAGCTTGACAAAGCCACAGGAATGGATTCTATAAGGACAACTGCGAATATGGGGGCTCTCAGCATAGGGCTTTCAGTATTGGCGAATTCGAATGGAGCGGTTATAGGCTCAGAAACTACAGGATATGAGATAGCTAGGATAACTGAATCTTTGGACATAGTCGATTAAAAAGGTGAAGGCATGAAGTACATAGTAAGAGGAACAATAAAAAGAGGTCAGAAACAGAAATTTGAACTGGAGATAGAGGCTAAAAGCGAAAAGCATGCTATGGAGAGCGCACTAGTAAAGATAGGCTCCAAGCAGGGGCTGAGCAAGAGCATGATAGCGATAAAGGAAGTTGTAGAAGCAAAATAGGCATTTGAATGAGCACTCAGGAAAGCGGTGAAAATCTCGAAGAAGCGGTGCAGAACCTGCAGTACATGCAGCAGGTGTACCAAAACCAATACACTACGATAAGCAGGGAGATAAACGCCGTCATGGACTACATAAACGAACTCAACGCTGCTAAGACATCTCTGGAAAAGTTCGACAGAATAAAAGGCTCCAGCATGCTTTCTCCGATAGGTTCCTCTGTTTTCATAAGCGCCAAGGCAGCCACAGAACCAAAGGTTTTGGTTGGGGTAGGCGGAGGATACTTGGTCGAAAAGGAGATCGCCAATGCTATAGAATATCTCTCTTCTAGGATAGAGATGCATACTAAAAACATGCAGGAGCTTATGAAGGCAAGGGACAAAGCTGAAGACGCGATATTCGATATATCTGCAAGGCTGGATAAGATTTTGAAGCAGGCATAATATGTTCGATTCGCTGCGTAAAAAGATATCAAATGCGATAGGTTCAATAGTAAAAAGCGAGCGCGAGGAGGAACTGGCCCAAAACGTTGAAAACGAGAATGACCCAACGCAGCTAGCAAAAGAAAAACGTACGGCAGGAACTGAACCCGCGACCGTTGAAGAGATAGATGAAAAGCAACCGGATGAAGAAAAAAAGGAAGAGAACGCTATTTCTGAAAACACGAAACACGAAAAAGTAGAAAGTACAGATGCATTACCTTTAATCGAAAAAGCTAAAAAAGAGGAAAAGATGAAGCTCTCCCTTTCTACAAAGATTAAAGGCGTTTTTTCAAAGCAGATTAAGCTTAACGAGAATGATATAGAAAACTTCACTGGAGAGCTGATGCTCACACTGTTGCAGTCCGATGTTTCGTATGAAACCACGGACAAATTTATAAATTCACTAAAGGAAACATTGAAAAATTCTTCGTTTGAATCAAGAAACATACGCAATGGCGTTTCGGATTGCGTGAAGTCAGAACTTTTAAAAGTACTAAAAGAGGGAATACCTAAAGAACAACTGCTCCAGATGGTTAAGGGAAGGCTAAGCAATGGAATTAAGCCGGTTTCTATAATGTTTTTAGGGCCGAACGGGACCGGTAAGACGACTACAATGGCAAAAATAGCCTACATGTTCAAGAAAAACGGAATAAGCTCGGTTTTTTCAGCTAGCGACACTTTCAGGGCTGCCGCCATTGAGCAGACTTCATTCCACGCAGATAAAATAGGCATGCCTGTGATAAAAGGGAGCTATGGTGCAGATCCAGCCAGCATTGCATTTGATGCGATAGAATACGCTAAAGCCCACGGTTCCGACACTGTGCTCATAGACACGGCAGGTAGGCAGGAAACAAACAAAAACCTGCTTAACGAGATAAAGAAGATGGAGAGAGTTGCAAAGCCCGACATAACAATATATGTAGGTGAAAGCACTGCAGGAAACAGAATCGCAGAACAGGTCGCTGAATTTTTAAAATACATAAAGATAGATGGTATAATACTCACAAAGCTGGACTGCGACGCAAAAGGCGGGAATGCGATATCCCTCTCGGACGTTACAGGATTGCCGATATTCTTCTTTGGTACCGGAGAGGGCTATGAAGAGCTCATTGAATTCGATCCCTCATTTATAATAAATTCCTTGATACCTAATTGACCTTGTTGCGACACATTTATAATGTTTGTTTGATAATAGTTTCTGATTTTGATGGATGAAAGGCTCTATAAGATAGAGGATGAAGTATTAAACAGGCTGGTCGGCAGATTCGTCAACGTAGAAAAGACAGACAGGCGCAACGAACTCATAACTGTGACCATTAAAGATATACAGCCAGACATTGGAGACGAAGAGATTGACGCACTCATAAGAGACATAAACGATCTTTCACCTATAGACAAGCTTATGGAGAACGAGTCAATAGAAGACATAATGATAAACAACACTAAGAGTATTTTCGTATACGATTCAAAGGAGGGCCAAAAGAAGATGGATGAGAGGTTTGAAGACAAGGAGAAACTAGCTAGGTTTGTAAACAAACTCAAGCTCTATGCCACTAACGAAAGCGCCAAAGGCAACATACTCGACGTGCATACGCCTTCTGGAAGCAGGGCCAACATAGTTTCATCTCCTCTTGGATATGACATAACGATAAGGAACTTCAAGCAAACCGCGTTAAGCATAATAGATTTGATTAATTCCGGAACTTTGGATTACAGCATAGCTGCAAGGCTATGGCTTTATATGGATGGCTTCAAGGTCAGGCCTGCCAACCTGCTTATTGCAGGTATGCCAGCTGCAGGAAAGACTACGCTTTTGAACGCTTTGTTCTCGTTCATGAGGCCCGAACAGCGCGTCGTGACCATAGAAGAGACATACGAACTCGACACGTCTACGCAGGAGAACTGCGTAAGGCTTGAAACTAGCGAGGATATGCCAATGGTAGAGCTCGTCAAGAACGCACTTAGGATGAGGCCTGATATGATAATAATAGGAGAGGTAAGAGGAGAGGAGGCAAACGACATGATAACGGCCATGAACATAGGTAAGATATCAATGGGCACCATACACGCGTCCTCTTCTAGAGACATAATAAACAGGCTGCAGCATTCGCCGATGAACGTCCCGAAGGACATAATACCGGTGATAGACGCACTGATAGTCCTTTCGCAGGTATACGAGAACGGCGTGCCTCACAGGAAAATAGTACAGATATCAGAGCTTGCTGGAATAGAGACACAGATACTGCTTTCGGACCTTTACAAGCTAGATTACAAAACCCACAAAGCCTCGGCGATATTACCCAGCGTAACATACAGGGATACGCTTTCGACGCTGATAGGCGTACCGCCACCAGACATTTTGGCTGAAGAGAACGTCAGGGCAATGATACTGGCGCAGCTCAACAAGCTTGGAAGAAGGGACATAAAGAGCATAAACGAAACCGTCAGGGATTACTATATGGACCCAGATGCAGTGCTTGCAAAACTAGGGCTCGGAAACCTTCATGCGGTTGTGCGCGTCTGATTTTGTGTTTCAGGATTTTTCTGTTCCAGCAACGCATATATTCCGCTTATATGGGAAGTTAAAAGCTTTCCCTTTTCGGTCAGCTTTATCATCTTGTCCTTTCCGTGCTTCTGGCTTTCGACTATGCCTCTGCCCTCGCAATCGCGTATGAAGTTGCAAACGTGAACGTATGTAGTTCCTGTACTCTTGGCGAGCTCGCTTATGCTCCAATCCTTCGACTGATCGTTAAGGCAAAGAAGTATTCCAGCCTGCTTGGACCTTAGTATGGCGCTTTCTTCCATATTACCATTCTTAATATAAAAAGCATTTTATATAAACATTTGCATTCTTATAATATATGAGCTTATGTTATACATTCTTATATGTAATGAGGCAGAGGCATGGAAAAGAAGATAAGAAAAAGGCAGTATGATAAGCTTGCGATAGTCACGACCTCTACTGGCGCCATACTTCTGATAATATCGATAATAAGGGGGGCTATGATGCTCGTAGCATTTGCCAGCGGCATACAGATACACACTATACGTGACGTAAGTTTTGGCGTAATAAACTTCGCTTTTGATTTCGCGATACCGTTCATTGGAGGCATAATACTTATAGCTGCTGGGATGGCCCTGCTAAACATAGAGTTCGATTCAATAAGAGATATAAGCAAAATGGAAGTTCGCAGAAATGCAAGGAACAGGGAGATTAAAATAACGGGAAAGATGCTGAATGACGGCGACAAGAAGATTCTTGATATGCTATCAAAGGACGGTTCGATGCTGCAATCCGACATAGTATCAGTAAGCGGCTTCTCGAAGGTAAAAGTGCACAG
Source organism: Methanothrix sp. (assembly GCA_038729265.1). Lineage (GTDB taxonomy): Archaea > Micrarchaeota > Micrarchaeia > Micrarchaeales > Micrarchaeaceae > Micrarchaeum_A. Next base: position 1,274 of record JAVYSI010000023.1, on the reverse strand, counting down.
GATAGTCAGGAAACTTGAGAATGTAGGGTTGGTTAAGGTCTCACGTTTCGGGATAACGAATCGTGTAATGCTTATATACAACAAAAGTTCCGCTTTCAAGATAAAAGCGTAAGGCTATTAAATTAATCCGATGATATATATTTAGGCGTCTAGGTGAAAAAATGGTGAAGTTCATAATAGGAAGACAGCTTGTAGGAAAGAAAGTTGTGACAAACGATGGTTTTGACGTAGGCAGGTTTATCGATGCCGACATAAGCCCGATAACCGGAAAGATAAACGCTTTCATAGTCGAGCCAAACATGGATAGCAACATAGCGAACAAACTCAAGATAGACAGCGGGCAGATAAAGATACCATACACCGCAGTCCAGGCAGTAAACGACTACATAGTGATCGACAGGAAGTCTATGTAACCACGGGTGTTGGAATAATAATCTGCGGGGGCGACGAAGCGGGTCGCGGTGCCCTCGTCGGGCCCTTAGTCATATCCATAGTTGCAATAACAAAGGGATATGAGCATAGGCTCTCTAGAATCGGCGTCCGTGATTCGAAGCTCTTGTCTCCCAAACGCAGATATGAACTTTTCAATTCAATAATTAAAATAGCTTCCGAGGTAAAGACCGGTATAATAAGCCCTGCTGAAATAAACGAAGCGATGCAGAAGGGCATATCGCTTAACGAGCTTGAAGCCGTACATTTCGCCAAACTTTTCGACGAAATGAATTCAAACGTCAAGTCTTTTTATATAGATTCCCCAGACGTGATAGCTGAAAGGTTTGGAGTAAGATTGAAGATGCTTTCCTCCAAGCGCACGCGCGTCGTTGGAATTAAATCAAGCAGGGAGGAACTAAAAGAAAAGCCGATAAAGCTTGTTGCGGAGCACAAGGCCGACGTCAGGTATCCCGTCGTTTCTGCGGCGAGCATAATAGCCAAAGTGACTAGGGACGAGGAGATAAAGAAGCTCGAAAGGAAGCTAAAGATAAAGATAGGTTCGGGATACCCGTCTGATTTTACGACAATAGATGCAGTAAGGAAACACCTGAATACGGGAAAATTTGACGGCAACCTAAGGCTTCACTGGAAGACGATGGAAAATATAAAGCAGACGAAGATAACTAATTTTTTCGGCAACTAAGTTATTTATAAGGAAGCTTGCAAATAATTTTATGGATCTGTAGCGCAGTTTGGATAGCGCACCCGGCTTCGGACCGGGCGGCCGCGGGTTCAAAATGTCCAAAGCAAAAGCTTTCGTATGAAAATCCCGCCAGATCCGC
>JAVYSI010000022.1:0-10492 GCA_038729265.1 Methanothrix sp. | reverse complement strand
GGGCTTTTCTACAGGAGCATAGAACTTATACAGAACGGCATAACCCCTATATACGTGTTCGATGGCATACCATCAAAGCTCAAGATGAAGACAATAGAGGCAAGGACAAGGCGAAGGGATGAAGCATACAACGCATGGCTAGAGGCTAAGGCACATGGTGCTCTCGAAGCGGCAAGGACATATGCGCAGGAAAGCACTAGGGTAGACAAGGCCATAGTATCTAGTGCCAAGCAGCTTCTAGACTTAATGGGTATAGCAAATCTCACATCTACTGGAGAAGGGGAAGCGCAGGCCAGCTACATGTGCAAGGATGGGCTCGTAGATGCCGCGGCAAGCCAGGATTATGATACGCTGCTCTTCGGCGCCCCAGTAATAATAAGGAACCTTACGCTTTCCGGGAAACGTAAACTGCCCAAAAAGAACGTTTATGTTGACGTGGAACCTGAGCGCGTGGTATTGGAGGAAACACTGCATGCCCTTGGCATATCAAGGCAGCAGCTCATATGGATAGGCATAATGCTCGGAAACGACTTCAATGACGGTATAAAAGGCATAGGGCCAAAAACTGCGCTTAAAATAGCCAAGGAAGCCAAGAGCATAGGCGAAGTCGAGTCTATAATAGATCAGAAGTTCAAGACACAGTTCCAGACTGACATAAGGGAAGTAGAGGAGCTCTTCAATAACCCTGACGTCAAGCACATCGGGAGATCTGAGCTAGAAAAAATGATCTCAATGAAACCGGATGTCGAAGGCATAAAGCGTATGATGTGCGACGATTACGAGTTCTCGGAAGCCAGGATAAGCAAGTTTGTCGAAACGCTGGCCAAGAAAAGGGACTCATCAAGGCAGGAGGGTATATCCAAGTGGTTCTGAACCTTTCATACAAATAAAGGTAGGACCAGTTATGTGGATTCCACAAAGCTTTTTATATATGGTTCAAAAAGTAAAGAGTGTGGCGATTTTATGCCAGGAAAGAAGAAAAAGGGCAGCAATAAGGACCAAAACCTAAATGGTGCTCCAGATATAGAGAATCTGATAAAGCTTATTGCAAAAACACTAAAAGAAAATTTCGATACCAATGACATGGCTAGCATGGCCAACGAGTTCGGCATAGACATAAAGCTTTCAGCAAATCAGTCCAAGTCCGTACCTCCGACCAAACCCATGCGCCTCAAGAAGCCGGAACCGCAGCTGCCGCACGGCATGCCGCTGGAAATACAGACGCCTACCGAACCATTCGTAGAAACAATGTACAAGAAAGATTCGGTCGTCATAGACGCCAGCATGCCTAATGTGAGCAAGGAAGAGATAAATGTCATAGCCTCGCAAGGGACGCTGATAATAGAAATAAGCCACAAGGGTACCATATACAGCAAGAAGCTGCAGCTAGAGGCCAATGTAGACCCGGAACGCGCATCCGCCACTTTCAAGAATGGGGTTCTAGAAGTAGTAATGCCAATAGTTGATATGGCGTATATGAAGGACTTCAAGCTGAACATAAAGTGAGCGAATCAAAAGCAATAAATATGCCAACGGGGAAATAAAGCTGTCAATGGTGCTTTAATGCAGAAGAAAGTTACTAAATCAAACCGGAAACTCGGCAAGGACTACAGGAATAAGAAGAAGGTCAGCAGGCTGAAGAAGGAGCACAGGAAGAGGCTTAAGGCCGTAAGAAGGAGGGGCAAGGTAGTCGGCTGACATCACGTTATGTCGACGTACATCTTGTCGTTGAATTCGTATGCTACCGAATCCTCTCCTATATCGATATTGGCAAGCATCTCGTCCTTGCTGCTGAACTTTCTTATACCACTGTCGAAATCGATAAGGTATATTCCATCAAGCTCATAATAGAGCACAGGGTTAAGCCTGTCATTTTTTTCTATTATCAGTATCTTTGCTGAAGGATTCCCAAGCGCTATTATCAGGCTGCATAACAGCGTATATCTGTCAAGCTTTTCGCCGGCGCCGAACTCCATGGTCTCGGCAGGTTCAAGCCAGAACTCCACAGGCAGGTTTATCGTTTCTATTTTCTTCCTTACAAATTCGTAAGCTGTCACGCTCGCAGCATAAAAATCCTTTTCATAAACATAATGGTCGAAGCCACTCTTTATCTCTTCGGCTTTTTCCATCACCGAACGATCTTTAGGCGTCACCAGTCTCGGCAGCTCCGCAACTGAAAGGCTCTCCTCTTCACCTATATAGTCGCGATACCTGTTTATAATCCTTAAATATATTGCATTGAGCTTCCTCAGCTTCTCAAAATCCAGGTCATCAACGCCTGCTTCAGAACCCATCCAAACGCACTATTGTTATGTCGCTGGCAAATGATAAATTACTTGTGGTGCCTCCATCACATATTTTAATTTTTTTCATGGCTTTACTATTATGGCAAACAAGGAGCTCGCCGAAATATTCAACGAAATCGCGGATATGCTTAGTGTCGACAAGCGGCCTACTGCAAGGTTCGAAGTACGTGCATATCAAAATGCTGCGATGGCATTGCTTTCCATTGATGAAGATGTTTCCAAGCTCTACGAGCGTTCTGGAATAGAAGGGCTCATGTCTATAAGTGGCATTGGCAAGGGCTTGGCTGGTAAGATCGAGGAATACATAAAGACAGGGCACGTAAAGAAATACGACGAGCTGAAGAAAAAGTATCCAATAGATTTCGAGAACCTAACTAAAATAGAGGGCATGGGCGCCAAAAGGGCGATAACACTTTACCAAAAACTCGGCGTCGTAGACATACAAAGCCTTAAGGAAGCGATATCCTCGCATAGGGTTATGGCCCTTGAAGGTTTCGGAGAGAAGAGCGAGCAGCTCCTCGAAAAAGGCATAGAGATGCTGGAGGGCGCAAAGGGAAGGATGCTGCTCGGAGATGCGCTCCCTGTAGCGGAATCGATAATATCGGAGCTGTTAGCCTCAAAAAAGGTCGAGAAAGCCATAATATGTGGCTCAACGAGGCGAATGAAAGAGACGATAGGCGATATAGACATACTTGCGATATCCCAGCACCCCGAAGAAGTTATGGACCTGTTTGCAAATATGAAAAGAGTCACCAATATTGTCGTCAAAGGCCCTACAAAAACTACTGTCTGGCTCGACATAGGAACTACCTGCGATCTGAGAGTGATTGCACCGGAAAGCTTCGGGGCCGCAATGCAGTACTTCACCGGCAGCAAGGAACATAACGTCGAAGTTAGGAAAATTGCCATATCAAAGGGCTACAAGCTTAATGAATATGGGCTCTTCGACAAAAACGACAGGGTTATATCAGCAATCGATGAAACGGATATATATTCAAGGCTTGGCATGGAGTGGATAGAACCCGAAATGAGGGAAAACCGCGGAGAAATAGCGCTGGCCAAGAGACACAAGCTGCCCAAGCTGATAACCCTCAAAGACCTCAAGGGAGACCTTCATTCGCATACGAAGGAAACCGACGGCACCAACACCCTCGAAGAAATGGCCAATGCGGCAGTAGCCCAAAATCTAGAATACCTGGCGGTTACGAATCACACGAAAAGCCTCAAGGTTGCAAGGGGCATGGACGAGAAGAAGTTCGCTGAATTCTTCAAAAAAGTCGACGCAATGAACGAAAAGTTTGAAGGGAAGCTTCGAATTTTAAAAGGAGCTGAAGTCGACATATTGAAGGACGGTTCGCTGGACCTTTCAGCAGACGCATTGAAGGAAATGGACTGCGTGGTTGCAGCAGTGCATTCCAGCTTCAACATGGGCATCAACGAAATGACGGCTAGGGTAATAAAAGCGATGGATTCCGGATATGTCGGAGTACTAGCGCATCCTACCGGGAGGATAATCAATGAGAGGGAACCGTATGCAATAGATTTGAGGAGAGTAGCAGAGAAGGCCGAAGAGAATGGCATCGTAATGGAGATAGATTCCTATCCGAGCAGGTTGGATCTTAACGACGCTTCGATATTCGCCATACGCGACTATAAAGTCATGTTTTCCGTCGATTCTGATGCGCACAACGTGTCGCATTTTGGATACCTTCGCTACGGAATCGGGATGGCAAGGAGGGGCTGGCTTACAAAGGACAAGGTTATAAACACAATGCCTGTGGAACGTGTAGCCAAGCTTCTGGATCGGAAATAAGCTCACATGAACTTAAGCAGGTTGAACTGCTTGTCGTCTTTTATAGGCATAGTTCCTACCTGCCCGAATACTGCCTCTATCTCTTCTTTAAGGAGAAGTATCCTCTGCTTTATGTACGGCTCAAGTTCGTACCTATCAGCAAGCTTTATCGCTGTATCCAGGTATTTTTCTATCCCACCCTTGGATATTGTGAGCAAAAGCTTGCCGCCGCACCTTGTGCATACTCCTTTTATCGGTATGCGCCTGTATTTGGCGTTGCACTGCACGCAACGGAATCCCTGCCTGGAATATGAATGGAGGTTGCCCATAAGGTCCGGTATAAAATGGCTGAGTATGAGCCTTCTTGCGGTATCGCGCTTGTCTATGCTATATAGCTTGTCCATAAGGCTGAACTGCATCTCTATTTTGTCGTTCATGGTCTTTAGGGTAGTATAGGAGCTCCTCTTCGGCGCTTGGGCCACTGCGTTAATCCCAGATACGTGTGTAAAGCGAATCCCGGAATATATGGAATCCTTCCCGAGCCTGTCGCCTACGACCTCAACCTTTACTTCTCCAGGGGCCGGATATGAATATGTCTTGTCGTAGAAATCTATGCCATAGTCTTCGACGACTTCCATAGAATGAACTTCATCGTCTACTTCCTCTGGCTTTACGTTGACCGTAAGTATCAGGGGCGCGTCCATTGTTCCTCCGACAGTGGTTGGCATGTAGTGCTTTGAAAAATTTACCAGTGCATCGAGGAGCATCATCGTGGTGTCCTCGTCTCCGTCGCAGTTCCTTCTCCTTGCGGAAATCAAGTAAGGATGCGCAAATCCTACACTTGCATCTGTGAACCCTATGATTCTTCCCAATACTCCTGCAGAAGTGTGCGGTGAAAGCGTTATCACATAGTGGCCTATGAGGTCCTTCTGTTCAGATACATTGTAAAATCTTTCCAGGCCGTAGAATTTTACCAACATATCATCCATGAACTGCGTGACATTCACAAAATAATCTGCCCCCCTTCTGTTCAATATGACATCTTGATGCATTAATTCTACGAGTTGGTCACCTCGTTCCAGAGGATTTCCCAAATAATCTTTATCATAGCCGAGCTCTTTTAATGTCTTTACATCTACTGATATTTCATCAGGATAGAAATGCGTTATAGGAACGTCCGTGGCATCGAATCTTGAGGTTCCGTCCTTGAATATGTATATCTTGTGTGTGCTGCGGAGCAATCCCTTCTCCAGCGGTTCTGCAAGCTTGTCGGAATTGGAAAGCCCCTTCACCCCTTTCATGAGCTTGGGCAACGAGGTCATTCCGATTCTTTCCATCGCCCTGTTGACCTCTGCCACTATGTTTATCTGTTTCATCTCTCCTCCTTCCATCGGCCCGCCGCATTTTTCGCACTTCAAACCGGTACCAAAGTTCCCGCAGAGCTTGCATCTGCGCATTATTTCGGCCCTGCACTTATGCTCCTCGCAATAGAATGAGTTTATGTACTCCCCTCCCTTCGTGCATTGGTGCCTTGCAAGCTCCACGTTTATGCTCTGCGAGTTGAACTTCTTTCCCTGCAACATGTACGCCTTGGTTATGCTCCTTTCCTTGCCTCCATATTCGCCTATCGGGAACAATATATGGGGCGCGGGTTTCATGAGCCTTTCCCTAGCCTTTTCCGGCCTTCCCATCCTTCCTCCTACTTTTGTAGAGCGATTCATTATTTTGAATTTGGCAAGTTTGTTGAGCATCTCTAAAGAACTCTGCGCCCTTAGGGCATCTTCTGGCAATTCCTCATCTCTGACTATCTTGCCGTTCCTGACAAACCCGAAGCTTGCCATAAGCGACTTCGCAGTTTCGCCCTCTATATATATGCTGCCGTTCTTATCAACATGAGGTATGCACGCCCTTTCCAGCAGCTCCCTGGCTTTGGCCAATCTGTCTCCGTTTATGGTCACTAAAGAAATTTCATCGAGCATATTTGCTCCCCCAAGATCGGCTTCCTTTAATGTTTCTATGAGGAAGAGCATGTCCTCGGTGCTTATGTCTGAATAATCATATATGAATTTGGGATGCATGGGCACTCCATACCTTTCCGAAGCTTTCAGCGCTTCGGAAAAGTTAGATATTTCTGGGATTTCATCGCATCCTGCCTTCCTAAGTTGCAAAGCCCAATACTCTTCGACATAACTAGTAGGGCTGAGCGGAGTATTTGTCTTTTTGAAGTCACCGTACGTGACAAGCATGTCTCCTACTGATAAAATCTTCTTGATGTGTGGTTCAAGCATTCTTGCCTCTTCCACATCCTTTATCCTGAAGGCTTCCCCGGTATCTAGCTTGACGAACGGCCCCTCTATGCTGTCGACAGGGACAGCGACACAGCCCTTCCCTGGTTTCTCTACCTTCAGCTGCGTTCCCGTAGCTATGAATTCGTCCATCAGGTACATTGTTGCTGGGTTAAAACCCTTAGACGCTATGCCGGTGAACCTGCTCCTACCATATCTGAGCCTGAATGCACCAGCGTGTTCCGGATATGCGAATATTGGCCTTCCTGCAACGAGCTCCTGCAGGAACACCACATCCTTCTTAGGCCCTTTCTGCTCGGTCTGCTGGGATTTTTCGATTCTTATTATCTGGTTTAGCCATGACCAGTCAAGCCCTGCGCCCTTGGTGTATTTGAGCACGCTCTTGGCTTTCTGGGCTATTCCCTCGCACGATACCAAGCATATACCGCTCCTTATCTTGTTCGATATCATCTGCGGTTTCCCGGCGGCATCGAGCCTGGTTATGTTCCTGTGTATGCTTATCTCTATCTGCTCAGATGCAAGTCCATCCAGGCATACAGGACAATTTTCGAAAATGGTCCTTATATCCTGTTCCGGTGGCAGATATTGCAGCCTTGCGACCCTTGAATTGTAAATCTGTATCTCTTCAAGATATCTGTCTATCTCGGCCTTGGTGGCCTTGTAAGCCCCTATGCCAAGAATCTTCCTTCCGTAATCCGCTAAGGCAACTGACAGAGCCGCAGCAGTCCCTCCTGCCCCTCTTATCGGCCCAGCATATATTATGGCTGCGTAGTCTGTTCCATCATTGTTTCTGTGAAGCTCTATTCCCTGCAATCCTTCTGTTGGGGCCACCAATATGCCTTCAGTGAGAACCGCAAGCCCTACCTTTGTGGCGAGTGAAAGCCTTTTATCTATATCATCATTGAACCTCTCGTTAGTACATACCTCCTTTACCATGGTGAAGGCGAGTTCCTGCCTTGATTTTCCATCCGAGTTCTTCTTTATGAGCTCAGCCAATCCCTTTATACCTATTATTCCCTCTACCCTTGTGGCTAGGTCCGGAGCTGGCAGTATCTCGACAAATGGTTCCGGATCATAACCTCTTTTCTTGGCTTCCGTGGCTACGCTGAACGCCTTTTCGAAATTTTTGTTGAGCTCCGAAAAATATTCGTGTATGTCCATTTAGCTACCTATTGAAATCTATAGATGTCACGCTGTAATCCTTTGACTTGAATACTGGCATTATGCACGGGGTTGGTATGTGGCCCTGCCTGACCTGGAAATCCGTCCTGCCCTGCCATGTGCCGCTGTTTATTACTGTGACTCCATGGTACTTTGTGGTGCCATTCTTGTGTATGTGGCCCATGTGCAATATGTCTGGTATAGTGTCCATTACTAGGTTGTCTGTCTTCGACGGGACTATTATGTTGCCCCCGTATATTGGCGAAAGATGCCTGCGCTTGAGCAGCTCGACCATAGCCTTTTCCGGAACTGCATAGCTGTTGTTTGGTATGGCGCTTATTATCGAATCTAGGGACGTGCCGTGATAGCCAAGCACTTCGAGCCCGTGCAGCGTCATATATGACGGATTCGAGACTATGTGCACGTTGTCCTTCTTGAAATCTCCTATTAACTCCTGCGGCAGCGGCGGCTGCGGCTCGGCTCTCTGTACGGCGTCGTGATTGCCGGGCATTATGAAGACATGTATGTAATCTGGTATAGCGTCGACGAAGTCGAAGAGCATCTTGTATTGCGTGTACATGTCAGAGACCGCAAGGTCCCTGTCCTGGTTAGGGTAAACGCCTATGCCGTCGGCATCGTCCCCGCTTATAACTATGTATTTTATTCCACCTACCAAATCCATCTGCGTGTGGTCAGCATCACCGTTGAGCCACCTTATCATCTTCGAGAAATTCTTCTCCATGAACAGCTTGCTCCCAACATGTATGTCTGAGAGGAAGGCTATGTTTATGCCGTCTTCAACCTTCTTCTGCTGCCTTATTGGCACGTCGGGCCATACTATCATATTCGCTATAACGAATGGTCCAGATATTTTCCCCTTTATCGCTATGACCTCGTCATTGGTTATGGAATTGGCGTTGGCGTAGAGCTCCTGCGCCTCTTTGGAGCTCCCGTTCATGAACATCACTTTGGCGTATCCTTCTTCATCCTCGAGCTCGAGCATCAGGTTGTTGTTCTTTGTTATTATTTTCCTGTTCACTATGCCTAATATGTAGACCTCCCTACCAGAAGCGTAGTCGTTTATATGAGCAAGGCTCTGCAGGAACTGCCCGTAGCTGCTGTGCTGCGCTATTATCTGGCGCATCCTTGCTAGCCTGTCTCTGAAATACATCACGAAATCGTTTATGTTGCCGTTTGTGTGCTCTACCTCCCTGCCCCTTATCTTGTACTGTGCGTCTATCTCGGCAGCAAGCGGCTTAAAGTCTGCGGACCTGCTCACATCTATCTTTATCGGCTGTTTCTGCTCCATTATCCTATCTATCGCCTTCTGGAGCTCATCCACGCCCACTATGTGCAGCGCCTCCTCGGAATCCCTTCCCTCTATGAGCTCATATGCCAGTGCTGACGGATCTATATCCTTCAGCATGTCCTCGCTTATGTCTCCCCCTATGAGCATGCCTGCCTTTGAAAGGGCTGAGGCGAGCTGCTTGAGCGAACTCCTCGCGATTGCCTCCTTTTCGCTCTCCATGCTATTGCGTTCAATCCTTTATCGATTCAAGTATGCTGAGCACTCCCCATATAACTGTCCTGGCCTGTGGCGGCAGGTTTATGTCGTTGCTCACCGAATCAAGGCTGTATATGGCTGAAGATGCCCTCACAGTGAATTCACCATCTTCATTAAGCTTCAACTTTGCCTCGCTGATCGCACTCCTTACGTTCTTGGGCACGCTAGTATCACTTATAAGCATATCCATTTGCATGTTTGCCTGCTTTATCAGCTCCAGCACTTCCTCTTTCTTTGGCATATTATCACCGATAATTAGTACATCTACAATTAGTATTGTAATTTAAGCTATTTATAGCTGAGCTTCAGTACTGCTTCAAACCCGATATCGAAAAAAAGCAAAAACGCATAAATATTTTTGCAGGGATAAAAGCTATGCTAAGCCAAAAACAAAGGAATTGCGAATTCGATGTTTATACGCCCATGCCTGCTCCTGTCTCTGTGGAAATAGGAAACAAAAAATACCTTAACCAATCACTAGAATTGAAAAACCCTCGGGAAGATTCAGTAAAAATCGCCCTCCTCGACCTTGGGATACCTGCATATTATGAATACATGCGCTATCCATTAAGCAACGGCAAGGTCTATTATCCGGATTTCATAACCTCGATATATCTAAACGGGCGTCAGGTCGTCCTAGAACCTCACAGCACCGTCAATGATATTGGGTACCTGAAAAAACTGAACGAGTTCATAAACAGATACAACTTCTACCTAATCTTAATATCTAACAGGTCTTACAGGAAACTGGTTGATCATGGTTCGGATCCGGAAAAATTCATAGACGAATACTGGTTCATAAACAACTTTTTTAACAGAGAAGATTCTGTAAAACAGAATTCAGAGAAGGTAAAGAAGAAGCTCAAGAAGCTTCTGCGGAATCCTGAGGCCGAGGTCATAAAGAATAGTGACGCGCTACTGCGCATATAGCACATACATGTATTTCGTGCTGTCAATTAACTGCTAATACACATAAAAGGCGCCTCGGTCGGGATTCGAACCCGAGTCGCAACCGTGACAGGGTCGTATGCTAACCACTACACCACCGAGGCTCTGCAGAATAGTTCTGCATTATCATTTATAAATAACTTCTTGTCTTTTCATTTTTTCATGAGTCCCAATATGCCTCCTATTATGCCTAGTACCATACCTACAAGGAAGCCCCCATCGCCAAATATGCTTATCAGCGAGAATATTATTGCGACTATCGAAAATATCTTCAGCCTGTTTCCCTTTGGCCTGTAAACCATCGCTCCGCTTAAGATCACCATCAATCCGCATATTATGCCGATGGCAACCACTACATATATTACATCATAAAGCGCCCCGCTGCTTACATAGTTGTTTATGAGCTTCAATTCTG
>JAVYSI010000021.1:0-10890 GCA_038729265.1 Methanothrix sp. | reverse complement strand
CCATGTCCTGGCATACTGCGCCAGTAACAAAACTGCACGTTGAAGGCACTATTATTTTTGGTACAGCAATGTATAGATAAAGCAGGGATATAACAACAGCGATAATGAGTATTGCCCAACCATAGGTAATCAAGTACTCCATCGCGGATTGAGCTTTTTTCAAAAAAACAACTCATTGATTATTTTACTTTACCAGTATGACAATATTACTTTCTTTAATTTTTTAATAGATATATAAATATAAGCTTTAATGTTTTGGATTGTTGCGGCAAACCTTATAAATCTTAAAATCACATTAACTATTGCGGCCTTTACAGCTTAAAGTGGATTTATGGAAGAAATATATATACCTCAGGAGAGAAGCAGGCTGCTTAGAGAGAAGCCCGGAATATTGAAAAAGCTTGGAGAACTGTGCGAATGTAAAATAGACATTGAAGAGCCGAACTGCATAAGGATAGAGGGCGGCGGCTATGGCGAATTCACGGCCAAGGAAGTGATACAGGCGTTCGGCAGAGGTTTCAACATGAGGATAGCAGAGCTGCTGCTCAAGGACGGATACTATTTCTCCAGCATAAGCATTAGGGATATAACCAGCAACAAGAGCAGGATAAAAAACATAAAATCAAGGCTTATAGGAAGAGATGGAAAGGCAAAAAGGTATATGGAGAATGTGAGCGGCGCCGTGATTGCGGTGTACGGCGATACCGTAAGCTTCATAGGCAGCTCGGAAGCCATAGAAGAAGCGAACGCTGCAGCGCGCGCGATAATGAAGGGCAGTTCGCACAGGCTGGCTTACGCTAAGATGGAGGCTGCCCATAGAAAACACAAATATTAACTAGATTGACGGTGCTTGCATGGCGGAAAAAAAAGCCAATGAAATATTTAAAGAGTTCAAGGAACATTCGATTGCGGAGTTTTTCAAGAAGAACAAGCAGATGCTGGGCTATGCCGGGTTAGTAAGATCGCTCGTTACAGTAGTGCATGAGTATGTAACCAATTCGCTCGACGCCTGCGAGGAAGCAGGCATACTGCCGGATATAAGCGTTTCAATATCGCAGAGCGGCGAGAACAGATATATAGTAGAAGTTATGGACAATGGGCCTGGGATACCTAAAAAATTCGCAGGAAAGGCGCTGGCCACAATACTCGCTGGAACGAAATTCCACAGATACATACAGCAGAGGGGCCAGCAGGGAATAGGAGCCGCGGGCTGCACGCTTTTTTCCCAGATAACAACAGGAAAGCCGATAAGCATGAGGTCTTTCACCAAGGATGGGGAAGCTTACTCTTGCAGCATCGCAATAGACACAATGGGAAACAAGCCTGTGGTAACCGAAACAAAAGATCTTCAAAATCCAGACAACATAACAGGAACCTCTATAAAAGGCGAATTTGCCGAAGTTAAATATGAAAACAGCGAGCACGGGGTGTATGAATATTTGAAGAGGACGGCATTGGCCAATCCTCACGCGCAGATAGTATTCAAGGATCCTGAAGGCAAGGAGTATACTTTTGTCAGATCTTCAAATGCCGTTCCTGAATTGCCAAAGCAGACATTGCCCCACCCGCTTGGGCTTTCGATAATGGATGTGCTCGATTTTGCAAAGAGGAGCCAGGAAAGCAGCATAGCCGCTTTTCTTATGACCAGCTTTTCTAGGGTCAGCCAGGGAAAAGTCAAAGAGCTCAAAGAGATCGCTACTGGCGTGGACTTCTCCAAGAATCCCAAAAGCATTAGCTGGAATGATTCAGAGGAGCTGGTAAAAGCTTTCAAGAAGGTGAAGTGGCTCGCTCCAGATGCCAGCGTTATAAGGCCCATAGGTGCAGAAAGAGTAAAGCTCGCGGTGCGCAACATACTCAATCCAGAATATATGCATGTTATAGAAAGAAAGCCGCAGGTTTTCAAGGGAGGAATACCTTTCATAGTAGAAGCGGCAATATCTTATGGAGGGAGCTCTGGAAAAAAGGTAGGCAATGAGGAGTATATGGGCAACATACTGAGGTTCGCCAACAAGGTGCCGCTGCTTTTCGATACTGGGAGCTGTGCCATAACCCAGGCAGTGAGGGATATACAGTGGAAGCGTTATGGTATAGATATGGACAACCAGCCTGTTAGTGTTCTTGTGAACATATCGTCAGTATATGTCCCGTATTCCGGAGTGGGCAAGGAGGCCGTGGCACAGGAGGACGAAATAATGGACGAGATAAAGCTCGCACTCCAGGATGCGGCCAGGAACATACAAAGGTACATGCACGGCAAGCAGCAGGTAAACGTAGAAAAAAACAAGTACAAGACCATAATGAGGTACGTATCTCAGCTTTCAAAAGACCTTGGCAGCCTCACAGGGACCGACAAAGCGGTTATACGCGGCAAGCTGGAAGATCTCGTCACAGAGCATTATCCTAAAGTTAAGGAGGAAGAGGGCGAAGCACATGATGGCGATGAAGAAACGCTTGAAATAGTAGAGCACAGCAATCCAGAAGAAGAAAGCGAATAATCCCTGCTCAGTCAAATATGTTGACCGGATTTTCCATAGATATAAGCTTTACGTATCCTGCAGATATGTAAAGCTTGAGCTGTTCTGCGCCAGCGTCAGATATGGAGTATAGGCGGTCCCTGAAGTCCTCCAACCTGTCGTCGTTCATAAACGCGATGAAGGTCTTGGAATTCGCATTTATTGGAATATCTTTAAACCTGCTTGATGGTGCGTATATGACAATGTTGTACCTATCCCCTCCGACTACTACGTTCATATCTGAGGTCTGACTCATGTCCAGATCCGTGAATACATAGGCGTGGGTGACCATGTATATCCTGAGCTTCTTGAACACCGCAAGGTACTCTATGTCGTGCTTGCTCTCATCTATCCAGCTCTTAGGCGCATAGAGGTCATCTGCAGATATTACAAGCCCGTTTGCAATTAGCTGGTCGAGCAGCACTTCGACGTTTGAAGGAGTTAAGTTTACAGGAATGCCATTATACCTTATGTTGCTTGCTATGGCGAGCTTGAACTCGCTTACGGACAAAGGCATGTAGCGCCAGTGATAATAAGTGTTGAGCTTCTGGAAGGCAGACATCACGTCTTGTGGGTTAAGGGTTATGAATGTGCGCTGTTGTTTAGGCAGGTGCGATACGTCTATGTAGAAATCGTCCCTGTTTGGAGTCCTGACCATAGTTACCATTAGCAATATAAGCACTACTGCGATTATCAGCGCTATGTCTTTCGATGTTATCTTTATTACTGGAGCCGGATTGCTTGCCACATAGGAGAAATCCTGCGATAGTATTTTTGCAGTGAAATTAAGGGTCCCGAACTGCTCACCTATGCCACTGGGCAGAGAATAAGATATTGTACCGTTTGTCAGGGTACCGTTCAATGGGTACTTTCCGTTTAGCGTCATTGTGTAGCCAATGCCAGTTAGCGGCACGCCATCGGAGCTTATATAGAACCTGAATTTGTTTGACGTATAATTTGAATACGTCTCCGATACATCCACTACAGGCACGTCGAAGAGCGCGCTAGCATAGAGATTGTCTGAAAAACCTTTGAGTTGGATTATATACCTTCCAGGGGCGAATGAAGATTTTATAAGCTTTACAAAAGTGAAATTGCCGGTTGCAGATATAGATGATAAGGGTATCGTAGATACCTTGACCATGTTTTCGGTGTATACCGAAAGATGGGGCTGTATCTGTATCGGGACGCTGGAGTGCGTGTATATCTGCATAGTTATGGACTGCGAACTCCCTAATACCACAGTAGAAGGCAGCGAAATAGTGCCGTTGCTTAGATAGCTGGATGGTTCGTTTATATACCTGTATATTGATTTGCCAGAATAACCGTAGCTCGAATTTGTATATTCTTCCACGTGAAGCCAGCCGGACTCCAAGGCTGCAACGTTCTCTACAGTATAATTTATCTTGGGATTGAACATTTCTATGCCAGCAGAGCCAGACTCTGTTTTTGATGCATTGAGCATGATAACTTCAGAGCCGCTGGCATAGCTTGGAAGCCAGAATCCGCTCGCTACAGCTTTAGCCATGTCTTCTGAAGCCGCTGAAGGCGACGGCCATGAGTTGAGATAATTTGAAAATGCAATAATGCTGCCGTTTAAAACGTTCACGTATGATATGTCGCCGTAGCTCAGCCCGTCGGAGAATGAGAAGACTGGGTTATCAAATGAGAATATACTGTTTGAAGAAACAGGAGATGTGGTAAACATGTATGATGGTATGTGCGTATTCGGGACTATGACACCGTTAGGAAGCACTACGCGAGAGAATGCTTCTCCTATATATATTATACTCGTACCCTTATCTAAGAGATAGTGTATTAGGGTTATGTTGCTCGTACCATAATCGCTTAGCATGGCCTGAGGCATAAGGCCGTTAGGTATTATCAGGATTGAATTGTTAGAGATTGTTGATAGTTCGGACTCGTTTATTATAGTTAAATTTCCCACTTCGGATGTAAGCCCGTAGAGTGCAAGGTCCGATTGAACTCCATCCAAAAAGGCTTGGAAGTTGCCACAGTTTACGCACCCGGATTGGGATGCATTCAGCATGTAAACCTTAGTTGGAAATTTCGATTTAAGAAGTGAAACATTTATGTACAATTTTGTAAGGTTTGAGACTGAATAGGAAAGCTCTGCGTATGGGACAACAAACTGGGATTCGTTGTTATCAAGAAGTGCTTGATAACTCACGTAAGTGCTCAGAGATGTAGGCAATACTACAGGTGGAGGAGCAGGAGTAATATGTATATGGCTGAGCTCCGAAGAGAGATAAAATCCGCTGGCCACAATTGCAATTACAAATATTGCGGCAATAATTATTACAAGTTTTTTGAAATTCGCCAATGTTGATGCACCGTCATTTATCCTCTTTTTTGGTGAGCGCCTTAACGAAAAGGCGCGTGAGGAAGTTTTGCTTTGGGCCTACTCTTTTCACTATCTCGTAGACCCTTATGTATTTGACACGCTTATTGACTCTAGCTATGTATTTCATAGTTCAACCCTTGAGTTCTATGTAACCCATGGTTACCATCTTGTTTAGCATCTGCTCTATCCTTGGAGCAGGTATCTTATATGATTTTGAGAATTCAATTATATCTATAGTGCTGTTATGGGCGTCTATCCAATCTTCTAACATCACCATGAGCGATTCGTCAGAATATGTTTCTAGCTGCTTTAGCCTTTCTTTGAGTTCCCTGTTTTCCGAAACTGCCTGTGTAGCCTGTACTGTAAGATTCTTGTTTGACGCTGTAAGTTCTATGTTGAGGCGCTTCAGCTCCCTGTACTCGTTGAAAAGTGAGTCGTAATTGTTGAATAAAGCACTGTAATTCTGCGAGAGCGAACCGAGCACGTCGTCTATAGTCGAATCTACATACTGGTATAACCCTGCAGGGTCAGCATAATACAAATCTGTTATTAGCGAAAGCAAGCCAAGCAGGTTCTTCAACACATACAGCTTCCTCATCTTTTCGCTCGTGTCCAATGCTATGGAATACTGCACCAATATAGAATCTGGCTTGAGAGTTATTATGAAGAAAAGGAAGGGATTCTTCTGCATGTCCCTGCTTTCCACACTTAGCAGAACAAGGCTATTGTCCTGCTCCATTTTGACGGAAAACATCTGCAAAGTCGAAAACCTTTGGGCTATGCTGGGGAAATCTCCCGTAAGTGTAGCTTTTAGTGAGAATTCTGCAATTTTCGGTTCTATCAATCCTGTTTCAGCCATCAGAAAACCTTTAGGTTATCTACAATACCAATTTACAACACCAATTTAAAAGTTCATTCTTATATTTGTTGCCCTGCACCCTTTGGTATATCTTTAGCCTGCTGCTTCAAGCCAGGCATATAGCTGAGCAGCGATAGCGCGTACATCAATATTATTATGGCAATTCCAGCCACAACTGCACCGAGGCTCCTACCAGTTATTATCAGCAGCGCGGCAAATATTACACCTATGGCGAGATATGATATAGTCTTGGAATTATATGAATCCCTTGCTTTCTTGTATTTCACATAGCAATCCTTGCATACCACTAGCCTGTAGTTTTTCTCATTATGCGTCACGTTGCGCTTGAACCAGCGCATTGACTTTATAACATAATCGTCTTTTACCTCGAGCCCGTTAAGCTCCTTGCCGCATATTATGCATCTGGTCTCCTTCTTCATCATCATCAGCTAAAATTGATTGTGGCTTCAAAAATCCTTCCAGATTCCGCAAGCAGTTTCTGCTCGTCCATCCCTTCTATTGTATTGTTTATAGTGACGTCATCCATGCCCAGTCTTCTCAAAATGTTGACGATTGCATCCCTCTTTAGGTTTATCTTTTCCAGCATGCCAGCAAACGCTATCGCGTTTATGTGCCTGTGCGCCTTTTCCATGTCAGAGAAGAGCTTTGCCATGCTAGATTCGTCCACCTTGTATATCGTGAGTATGCGCCTCAGCTCCTGCCTGCTTATCGTAAACGTATCCTTAGCCATTAACAACACCTACAGATGACATTATCCTTGTTATCAGAAGGTCTTCTATGCTCAGATTCTTGAGGAACTGCACTACGTCCTCGGTAGTTATGCCGTTTGACATCAGCAGGCGTATAAAGTCAAGTATCTTCGAAGACCTGTTCTGATCGTTGAGTACCTTGAATATCGAATTTATGGCTTCAGTACTTATGTTATATTCTATAAACTTGTTCTTGAGCTCTTCCTCTTCGAATTGGTAGTCTTTTTGTATTATTCCGGCGGAAAGTTCGCTCTGTGTCAGTATATCAGTTATGTCCAGCGTATATACGTATAACGGCTCCTCTCCACGGACCCTGTCCAGGACGAATATCTCAGGGAAGCGCAGCGACGTCTGGAATGCCATGTTGACCGCAGCCTGGCCCACGCCAAACTTGCTTATCTCCGAGCGTATGAAATCCGAGAAGTTTATAGAGCCCTGTATGTAATCCAGGAACTTTTCAAACCTTATCCTAAGTATGAACGTGGTGCCGACGTTCGAGAATATGGCTTCGTTTATGTCTGTAGGATTCTGTGATGCAACTATGAGGCCGAACTGGTATTTCCTGCCTTCCCTTACAATCATTACAGCGTCGCTCTTCTCGTCTCCGGCTATCTTCCATGCTTCATCGAGAACAACGAGAGTCTTTAGCCCCTTTGTTTCGCTCCATCCCTCGAAACGCATGCGCTCCTTAAGAGTCTGCAGTATGAAAAGGGCGGCAAGGGCCCTGAACCTCTCGTCCGGAAGGCCAGACAGATCTATGTCGACAAGACCGGATTTTGCCAGTTTTTCCAGATTGACCGTGCTCTTCCTTGCAAAATAATCTTCTCCCTCACGCGCAAATTGCCTTAATCTGTATATGGCATTTTCCAGTTCTGCAGGGTATTCGTATGTGCCCTCCTGCAACTGCTCTTCGAGTATAGATATGGCATCCTTGAGGGTCGGAGCATCTTTATCTTCAGGCGCAGGTTCTGCGAGAACAAAGCCTGCATTCGTATATGACTGCTCTATAGCTTCTTCCGTCAGCCTGCGCTGCTCCGGATACGACGCTATGTCAGTAAGTATCTCGAACGACGATAGTATCTGTTTTACCCTATCGAGCGGCTTCATGCCTGAAAGATCCATGATGTTAAGGTAGTCGCCCTTTCCAAGCGAGACTATTATGCCGTCGCTCTGCTTTACCCAGGCGCGGTATTCAGCAGCCCAGTCTATTATTACGGCGTTCGTATTCCATATATAACTGGCTCTTATGAGGAACGTCTTGACGAAGTAGCTCTTTCCAGCTCCAGTGATTCCCACAACTGCTATGTGTGGATTTGTAAGGTTCGTGAACGACCAGCTGAACGGGACCTTGAACAGTTTTGTATTGCCTATGAATATTGCCTGGAACGGGTCATTTATTAGTATGTTCGCAGGCGGCTCTGGAGGTCTAGACAGGAAAGCCCTCTTCCCTACCTCATTGCTCATTATATTCTGCAATTTTAATATGCTCATTCGTATAACCTCAGCTCTGTTGATCAAACATGGCGGAAAGCTGCTTCAACTCCGTAGGCAAAGAGAAATTGAAGTTGAAAAGCGAATAAAGTTCGCGTCCGATTATCCTGGAGGTCTCGACGTCCATTGAGCTGAATGACAGCCTGAGCTGGTTCACTTGGGCGTCGAGCGCATCCACGGCGGCCTTCTCGCTTACGCCTATTGCAGTGGTCTCTATATACATTATCGTTGCAATCGGCTTTTCTCCCTGCGATATCCTGTCTATCTTAGCCTGTATCATGTTCATACGCCTCCTTATGTCCGTTAAGGCGACCTCATTTGAGTTGTTTTGCATTGCTCTCGACAGCTGAAATTCCTGATAAGAGCGCTTTCCCTCGAGCTCATCCCTTATGTTCTGGACGTCTAGCCCAGAAGCGAGGACGTGGAACTTGAACGGGAAATTTATGTTCATCACTATTCGCTCCCATAGTTCCGGCGCATTTATCATCTTCTCCTCATCATCTTCTGGGGCGGTCTCTTCCCTAAATGTATAAGCGAACAGGTTGGCAGTGATGTAACCTGTGGCGTAGAATATACCATTAACTTCCTTTATCACTGCGTTCTGGTGCTTGTTTATTGTATAATCCTTGGCTGGCTGAAACGTTATCCCGAATATTGATGTTATTGTCGAAAAGAGTTTTGCGTCTATCCAGTTCATCGCCAATATGAAAAGCGTAGTTATCAGGAGGAGCAATACCCCTATGTAATAAAGTATGCCAGTGCCTAAGTCGTGCAGGGCCAGGAATCCGAAAAGCACTATTATAAGAGAAAAGAGAAGAAATACAAGCTTTGTTTCGTCCATTATATCACCTGCTCCTGTATATTCTTGCTTATCTGCTCAGTCACTGTGGATATTGGCAACAGATATTCAGGCTCGACAAACCTCAGCAGGTCCGGGCCTGTTATTATGCTAGGCGGAACACCGAATATAGAGCCTACCCCAGACATAAGCTCTTTGGCTTTCTGTTGGGCAAGGCTGGACGCCTCGTATTCCTTGGTGCCAGCTGCAGATACTGTCATGTACGTGCTAAGTTCGAAGGAGAAACCCTTGCCTATGCTATCCAGCATATTGCGCCACATTGCAAGTTTACCCCGTACCCTGTCAAGCTCACTTTTTGGTGCGTCCTTAGCTTGAAGATCTGCCTCCTCGTTTTCTGTCATCGTTATCCTTTCCCTTAGCTTTTGTATGTATGAGTCCTTGTTCATTATGTAGAGTTCTGTTGTATACCTTACTGGATCCTTGGAAAGTCCGACCAACCTGCTTATCTGCTGTGCAAAATCCAGCTTTTCGTCGTCCTCCATTTCCGTAGCCGACCTATAAAGAGGTATGGATATGTACACCGTGGCTATAAAATCTTCTCCGTTCTTGCGCAGTATGGTATCGCCCGACTGTGCCAACCAGTAAGGGTTCTCGTTGCTCAGTATTACATGCTTCTTTCTGTGTTTCATAAGAGGGCCGATCAAGTAAGAGTAATATCTAGAAGTGAATGCCGTTGCATCCAGTATGAGCGAGATCACGAACAGTATTATTTTTATATATGAAGGAAGCAGCAACGAAGGGACGAACATCACTATGCCCATGAGCACTGCAGATGCCAGAATTAACCCTACGAACATCCCCACATAATTTACCATCAAATCACTACCATATTGTTTTAAAGGTTAATAAATTTACCTATATATATCCATTGCACCTTTTCTGTCGTTTCATATGAACTTGGAACGCGCCCTGCTGCTCATGCGTGACGCACCTCCTATGAAATCTGCAAGTTGAACTACGAAAGCGTATGTGACTGCGCTTATAAGCGCAGGATAGAACAATATCAGCAGCCAGAAACTGTTCAGAGAGTTGTTTATGCTAGATAGCGTCGTCACAAGTGGGCTTGTTGGAGTCACGGCGTTGTTCACTGCGCCCTGACCGACGCTATACCTGTTGAGCAGGGCTGCGACGTTGTTCATCTGCGTTGCAAGATGCGGGGCAGTGAAATAGAAAGCAACTGCAAAGAGCAGGGGCATTACGAAATAGAAGCCGGCAGCCAAGGCTATTAGTATGCCTCCCAACGACCTTGTGGGAAGCAGGGCCCTTAATATCACACCAGGTATAAGGAAAACTGGTATCGCGGCCACTGCAAAGAATACTATTAGATAGTATTCAGCGTATAGAGCCAGTATCCCGTCATATATAAACCCTGACACTACTGCTGTAGGTTCTATGAAGTATATGTCGAGAGAAAGCAGAGAGAATCTAACCACGGTTTTAGTGATACTGAATTGCGGTATCGAAGGTACGCTCAAGTCAACGCTTAATGTAGTTAGAAACATATCGTAATCATAGGCGTGGAACAGGCCTGAATAAACGTTTTCAGCCGAATTTATTGTAGTGGTTATAAGATGTAAAGAAGTAGCATATGGGTTTATCGCACCTACGAAAACCCCAGGTATCAAGCCGAATATCACGGCGCTGAGGTAAATGAAAAGTGCAACTATTATCGCGCTGGCAACCGCCTCGTAGAGTTCTCCTATGCCGAAGTTGCGTATCCTGTTATTTTTAATTCC
This sequence comes from Methanothrix sp., assembly GCA_038729265.1. Taxonomy (GTDB): domain Archaea; phylum Micrarchaeota; class Micrarchaeia; order Micrarchaeales; family Micrarchaeaceae; genus Micrarchaeum_A. The sequence continues at coordinate 297 of JAVYSI010000021.1, read as the reverse complement.
GGCGCCGACCATGAATATCCCACCAGCTATGAGGAAGGCTATCATAACCACTATAAATGCTAAGGGTATGTCTTTCTGCCATGAGAGATATAGCGATTGATTTATAGGACAATACCAAGGCTCGCTGGAACCTAGGCTCTTCGCAAGGCTGGGAGGCAGGAAGCCGCACGTTATTTTAGGAGGCGTTGTGCTTGGAGAGCACGCAATATAGCCTGTTGGGCAACCGTTAGTTGGACCGTTGCTCTGGTATTGACAATTTGACGGGCATGAGAAACCAGTGGTTGAAGGCAGGCATTC